>DMPC01000055.1:17877-42975 GCA_003456155.1 Actinomycetota bacterium | reverse complement strand
GCGGCAATGATCTCGCCGTCCACGAGGACATCCGCCCGGGCACTGCCCTGGGCGGTGACGACCGTGCCGTTCTTGATCAGGATGGTCATGGCTCGAGGTCCCTTCTGGAGTTACGGGCGGACGAGGTCGTCGTAGGCGTCGGGGCGGCGGTCCCGGTAGAACTGCCAGCGGTTGCGAACCTCGGTCAGCAGGTTCATGTCGAGGTCTCGCACGATGAGCTCGGACTGGTAGGGATCTCCCTTGTCGCCCACGTAGCTCCCCTCCGGGTCCACGAAGTACGACTGGCCGTAGAAGTCATCGTCACCGAGAGGCTCGATGCCCACGCGGTTGATCGCACCCACGAAGTACTCGTTGGCAACGGCCGCTGCAGGCTGCTCGATGCTCCACAGGTACTGAGACAGCCCTCGCGAGGTGGCCGAGGGGTTGAAGACGATCTGGGCACCGTTCAGCCCCAGTGCGCGCCAGCCCTCGGGGAAATGGCGGTCGTAGCAGATGTAGACACCGATCTTCCCCACGGCGGTGTCGAACACGGGGTAGCCGCCGTTCCCGGGCCGGAAGTAGAACTTCTCCCAGAACCCGCCCACGTGCGGGATGTGCTGCTTGCGGTACTTGCCGAGGTAGGACCCGTCGGCATCGATGACGGCGGCGGTGTTGTAGAGAACGCCAGGCTGCTCCTCCTCGTACATCGGAAGCACCATGACCATCCCCAGCTCCCGAGCGAGTGCCTGGAATCGCTCCGTCGTGGGTCCTGGGATCGACTCGGCGTACTCGTAGTAGACCTTGTCCTGCACCTGGCAGAAGTAGGGGCCGTAGAACAGTTCTTGGAAGCAGATCACCTGAGCGCCCTCAGCTGCGGCCTGGCGCGCGTAGCCCTCATGCTTGACGATCATGGATTCCTTGTCGCCAGTCCAGTCGGTCTGGACCAGGGCCGCGCGTACGGTGGTCATGAATCCTCCAGTAGGTGGTTGCGGGTCACGAGCCAGGACAGTTCCTGTGTTTCAGGAGTGTAGACAAAACGTCTTGTGCTTGGCGGATTTCGGATACATTTCTCCCGGTGCGGTTCGGTGTGGGCAGCAGGTGACGTTGCCATGCCTCTCGGGGCCGCACAGGCGTGGCCACCGGAGGACCCATGACGCTGCTTGACCAGGGACACCGTATGACGGATCCTGCCGTCACGGACATGGTTTGCGAGGCCATCTCCGACGCGTCCCCCCGAGGCATTGCCGCTGCGGTGAACCGCCTGATCCGCGCTGATCGGCTGCATGTCGGAGACCGCCTGCCCACCGTCAGGGCCTTGGCGGCTGAACTCGGCGTGAGCCCTGCGACCGTGAGTGAGGCCTGGCAGGCCCTGAGCGCTGTGGGAGCGATTGAGTCCCGGGGCCGAGCGGGGACATTCGTGAGGAGCTCTCAGGAGCCCAGTCGTCCGGTCCGCTACCTGAGCGTCGGCTTGGCGCCCACCGTGGGCGGCCTGGACCTGTCGACCAGCATGCCCGACCCATCCCTGCTGCCACCCCTGGAAAAGAGCCTGCGATCACTCACCTCGGCTTCGCTCCGATGGACGACGAGCTACCTGGATGATCCCGTCCTCCCTGCGCTGCAGGTGAGGTTCCTCGAGTCGTGGCCCTATGAGCCAGCGCGGATCGTGACGGTCGATGGAGCGCTGGACGGGCTCTCCCGGGTGATCGACCAGGTGGTGAGCATCGGTGACCGCGTGATCGTGGAGGATCCGGGATTCCCCGCCCTGCTGGACCTGCTGGACGCTCGAGGAGCAGAGATCGTGCCGGTCGCACTCGATGACCAGGGCATCGTCCCGGGTGCCCTCGCGGCGGCTCTGGAGGGTGATCCGGTTGCCGTGTTCCTCCATTCGCGGGCACAGAATCCCACCGGCGCTGGCCTCACCCCCGCTCGCAGAGATGCACTGGCCAGGGTGCTGGCCCGATCGAGCGCGGTGATCGTCGAGGCTGACCATTCCGGGTTGATCGCGAGGGCGCCGGATCTCTCCCTGGGCTCAAGGCTCCCCGAGCGAACCGTGCATATCCGCAGCTACTCGAAGTCTCACGGCCCAGACCTGCGCATCGCTGCCTTGAGTGGCCCGGCACACGTGGTCGACCCGCTCATGGCCCGCAGGATGCTCGGGCCGGGCTGGACCAGTCGGATCCTGCAGTCGCTGCTGCTTGCGCTGCTGGAGGACCCTGAGGCGGAGGAGTGCGTCGCGCGGGCCCGCGATTCCTACCATCGGCGGACCGAAAACATGACCCTGCTGCTGGAGAAGCAGGGCATCCACGTGCATCCGGGTGATGGGGTCAACCTCTGGGTGGGTGTCGAGGACGAACGGTCAGCGCTGCTCACCCTCGCGGCGTCTGACATTCGCGTGGCTCCGGGGAGCCCCTTCAAGGTCAGGGCCAGTGCCTCGAGTCATGTCCGAGTCACGACGGCTCTGCTTCCGGACGATCCAGATGAGCAGAAGGCCATAGCGCGTCACATTGCCACGGCAGCTCTGGTCACTCCCAGCCCTCGCGGTGGGGTCTCCTGACATGCGCGATGGTGGGTAGGCGGTAGGCCCATGGCAGAACTCGTCATTCACCATGCCAGCGCACTCGTCACCGATTGGCGGGAGCCAGCGCTGCGGGACGGCTGGCTGCTCATCGCGGATGGGCTCGTCCGGGGATCGGGTACCGGTGCGCCACCAGCGGCAGGTGAGTCACTCAATGCCTCCGGACTGGTGGTGATGCCCGGTTTCGTTGCCGCTCACCACCATCTCTACCAGGGAGTCTCGCGCGGGGTGCATGCGCCTGGCGGGCTGATCGACTGGCTGGACGTCCACTACCGCGCATGGGCGCGCATGACGGCCGAGGACGTGGGCACGGGCGCGCTCGTGTCATCCGCGCTCGCCGCGCTCGGAGGCTGCACGACGATCGCCGGCTTCGAGTATCTGCATCCCGCGGGGGAGGACTTCGTGTCGCCGGTCGTCGACGCCGTAGACGCGATGGGCCTGCGGCTGCTGTACGTGCGGGGATGTGCGCCGCGTCTGGAAGGCCCGCTGGTGCAGCGACTCGAGAAGGACGGAGTGGACGTCTCTCGTCTCGTCGAGACCGAGTCGCTCGCGCTTCAGCGCACCGCAGAGGTTCTGGCCCGGCCCACGCACGATCGGCTTCGATGGGCCGCCGGTCCGACAACTCCGGTAGTTGACGACGGCGGCTCATTCAACCGGGCACTTGATCAGGTGGCCCAGGAAGCCGGCACGTCGCTGCACACGCACTTCCATCCGATTCCCGGCACTGTCCTCGAGGGTGAGTCGGCATTCGAGATGGCGGAGAGGGTGGGTCTCGTGCGCGCAGGAAACTGGCTCGCGCATGGGTCCCGACTCGCGGCCGCGGATGTTGCGAGATTCGGAAGCCACCAGATGGGTGTCGTCCACAATCCCAGTTGCAGTGCCCTTCTGGGCTACCCCACTCCGCCTTTGGTGGAGTGGATGTCAGGGAATGACCGGGTCGCCGTGAGCGTGGACGGAGCGGCGTCCAATGACCGAGGGGGAATGCTGGCCGAGACCCAGCTGGCATGGCACATGCAGCGAGCCCGGTTCGGAATAGCGGCTGACGGGAATGCGACCTGCACGCCTCGGATGGTCCTGGATGCGGCCACGCGGGGCGCAGCGCGGGCGATCAACTGGGACGGTCTGGGTGTCCTCTCCCCGGGAAGCCAGGCCGACATTGCCGCATGGAGTATTCGTGATGTGGGTTTCGCCGGGAGTCCTCAGTCAGCCCTCACGGACCTGGAGTGGCTGCTGTTCCGCTGCTATTCGGGTCAGAATGCCCAGCACGTCTTTGTCGGAGGGGAGCCCGTAGTGCTCGAGGGACGACTCGTGGGGGCCGACCTCGATTCTCTTGTTCAGAAGGCAAATCAAGCAGCCACTCGGCTGTACGGCTGATACATATCGCGAAAGGTTGAAGTTATGGACCCCTACTCGGAGCGCAGGCTCTTCGGACGCTCGCTTACGCTCGATCCCGCCCGCACGGCGGTTCTCGTCATCGACATGCTGAATGACTTCTGTGAAGAGGCGGGGATCCTCGGAAATCCCGCTGCCTTGGACTTGTGTGCCAGCCAGAATCGAATTCTTGCATCAGCCCGCGGTTCCGGAGCAACGGTCGTGTTCGTCAACGAGCAGCACCGCACCAATCTCGCGCCGGAGCGGGCGTTCGCGAAGCAGATGACGCATGCCTACCAAGGCTCGTGGGGAGCCGATGTGGTGGCACCGCTGACCTTCGCAGAGGAGGACCTGGCGGTGATCAAGCGACGGTACTCCGGCTTCTTCCAGTCCGACCTCGACCTCGTGCTCAGAGATCGGGGCATCAGTAGCGTGGTGCTTCTCGGCGTCCTCACGAACATCTGCGTGCGGGCGACTGCCCACGATGCCTTCTTCCTCGGATACAACGTCGTTGTCCCGGAGGACGGCGTCGGGGCAATGTCACCTGTCGAGCAGACAGCGTCCCTCTATGACATCGCAACGCATTTCGGCTGGGTGTCGGATTCCTCGTCGGTGTGCGCGGCCCTGACTTCCGGAGCGGTCATTGAGAACACGGATCCGGACCTGGCGCGACGCATGGCCACGCTCTAGAGCGATCCAGTCAGCGCCCGCATCGGATTGCTGATGAACAGGAGTTCCAGATCTGAATCGTCGAATCCCCTGTCCCGGAGCGAGTCCGCAAACATGCCATGCGTGTAGGCGTATCCGGGACCGCCGTATCGCCGAAGGTCACCCTTGACGCAGCAGTCGGTACTCAGGAGCACGCGGTCGAGGTAGCCTTCGTCACCCGCTCGACGAAGCAGTTGCCGGCGTCGATCAACTTCCCAGGGCTTGAGCTGATGGACCAGATCCCAGCCTTGTATCCGGTCGTACGACAGCCACACGCCAAGATCAGCTGCAACGCGCTGGGCGGAGGGATCCTCGATGGAGTCCATGTGGCAGAAGACGACTCTGTCCGAAGAAACCCCCTCCTCATTCAGGATCCGAAGCGCGGCCGGTCCACTGGATACCCGCTGCTGATGGATGAAGATCGTCAATCCTGACACCGCGTGCGCCCTAGCCACTGCTCGGAGCACGCGCTCTTCCCTGGCATCAACGTAGTCGCCGGCGATACCGATCTCACCGATGACACCGGGGCGAATGCCATCCTCGCCGTTCTCGATGTCATCGATGAGGAGGCGAGCAAGCTTCTCCGTCGAAGTGCTGTTGATCCAGTTTGGGTAGGTCTTGTGGATGTACCAACCAGTACCCATGACGATGTTCACGCCTGATCTGCGAGACAGTTCGGCCAGGGAGGAGGGCCTGCGCCCCAGATCGAACGTCGTCAGGTCGATCACTGATTGGGTCCCGGCGGCCCGAGCCTCTTCGAGTTCGAGAAGCGCGAGCTCTGGGTCGGCCAGGTACATCCCAGGGCTGTCGTACGTCACCGTGAAGAAGTGCTCGTGAGCGAGCGTGCGGCCCAGCTGCTCGGGTGGAACAGGGCCCAGAACGGTCTGCACGGTGGGGTTCATAAGGGATTCCTATCCAACGATGACACCGCCGTCGACCGTGATGGTCTGTCCGGTCACCATGGCCGCTGAGTCAGACGCCAGGTACTGGACGGCGCCGACCATGTCCTCGGCCTCGAGGAGCCGTCTGATGCTCTGGGCCGCCAGGATCTGGCGCTCCAACTCGGCAACTTCCTCTGGCGAGCTCATGTTCCGGGTGGCCGGGGTGATGGTGTAGCCGGGAGCAACGCAGTTGACCGTGATCGCTGTTCCCGCAAACTCCCGGGACATGGCGTTCGTCAGGGCCCATACAGCCCCCTTGGAAGTCACATAGTGCAGGAAGTTGGTCTTCCCCATGAAGACCACATTGCTGGAGATGTTGATGATGCGGCCGTAGTTCCGCTCGCGCATGTGCGGGGCTGCAATGGAGCACATCAGCCAGACACCCTTCACATTGACATTCATGGAGCGATCCCAGTCCTGATCCGTGATGCGATCGAAGGGCTGGAATGTCAGGCCCTCGTAGAAGGCCGCGTTGTTCACAAGGACGTCCACGTGACCGAACTGGCGCACGGTCCTATCGAAGGCCTCCTGTACCTGGCTGCGATCCGTGACATCCACCCGAATGCCGATGACGCGGTCACCATCGGAGGAGATCTCGTTGGCTGTCTGCTCAGGATTGCTCAGATCGAAGATGGCAACCTTGGCGCCGTCACGGACAAAGGCCTCCACATAGGCACGCCCGATGCCCTGCGATCCTCCCGTGACGATCACTACCCGGTCGGCGAATGAATTCATGCGTTGGACTCCCAGATCGACATGTGTTCCATGAAGGCGTCGAGCGCGAGATGGCTCCACTCCCGATGTGAGCTTCCGCTCAGCTTGACGCCGCCGAACGGCATCGCCGGATTGAAGACTCCGTAGTCGTTGATCCAGACGACCCCTGCCTCGAGACGACTGGCCACCTGCCGCGCTCGGGCAGAGTCGCGACTCCAGACTCCGGCACTCAACCCGAACTGTGAGTCGTTGGCCCAGGCGATCGCCTGCTCAATGTCGTCGACGCGTTGTACGACCAGAACCGGTCCGAAGACCTCCTCGCATGAGATGGGTGCCGTGGGTGGCACGTCGACCAGGACGGTCGGCTCCATGAACGCGCCGTCCGGCAGTCCGGGCACAACGGCATTCCGAGCACCCGCGGCGACAGATGCCCCATCGTCGATCGCCCGACGTACCCACCCCATGACCTCGTCACGGTGCGAGATCGACGTCAGGCACCCGAATTCAGTCGCCTCGTCCAGAGGATCGCCGATCTTCATCGACGCGGCGAAGGCTGAGACTCCCTCGACAAGCCGGTCGTAGATCGGTGCTTCCGCGAGCAGTCGGGAACCAGCGGCACAGATCTGGCCCTGGCCGTAGAAGATGGCGTTCGCCGAACCCGGGATTGCTCGATCGATGTCAGCATCGCGCAGAACGATGTTGGGCGACTTGCCGCCCAATTCGAGCATGACGCGCTTGTTCTGCCGGGCCGCCAATTCACCGAGGTGAAGCCCCGTGTCGGTACCTCCCGTGAAGGTGATGCCCGTCACCCCGGGATGCAGACAGAGCGCTTCTCCCACACTGCGTCCTGGTCCGTTGATGACGTTGTACACGCCTGCTGGCAGGTCGGCCTCCTGCCAGAGGCGAGCCAGGTACAGGGCGGTGAGGGGAGTCGTCTGACTCGGCTTGACGATGACGGAGTTCCCTGCCGCGAGCGCCGGAGCCACCTTCGAGACCGTGAGGACGATGGGCACATTCCAGGGAACGATGGCGGCGACCACTCCTAGTGGACGACTGATGACATAACTGTGGTGACGGGAGCTGACGTCAATCACTTCGCCGCGGATGTTGCGCGCTGAGGCAGCGTAGAAGCGAATGCCGTCCAGTGCCCGGGCCACATCTCCCCGAGACTCTCGAATCGGCTTCCCGGTCTGGAGAGTCTCGAGCTCCGCCAGAATCTCCCGGTCGCGATCCACGAGATCGGCCCAGCGGTTGAGATGAAGCGAGCGCTCGTCAGGTCGTGCCTGCGACCAGAGGCCTTGATCGAAGGCCCTCCGTGCGGCCACGACGGCGCGGTCGACCTCGTCCGCTCCTGCACACGCAACGGTGCAGACGGGCAGATCATTTGCGGGATCGATGACCGCGATTGGTGCTTCAGTCCCCGTGCTCCACTCACCATCGATGAAGTAGGGCACAGGATCATTGGAGCAGAACTGCTGCACGGCACTGATGCGTGCTCGATTCACGCTGGAACCTCCTGGGGCCGCCGGTTGAGCGTGGTACCGCTCGTCGTGATGATGTCGCACGCGCACGAAATTTTCAGGGGAACTAGTCACATTTACCGAAGAGTCTGCTGTCGTTCTGTCTATAGTCGCGCAAGGGTGGAGACACTCGGAAGTCGTTCCGTCACAACACTTTTGCTCTGAACATTTCCGCGGTTCATTTGAAGAGAGGGGGGGAAGCCGTGAATCACGGTGACCGCTCTGTGGTCGATGTGCACTCCCACTTTTATCCGCGCTGGTATCTCGACCTGCTCGAGGCACGTCCGTCCATACCTCGCGTGTCACGAGACGGGGGGGTAGAGCGATTCGTCATCTTCCCGGAGGAGGAGGAGCCTGGTCACGGGGGAAGGGTGATCTCCGAGGACTACTGGTCTCTGGAGAGCAAGCTGCAGTACATGGATCGTTTTGGGATCGACCAGACGATCCTGTCGCTCGGCAACCCATGGCTTGATCCCTTCTCGGAAGAGGAGGGGCTCGAGGTGGCGAGGCAGTTCAACGCGGACTTCGCAACGCTGGGTTCAAAGACGGGTGGCCGGATTCTCGGCATGGGTGCGATACCGGGAAGCGGTGTCGCGAATGTGGCCGCAGTGATTCGTGAAATCGCGGATGTGGAGAATCTGCACGGAGCCATCACCGGCAGTCGCATCGCGGGTTTCACCTTCGATGCCCCCGAACTGGATCCGGTATGGCGGGCGCTGGAGGACACGGGTGTTCCTCTCCTAGTGCATCCCCACTACGGCATTGCACTCGACGAACTTGAGGGATTCGGGCATGCGATGCCTGTTGCCGTGGGATTCCCGTTGGAGACCACCGTGGCATTCGCACGCCTGATCTTCGCTGGAGTCCTGCATCGGTTCCCAGGCGTTCGTCTCATCGGGTCCCATGGTGGCGGCACGATCCCGTTCCTGGCCGGGCGACTGGATGCGGGATGGCGATCTGATCCAGCCCTGGTCGACAGGATGCCCACGCCACCCAGCGAGGTGATCCATCAGCTGTTCCTCGACGCGGTTCTGTACCACCCGCGCGCGCTTCGCGCGGCAGCGGATCTCGTGGGGGTCGGTCACCTGATGTTCGGAACCGACCACCCGTTCTCCATTGCCGACCCTGAGGCGAACATCGCAGCAATCCGGGAGGAGTTCGACGACCAGGATGCTCTGCGGGTGCTCGCCGGCTCGGCGATCACTCTGTACGGCGCGGAAGCGGATGAACCCATCGTCGGTGACCACGCGAAACACGTTGACCCGTAACCGTTTGTAGTGGACATTTTTTGCATATGGATGACGAGAACAATTTGAGAAACATGCTTGACACAACCGGACATGCGGTGTCCGATGAGCCCATTGGCCGCACTTTCGCAGGGCATTGGCTTCGAAGAAGAAGTGCCAGTCAGGCATCGACCGGGTGCCGATCGACGAAGGGAATCGAATGACCAAGCAAATGCACACGGGGCGCGCCGTACGGCGCATCCTCATCACCACGGGGCTTGTCGGAAGCATGATGCTCGTCGCTGCCTGCGGTGGGTCCTCAGATTCTGGCGAAGCCGCTGGAGAATCCGCGCCTGCCGCTGCTGAGGAGGCGGCTCCTGCAGAGACTGCCGCTTCTGAGGAGGAGGCACCGGCGGAGCTGATCCCGATCAAGTACGTGCAGCCCTGGGTGATCCAGGGTGAGTCAGCTGGACAGTTCGCAGCGGTACGCGAGGGATTCTTCGCTGAGGAGGGTCTTGATGTCGAGATCATCCCCGGCGGACCTGACGTCCGCGCGGGTGCTCTGCTGGCCTCGGGTTCGGCGGACTTCGCCGTCATGAATCCGGCCGGTGTGTACACGAACCGCCAGGAGGACATCCCGGTGGTGGGCGTCGGTGGGATCAACCAGGCCGACGGCCTCTTCATCATGTGCAAGACCTCCACCGGGATCGACGGCTTCGAGGATCTCGCGGGCAAGAAGGTCGGAATCTGGGTCGGCGGCGGCGAGGCTGGGATCCAGGCAGCGACCGTCAAGGCCGGACTCGCAGTGGAGGATGTCGAGTGGCTTCCGCAGAAGTTCTCCATGGAGGAGTTCTTCAACGATGCCTTCGACTGCGCGAGTGCCACGGAGTGGAACGAGAAGCACGTGGTGTACAAGGAGGGCTACACAGCGGGTACGGATGTCAACGAGCTCCGTCCGACGGATGTCGGTCTGTTCCTTCCTGGAGACTCGATCGTGACCCTCGAGAGCACCGTGGCGGAGCGTCCCGAGGTGGTTCAGGGTCTGGTGACCGGCACCCTGCGGGGTTGGCAGTGGGTCTGCTCCAGCGAGGAGAACCGCAAGGCTGGCGCTCAGTACACCGTGGATGCGGCTCCTGACCTCGATCTGGATCTGCAGATCATCCAGGTCAATGAGATGTGCAGCCTGATGTCGCAGGGCCCTGCCGCCGAGGCGGGGATGATCGGCGACATGGTTCAGTCCAGCTGGCAGCAGTCCGCGGACGCGGCCCTCGCGATCGGTCAGCTGGAGCAGCCTGCCGACGTCGCGACGGCGTTCTCGGATCAGTTCGTGGCTGCTGTTCCCGCGGATTACCGCAAGATCACCTGGCAGTAGAGAAAGGCGCCTGGTGGGG
This sequence comes from Actinomycetota bacterium, assembly GCA_003456155.1. Lineage (GTDB taxonomy): Bacteria > Actinomycetota > Actinomycetes > S36-B12 > S36-B12 > UBA10649. Next base: position 32,550 of record DMPC01000055.1, on the reverse strand, counting down.
GCCCGAGAGGGTCCCCACCAGGCGAGCCCCTGGGCAATCGTGACGTGCAGCAGCATCGGCGCTCGGCGAACAGAAGGTGGGTGCAGTGGACGCGGCCGTAGACATTCGTGGCCTTGAGATCGCATTCAATTCAGCGTCAGGACCTCTCACGGTGCTGAGCAACTTCGATCTGACGGTGAAGCGAAACGAGTTCGTCTCTCTGATTGGGCCGTCAGGCTGCGGCAAGACGACAGTTCTCCGCTGCATAGCCAACCTGCTGCAGCCGACGGCGGGTGAAGTACTGGTCAATGGCAAGGATCCTCGAGCTGCAGTGAAGAGCAGGCAGATCGGATATGTCTTTCAGTCGGCCACCCTGCTTGAGTGGCGAAATGTCCTCAAGAACGTTCTTCTTCCCCTGGAGCTGGCAGGAGTCCGTCGCAAGGAGGCGGTTCCCAGGGCTGAGGCGATGATCGAGCGAGTTGGTCTCGGTCGGTTCATGAAGCACTATCCCCGTCAGCTCTCGGGTGGCATGCAGCAGAGGGTCGCCATCGCGCGAGCGATGGTCATGGAGCCCGACACGATCCTCATGGACGAGCCGTTCGCAGCGCTCGACGAGATGACGCGCGATGACATGAATCAGTGGCTGACGGAGGTCTTCATGGCGACCGACAGCACGGTGCTCTTTGTCACGCACAATATTCGCGAGGCCATTCAGCTGTCCGACCGGGTTGTCGTCATGGCTGCGCGGCCTGGTCGGATCGTTGAGGAGTACGCCGTTCCGTTCCCAAGGCCAAGAACTGCCGAGCAGCTCTTCTCCGACGAGTTCAACGCACTCCGGCAGCGCGCGGAGCAGGCGCTCTACGGTGCGGCTCACGCGATGCGGGAGGTGACGCCGTGAAAGGTGGAGCGAACGCAACCAGCCAAGGATCAGCGACTAAGACAGCGAAGGCCAAGGCCCGCTCTTCGGTGATCGGCCTGTGGCCCGCGCTGCTGGTCGCGATCATCGTGGTGAGCCTGTGGTACGTGGCAGCCAACTGGTGGGGGCTTCCCAAGTACATCCTGCCCTCGCCGGAGTTGATCCTCCAGGAGGCGATAGACAATCCGGACTCATTGCTGCGCAATGGCTGGGTAACCCTGGTCGAGGCGGCAGTCGGCTTCACCATCGGTGTCGTTGCGGCCGTCTTCGTGGCACTGCTGCTCGACTCCTGGCGATTCCTGGAGAAAGGCATGTCGCCCTATCTCGTCATCGGGCTGAACATCCCGATCGTCGCCATCGCTCCGGCTGTGATCATCTGGTTCGGCTTCGGCATGGCGTCCAAGGTGGTCGTAGCGGCGATCCTCACGTTCTTCCCCGTGGTGATCTACACCCTCAAGGGGTTGAAGGCCGCAGATCGCCGGGAGGTCGATCTGTTCAGCGTGCTGAGCGCCTCCCGTTTCCAGGAGCTCATCAAGCTCAGGATGCCGTCATCTCTGCCCTTCTTCTTCGCCGCCCTACGGGTTGCCTCGGCAGCATCGGTTCTGGCGGCGGTGGTCGCGGAGTTCATCCAGGCGAATGCCGGGATCGGTTACCTGATCCTCACCGCTGCCTACACCAATGACACACCCAGGATCTGGGCCGCAGTGGCGGTGTCGGCTGCGATCGCCCTCGTCTTCTACGGGATCGTGACGTGGGTCGAGCGGCGAGCCATACCCTGGCATTCGTCAGTAGGGGGCTGATGTCCGTGTCCGGTGTGGATCGGCAGCAGAAGGACCTGACGTCGGGAATGGTCTACGTCCCCGAGGGGTCGTTCATCATGGGTGATGACAGATTCCCCAGGGAGTCACCGAAGCGGCAGGAGTGGACAGCCGGCTTCTGGATCGACAGGTTCCTGGTCACCAACGCGGAATATCTGCGCTTCGCTGAGGCGACCGGTGCCGAGCGGCCCGCCCACTGGATCGACGGATGCTTCCCCGACGGGCAGGACAATCATCCCGCCGAGGTCAGTTGGACCATGGCGGACCAATACGCCCGCCATCACGGGAAGCGTCTCCCGACGGAGGCGGAGTGGGAGAAGGCGGCGCGCGGGGTTGACGGGCGAATCTTCCCCTGGGGCGACACCTTCGATGCTGATCGATGCCTGACCTGGGAGACCTCCGCGATCACCGGTGTGCACTCCGAGCCCGTAGACGCTCGGCCTTTAGGTGTCAGTCCGTTCGGGTGCGAGCAGATGGTCGGACTGTGTGAGGAATGGTGCTCGGACGAGTACTCGGGGTACGAGCACTCCCATCATTCAAGCGTCGGCTACGGCGTCGGGATGCGCGTGCTCCGCGGTGGATCGTGGATCTTTCCGATGACGCATGCCCGAGCGTCGTACCGGTGCTTCGAGGAGCCTGATCTTGACACCAGTGGGTACGGCCAGTTGGGCGGCCCGGGCTTCCGCTGCGCTCTCACGGAGGTTCCCTCATGACGCCGGTCGAGGACACGATGGTGTGGATTCCCGGGGGAGTCTTCACGATGGGCAGCGATCTCTTCGACATCGAGGCTCCGATCCGTGAGGTGGATGTTCCCGGCTTCTGGATCGATCGGCTGCCGGTCACGCATGAGCAGTACTACGAGTACGTCCAGCAGACCGGGGTGCCCATGCTGCCGGACTGGCCGGAGGATGGACCGGCCGCGGAGATCGCGAATCATCCCGTTGAGCGAGTGACTTGGTGGGAGGCGCGGGACTACGCCTCGTGGTGCGGTAAGCGTCTCCCGACGGAGGCGGAGTGGGAGAAGGCCGCTCGCGGCAACGATGGGCGTGAGTGGCCCTGGGGAGACGTATGGATCGAGGAGAACGCCAATGTCTGGGACTCGGCCAAGCCACTCGGCGTGATGACGATTCCCAACGGCGCTCGCGTCGGAAACTCGAGTCCCTATGGGGTCATCGACCTGTGCGGCAATGTCGAGGAATGGGTCGAGGACGAATTCCTGCCCTATGAAGGCAGCACTGCCGAACTGCCTTCGACGCTCGGTCAATGTCGTGTCCTGCGAGGCGGGTCGTGGTTCTACACCAGCGAGATGGCCCGCTGCAGTTTCCGACGAGGTGCCTTGCCGACCTTTTCCGGTTACGAACGAGCGGGAGGACCCGGTTTTCGCTGTGTCAGATCATGATGATCGGTACCGGGTCGCGCTGGAGCAGGCGATGCAGGGCCTGGATGAGGGAGGTATCCCCATTGGGGGCGCACTCTTCATCGGAGACGAGCTCGTGGGCGCGGGTCGCAATCGACGCGTCCAGGAGGACAGTCCGATCATCCATGGCGAGATCGACGTCTTCCGATCCGCTGGAAGGCCCCGGTTCGACCGGTCCAAGCGGCTCACGCTCTATACGACCCTCTCGCCCTGCTACATGTGCGCGGGCGCGTCGATGATCTATGGGGTTCACACGGTGGTCATCGGCGAGAACAAGAACTTCGAGGAGAGCGAGAAGCTGCTCACGAGCAGGGGCGTCGAGCTCATCGTGCTCGATGATCCTGAGACGCTCGCAATGTTCACGGAGTGGACACGCACACACCAGGAACTGTGGTTCGAAGACATTCCCGACCCTCGGAGGTAGACATGACGTTCACGGATGAGCTGCTGAAGAAGGCTGACCCGTACCTTCAAGTGCAGATGGACACCCCCTTCGTTCGGGAGATGATTGCCGGGACGCTCGCTCCTGAGCGGCTGCGCTACTGGGTGCGTGTGGACTACCCGTACTTGATCAACTTCTCCCGCATTCTTGCCCTCGGCGTCCTCCGGGCTCCCGATCTGGACGCCATGCGCGTCGTGCAGCGCTATCTCAACTACATCGTGGATGAGGAGATGGCCTCGCACGAGCGCTTTGCCGCCTCCCAGGGAATCACCATGGCAGAGCTCGAGGGCCAGCGGATGGGGCCCACGAAGTATGCATACGCCCAGCACGAGTTCGCGAGTGCCAACCGCGGTGATCTCCCGGAGATTCTGACCGCCATCATGCCGTGCCTGGTCGGGTGGCAGATTCTGTCCAAGCGGATCTTGGCGACGCACACCATCAAGGACGACAACCCGTACAAGTGGTGGTTCGACACCTATGGAAGCGACCAGGGGCTCGATGGCCATGTGCTCGCCCTACTCGCCCTTGTTGACAGCATGGTTGAGGGTCTCCCTCAGGCTCGACGGGAGCGACTGACCGAGATCTTCCTCACCAGCGAGTACTACGAGACGGTCGCGTGGTCCGCCTACTACGACATGGAGGAGTGGGTCAGCCCTGCTGTGGGGCAGTCGTGAACGCCGGGGCGGAACTGGATGGCCGGGTCTGCCTGGTCACCGGTGGAGCCCGAGGGATCGGCAGCGCTATCGCGGAGGCGCTGGCGATCGCAGGGGCCCGTGTGGCCATCGTGGATCTCGCGCACTCGGGGGAGGAGGTCGCCGACAGGATCGCTCGTAGCGGAGGCGAGGCCATCTTCGTATGTGCCGATGTCAGTTCTGTCGAGGGAGCTGAGTTGGCGGTTGAGGAGACGCTCCGGGCATTCGGGCGCTTGGATTCGCTGGTCAACAATGCAGGAATCCTGAGACTCGCGGACTCTTTCGAGGACACGCCTGACGATCAGGTGGACGACATGCTGCGCGTCAACTTCCTCTCCGTCTTTCGAACAAGCAGGGCGGCCTTGCCTGCCCTCGAGTCCAGCGGCCGGGGATCCATCGTCAACATCGCATCCATGGTGGGGCACCGGATCGGTATGCCATCTCATGCTGTCTACGGAGCCTCGAAGGCCGCTGTTGTTGGACTCTCCATGACCATGGCCATCGAGTTGGCTCCCAGATCCGTCAGAGTCAACTGTGTCGCTCCGGGCGTCGTCGCCACCGACCTGTATGTCGAGCAGTTCTTGAAGAGCAACCCCAGAGAAGCACTCGACGCGGGCAGCGAGCGCACCCTGGCTGCCATCCCGATCGGCAGTTACGCCTCTCCCCAGCAGATCGCAGATGTGGTGGGCTTTCTCGTGGGTGGTCGATCCGATTACGTCACAGGTCAGACGATCCTGGTCGACGGTGGATACACGGGAATCTGAATGCGCTTCGCGATTCTGCTGGAGAGCCAGGAGGGTCTTTCCTGGGCTGATCTGCTCTCCGTGGCCGGCCATGCGGAAGCCCTCGGCTATGAGGGCGTCTATGTCTCGGACCACTACGGGCCCGTGGATATGTCGCAGCCGCGGGACGTTCTGCCCGCCTGGATGGAGATCGCCGTCCTTGCGGCCCGTACCGCCAACGTGCGGGTCGGTCCGCTCGTCAGCCCCGTCACCTTCCGTCACCCTGTCGACCTGGCCCATCAGGCCATTGCGCTCGACGTGCTCACGGGTGGTCGAGTGGATCTGGGCATGGGTGCCGGGTGGCATGAAGAGGAGCACGTGCGATTCGGACGTGACTTTCCCGGTGCTGGAGAGCGCGTGTCCATGCTCGAGGAGAGCTTGGATCTCGTTACGCGACTGTGGCAGGAGACTGACGTCACGTGGAGCGGGAGCTACTTCTCGGTGCGGAACGTCACGATGCTGCCTCGACCCGTCACCGCACGGCCTCCCATCATCTTGGGCGGCTGGGGCGCGCGCATGCTTCGTCTCGCTGCCCTGTACGCCAAGGAGTGGAACTGCTTCTACAAGACGGTGGACGAAGTCGAGCGGATACAGGCGGAGATGGATGACGTCTGCACCAGCGTTGGGCGACGCCCATCCAGTCTGCGAAGGTCGCTCATGACCCCACTAATCGTCGGGCGTGACGAAGCCGAGGTCGGGTCCAGGATCGACCGTCACAGGGAGATCTTCAGCGGTCTTCCCGAGGACGCTGGGGCTTGGCGCGCCTCGGGCATGCTGGGCGGAACGGTGGAGGAGATTCGTGAACAGCTCAGCCGCCTCGAGTCCGCAGGTGTCGGGAGAGTGATCTTCGAGTTCAATGACGTCACGGATCTTGCTGCCCTGGATTTGCTGGCGAGTGAGTTCGATCTAGCGCAGTCCTGAGCGTTCCAGTAGAGCCATGCTCGCGTCCTGCGCTCTCCGCAAGATGGACCGCATATCGACCTGGGTGAGTTGTCGTCCGTGCAGCACCTCGGTTCCGCCCACGTATACCGACACCACGTTCTCTGCTGTCGCACTGAACACGAGGGTCGCGTAGGGATCCGTGTGCGAGGTGGAGTTCGGCAGCCATGGGTCCAGCACGAAGAAGTCCGCGCTCTTGCCGACCTCGAGCGAGCCGATGTCGTCAGCCCAGTCCAGCGCTCGGGCGCCACCCATGGTGGCCATCTCCACGACCTCTCTGGCGAGGATGACGGAAGGGTCTCGGTGCTCGAGCTTCTGGAGCAGTGCTGTCGCCTTCATCACCTGCAACATGTCCTGATTGTTGTTGCTGGCGGGCCCGTCTGACCCGAGGCAGACATTGATGCCGCGGCTGCGCATGGACACGATGGGGGCGACTCCCTCGCCAAGATAGGCGTTACTCACGGGATTGTGGGAGACCGAGGCCTGGGCGTGCGCGATCGCGTCGAGGTCGGCATTCTCCGGATGCGTGCAATGGACGAGGAGCGTCCTCGGTCCCAGGAATCCGATGGACTCCTCGTAGGCAATGTCTGACGTGCCGAAGAGTCGGTGTGATTCCTCAAGGGTTGAGGGGGTCGTGGCATGGATCGTCACCCCTGACGCGAACGTTACGGCCAGATCCCTCGCGGCAACCAGGGCCTCAGGCGAGGCGCTGAAGACCGTATAGGGCGCGAACCAGACTCGTATCCTGTCGTCGTCCGCGCGGTGGAACTGTCGAGCGAGGGCTGCACATGAATCGATCTCATCTGACGTCGAGTGGATGATGTCTGCGTGGACGGCGCCGGCATCAAGGATGCCTCGGGCGAGCACCGTTCGAACCCCAACGCTGCGCATGCCCGCGATCGTGGCCTCGGCCATGCCGGCGACAGGATGTGGGTAGTTGTAGTCAAGGACAGTTGTGGTGCCGCACCTGACCGCCTCCATGGCCGTGACGGCACCGGCAAGGTGCGCATCATCGGGGGTCAGGTGCCCGACCACTCGGTCGATGGCCTGTGAGAACCACTCCCACACCCCTAAGCCTTCTCCCAGGCCTCTGGTCAGGGTCTGAAAGGAGTGCGTATGGGTGTTGATCAGGCCGGGGAACACGAATGCTCCTTCGACATCCACGATCGAGACGGACGAGGGCGAGAAACTCCCCATGCTCCCAAGGGCGGTGATCCGTCCCTCCCTCACGCTCATGAATCCCTGTGGGAACTCATTCCAATCCGCATCGACTGTGACGATGTGTGCATTGATGATGTCCACAGATGATGCGCTCATCATGAGCCTTGGAGAGATCGTGCGATCTGTGCTCCCACACTGGCGTTGTTCTTGATGAGGGCCACATTCGCGGCAAGACTGGCACCGCCGGTGACCTCGAAGATGGTGGCGAGCAGGTATGGAGTGAGTGGCTTCCCGCTGATTCCCTCTCGGTTGGCCCGGGCCAGGGCCTGGTCGATGGCGGAGCGTGTCGTCTCCTCAGGCAGTGCGGATTCCGCGGGAAGGGGTACACCCACGAGCATGCCGGAAGGTCCTCGAACCTCCTGATCGGCACGGAAAGGACCCACCACGTCATCGGGATGATCGACTCTCCACTCCACAGACTGTCCGCTGTCCCTGCTGTAGAACCAGGGGAACGTGTTGGTGCGCCAACCAGCGACCGGGACGCCCGTGGTCTCCAGGTACTCCAGAGTGGCCTTGACATCCATGAAGGCTTTGGTTCCCGAGGCAACAGTGATGCATGGATACCTGCCGATGGCGAGCAAGTCCGCGGAGATATCAAGCGTGTCGCTGAAGTCCGGAGCCACGCCACCGATGCCACCTGTCACGTGCACGCGAATGCCGCAGCGGCTCGCCGCGAGAAGTGTGGCTCCAACAGTCGTGGCTCCGCTTCTTCCGGCGACCATGGCGCGTGCGAGGTCACGCTCCTGAGCCTTTACGACATCGTCGGAATAGGCGAGGAACTCAAGTTCGGCAGGCGACAGCCCGCACACGAGTTCTCCCTTGATGAGGCCCACCGAGGCCGGTACAGCACCTTCCCCCCGAATGATGGCCTCGACGGACAGCGCAGTCTCGATATTGGTCGGCCGTGGCATGCCGTGGGCGACGATGGTCGATTCCAGGGCGACGACAGGGGTTCCGTCCCTGAGTGCTTGCTCGACTTCATTACTGATCCGCATGATCGTCCTCTCCGTTCGATGAATGCTGAGGTCGTGATTGTGTCTGGGTGAGGTTCTCGGGATCCGGCTCACGCTGATGTGTCCATGCGCTCACACCTCGTAGCCTGCGAATCTCGTCTGCGGCCGTGTGACCTCCGATCATGCTGACGGCAACCGTCGCTGCGTCGGTTCCTTGAATCAGTGCCTCGCGGGGATCGTGGCCGTTGAGGTACGCCGCAACGAATCCGGCAGCAAGCGCATCGCCGGCGCCAGTCGTATCCAGAGCACGGATTGCTGGAGCGTGCACTTCATCCATCCCACTCTCGGTCACGAGGAGTGAACCTGATGCTCCGTCGGTCACGACAACGATCGGTATTCCGAGGGAGGAGAGTGCGCGGGCAGCCGTGGCCGAGTCAGCGGCTTTGGTCAAGGCGCAGGCCTCATAGGCATTGGGGAAGACGACGCGGGCCGCCTTCAAGACCTTCCACAGGGACTCATTGGGATCATCCATGATCAGTGGGCTGGGGTCGAGCGAGATCGGCAGGTGACTCTCCTGCGCTGCGGAAACGGCAGCGAGAACGAGATCAGCAGTGGTCTCTCGTTGAAGCCAGAAGCCGGAGATGTGCAGCCAGTCGGCTGTCCTCACCCGCGCGATCAGACGTTCGAGATAGCCGGCCTTGTCGTAGTTGGAGTCCGAATCATCGGGTCCTCGATAGGAGAGGAACCGGCGATCACCGTCATCGCCCACAGTGATGACGCACAGGGAGTTGGCCCCCTTTCGGCTCCGCATGAGGCTCGTGTCCACACCGTGGCGCGAGAGATCGGATGCCAGGAAGTCCGTCAGGACGTCATCGCCCATCTCGGAGACGAGGACGGAGTGAAGGCCCAGAGCAGCGGATACGGCGCAGAAATTGGCGGCTGAGCCACCGACGCCCATGAGGCAGGCTGACGCAGCGATGTCGGGCGAACGGTGCCATGCGTCCGACACCTGCAGGGTGAGCTCACCCAGCGTGTCGCCCATGGCCACGACCGTGGACATGTCTGCAGCATAGAAGCGTCGGACGCGCTGCGAATGTGTTGATCAATAGTTCCGGTGACAGCCAGCGTGATTGCCCTATGCTCCAGAGGTCGTTTGCGGCGAAGGAGCGCGTGCTCCTCGTATCGGGGTACCGGTGGCGGAGCGACCCGAGCCTGGTGAGTGAATCCGAATGGTCAGCGTCATCGCCGGATGTGCCACTGCATTCTTCTTCGCCGTCGGAATGATCGCAGCCTCTCAGGCCAGTAGAGCGGTGCCTGCGGTACGGGTGGTGGCCCTCGCTGCAGTGGTGTCCTCGCTGATCGTGATCCCGTGGGCGCTCCTCGATGGGATTCCGGAGGTGACCTCACAGCAGGTGCTGCTGATGGTGGTGTCCGGCGTGGGCAATGTCGGTGGGTTCCTGTGCGTGTACACAGCACTGAAGTACGGGAAGGTCGGGCTAGTCGCTCCCATTGTCGCGACTGAGGGCGGTATCGCTGCCGTTGTCGCCTCTCTGCTTGGCGACACCATGGATCCCTTCATCGCGCTCCTGCTGCTCTTCATCGTGATCGGAATCATGATCGGTGCACGATCTGCTGATCCCGAGCCATTTCCAGGTGAGCGGCCTGGTCTCGCTGCACTGATGGCCACCCTGGGAGCCTTCTTCTTCGCTGGAGGCCTTGTTGCCGTCGGCATGATGAGTGGCGAGCTTCCTCTGGCGTGGGTGCTTCTGCCAGCGCGCCTGGTGGGAGGACTTCTCATCGCGCTGCCCTTGGCAGTGACCATGCGGTTGCGGGTTCCGAGGCGCACGTTCCTGTGGGTCGTGCTGCTTGCTGTGGCTGACATCGTCGCGATCTCCATCTACACGGTGGGCGCTGCAGAGAACCTCTCGGTCACGGCGGTGCTCTCCTCTCAGATGGCGCCCATCGCGGCGGTTCTGGCCTTCCTGCTGTTCAAGGAGCGCCTAGGGCGAGGACAGGTCCTAGGCCTCGTGATCATGGTGACGGGTGTGACGCTCCTGGGTCTGATGCAGTAGCCCGTTAGGTCGTCCAGGGGAGTCTCATGACATCCCTGTTCAGGTGGGACCTCACTACTCGAGATTCACGAGAATCGTGGAGTAGCCCCGTACGACGAAGCCCGGTTCCCGCAACGGAGGGGCCGCCAGATGCATGCGTGGGAACCGGTCCACGAGAGCCCTGAGCGCATGCTGCATCTCCAGGCGCGCGAGAGGCGCACCCAGGCAGAAATGCTGGCCGGCACTGAACGTGAGGTGTGGATTGGGATGGCGAGCCGGGTCGAAGTGATCAGGAGATTCGAATACCTCCGGGTCCCTGTTCGCGCCACCGAGCAGCAGCCCGACTCGGTCACCGGGCGCGATGGTCACCCCACCGAAGGAGATCTCCTCATCCGCCGTCCTCTCGAAGAGCTGCAGTGGCGCGTCATGTCGCAGCATCTCCTCGACCGCCAGGGTGATGGCGTCTGGAGTGGAGAGGCTCGCGAGCTCCTGCTGCTGAAGCAGAGTGACCAGCCCCGTCCCGAGCGCATTGATCAGTGCACCGGTGCCGCCATTGAAGAGCAGGATGGCGTTCGCCACCGCCTCATCGAGGGACAGGCTCCCGGGCACCTGCTCCAGCAACGAGTCGAGGTGTCTGCCTGCCGAGGATGATCGACTCGTCGAGGCGATACCCAGGAAGCACTCCTCGAGCTCACGAGCGGCCAACTGGCTGTCGGCAGCCTCGGCGGGCGTTTGGCCCTTCTCGAAAGCAGCCACCATCCTGATGGAGGAGTTCCGGAGGCGATCACCGATGCCTTCCTCAAGGTTCAGCGCTGCACAGATGATGTTGACCGGTAGCGGTTCGATCAGACCGGTGACGATGTCGACATTCTGCGTCCCGGACGCAGACAGGAGATCCAGCAACCGGTCTACCTCGGACGCCACGAGGGCCGAGAAGTCTGTGCTGCGGGTGGGCCGCATGACGGTGGTCAGGGCCTTCCTCACACGTGTGTGCTCGGATCCCGACATGTCCAGGGCGGCGCGGGCATTGAGGCGGTTGAAGCTGCCCCATTGAGACTCCGGGCATCGGGCCTCGTACCTCCGCTCGATATGCGGGTTTCTGAGGATGGTGTCGCTGGTCCCATGGTGCGCAGACAGCCACATCTGCCAGTCATCGCTCCAGAGCAGCTGACCCTGGCTTCGGATGTCGGCGAGGTACGGATAGGGATCATCCCAGGCATCAGCGTCCTGGAGGTCCACCCCGCGCAGCCGCTGATGCTCCTGAACCCGTGTCATGGGAATCTCTTTTCGCACTCGCGGCGCCTCGGCGGGACTCTGCGCAACTGCGCCGCCGGTGTGGCTGGCCATTCCCGCGCCTGATGCAGGGGAATTCCAGTTGGATGCTTGTCATTCATGCTCTGTTGCCATGCCTCCGCGTTCGTGGTTGCATGCTACCCAGCCTCAAAACCAGATGGCGGGTGTTTACTGGAGGATTCGTGACTCACTCGGTCTTCGTGGCGGGCCGTTCTGAGCCGGGGTGTTCAGGGGTCACGGCGGATGTTGTCAACCCCGCTGACGGCTCGATCGTTGCGCGTTTCCCCTTGGCAGATGCGTCCGATGTGGACCGGGCGGTCGCCGCTGCTCGATCCGCATTCCCCGAGTGGGCGTTGGCCGCTCCAGTGGAGCGGTCGTCGGCGCTGCTGCGGCTGGCCGATCGTCTGTCGGCCCGGGAGCACGAGTACGCGGAGGTCGAGACGCTGCAGACGGGAAAGCCGATCCGCCTCACGACGCAGTTCGACGTCCCCGGCTCGATCGACAACGTGACGTTCTTTGCGGGGGCTGCTCGTAATCTCGAGGGAAAGGCCGCGGCGGAGTGGGATGGCGCGCACACGTCCATGATCCGCCGTGAGCCGGTCGGCGTCGTCGGATCGATTGCGCCCTGGAACTATCCGCTGCAGATGGCGATGTGGAAGGTCCTGCCCGCCATTGCAGCGGGCAACACCATCGTCCTGAAGCCAGCAGAGATCACGCCACTCACTGCGTTGATGCTTGCGGAGGACTGTTCGGAGGCGGGATTGCCGCCCGGCGTCGTGAACGTGGTCGTCGGCACCGGGCCCGAGGCAGGTGAGGCCCTCGTCGCCCACCCAGGTGTCGACATGGTCTCCTTCACCGGATCGACGCCCGTTGGTCGCCGGGTCATGGAGCTCGCGACACGGGGGATCAAGCGCGTGCACCTGGAGCTGGGTGGCAAGGCACCCTTCGTGGTCTTCGACGATGCCGACCTCGAAGCCGCCGTCCATGGAGCTGTCGCGGCCAGCCTGATCAACACCGGGCAGGACTGCACGGCAGCCACCCGGGCCTATGTCCAGCGCCCTCTGTTCGATGCATTCGTCGCGGGGGTCGCGGACCTGTACGCCAGGATTCGGCTCGGCCCGCCCTTGGATCCGGCGACCGACCTGGGTCCGCTCGTGTCCCTGCGGCAGGCGAGCCGGGTGGCCGGCTTTGTGGATCGAGCCCGTGCCTCGGGCGCTCGGGTCGTGACGGGCGGGTCGGCTCCGGGTGGTGACCTCGCAGGAGGTGCCTACTACCTGCCCACCCTGATTGTCGATGCACGGCAGGATTCGGAGATCGTGCGTGAAGAGGTCTTCGGACCGGTGCTCGTTGTCCTTCCCTTCGACGGGGATGACGAGGGCATCGCGCTGGCCAATGACACCATCTATGGGCTTGCCGCCTCGGCCTGGACCACGAACGTCTACCGGGCCCTGCGAGCGCAGCGCGAGATCCGGGCCGGCTGCGTCTGGATCAACGACCACATCCCGATCGTCAGCGAGATGCCGCACGGCGGGTTCGGCCAGTCTGGCTTCGGCAAGGACATGTCGACCTACTCTTTCGACGAGTACACCAACGTGAAGCACGTCTCCCTCGACATCACAGGTGAGTCACGCAAGCCGTGGCATCGGACTATCTTCTCCTCGGGGGCGTAGTCTTCCCCATGAGGTGAGTGCCCCCGCTGCTCGACCGCAGTACCCCGACGGTGCAGTACCCCTTCGACAAGACCGACCTCTGGAGGAATCGTGACCAGCAAGCAGCCCGCCGCCATCGCCGCCCTCGCCGGAACGATGCGCTCCTCGGTATCGCGTCGACGACTCCTTCAGGCGGCAGGTATCGGCAGCGCCGCCATGGTGGTCGCCGCCTGCGGCACCGGGGGTGACTCCGGCACGGCCGGGGAGGCTGCTTCGGCCGAGGACCTCAGCGACACCAACAAGATGCTGAAGTGGTCGACCTGGGTGGCCTACCTCGATATCGATGAGGAGACGGGCTCGCGACCCACGCTCGAGGCCTTCCAGGAGCAGACCGGCATCACGGTCGAGTACAACGAGGACGTCAACGACAACAACGAGTTCTTCGCCAAGGTGCGGACCCAGCTGGAGCAGGGCCAGGACATCGGTCGCGATCTCGTCGTCCTCACGGACTGGATGGCGGCCCTGTGGATCCAGAACGGCTACGCCCAGAAGCTCGACCCGGCGCTGATCCCCAACTCGGCGAATCTGCTGCCGGCTTGGCAGGGCGTCTCCTTCGATCCGAATCGCGAGTACACGCTGCCTTGGCAGTCCGGTTTCGGGGCTCTGGGCTGGAACAAGTCCGGGCTCCAGGCCGCGATCGGCACCGACACCATGAACTCGCTCGACCAACTCTTCGATCCCGCCCTCAAGGGCCGGATCACGGTCCTCTCGGAGATGCGCGACACCATGGGGATCCTCATGGCGTACCAGGGGGCAGATCCCTCGAACTTCACCGATGACGAGTTCAGCGCAGCCATCGAGTTGCTGACCCAGCAGGTCGACAGCGGGCAGATCCGCCAGGTGACCGGCAACGACTACCTCGCCGCGCTCGAGAGCGGGGACGTCATCGCCGTCATCGGCTGGTCGGGCGACATGATCCAGCTGGGCGAGGACTACGGAGTGGCGCTGCCGGAGTCGGGCGCGACCCTGTGGACGGACAACATGCTCGTCCCCGCGCTGGCCCAGCACAAGAAGAATGCCGAGCTAGCGATGAACTACTACTACGACCCGGTCGTGGCAGCCACGGTCGCGGCCTACGTCCAGTACATCACTCCGGTCAAGGGCGCCAAGGAGGCGATGGCGGAGATCGATCCGTCGCTCGTGGACAACCAGTGGATCTTCCCGTCGGAGGAGACCCTGGCGAACAGTTACGTGTTCATGACCCTCACCCCGGAGCAGAACGAGAAGTACGAGCGCGAGTTCCAGACAGCGATCGGGAACTGACGGGTCATCCTGCTCCGGCAGCGACGAGGAGGGCGGGCACGTGGCGGATCAGGCGCGATCGGTCGAGGACCTTCATCTGAAGAGCCTCACCAAGAGGTTCGGGGACTTCGTAGCGGTCGATGACCTCAGTCTGACGATCCCCGCGGGCTCCTTCTTCGCTCTGCTGGGAGCCTCCGGCTGCGGCAAGACGACCACGCT
>DMPC01000055.1:14912-17697 GCA_003456155.1 Actinomycetota bacterium | reverse complement strand
CGGATGGTGGCGGGCCTCGAGGATCCCACCGACGGTTCGATTCTCATCGGTGGCAAGGACATCACGCGGCTGCGGGCCTTCGAGCGACCCGTCAACACCGTCTTCCAGTCGTATGCGCTGTTCCCGCACCTCGACATCTTCGAGAACGTGGCATTCGGCATGCGACGTAGGGGCATCAAGGACGTCCGCAAGCAGGTAGAGGCCATGCTCGAGCTGGTGGAGCTCGGGCCCATGGCACGTCGGAAGCCCGCCCAGCTCTCCGGGGGCCAGCAGCAGCGCGTTGCGGTGGCCCGGGCGCTGATCAACCAGCCGGATGTCCTGCTGCTCGATGAGCCGCTCGGGGCCCTCGACCTCAAACTGCGACGCCAGATGCAGATCGAGCTCAAGCGGATCCAGGTCGATGTGGGCACCACGTTCGTGCACGTCACGCACGACCAGGAGGAGGCCATGACGATGGCCGACACCGTGGCCGTCATGAACGCGGGCCGGATCGAGCAGCTGGGCCATCCCGCCGACATCTACGAGACACCGCGGACGGTGTTCGTCGCGAACTTCCTCGGCCAGTCGAATCTGATCAAGGGTCGACGCTCCGGCACGGCAGGGGAACAGGCGCTCGTCGAGTGCTTCGGTCTGACCTTCGCCGTCCCCTCCGACCGGTGCTTCGCCTCGGGCACCGACACGATCGTTGGAGTCCGCCCCGAGAAGATCACGATTCTCGACGCTGTCGACCGTGATCGGGTGCCCGAGGGCAACAACCGGCTCGAGGGGAGGGTGACTGACGTGTCCTACACCGGCGTCTCCACCCAGTACCTCGTCGAGACAGCGTGGGGGCAGGAGCTCATCGTCTTCGAGCAGAACGTCGTGGTGGGGGACCGCTGCGACGTCGGCGACCCGGTTGTCCTGCACTGGTCACCGAGTCACACCTTCGGTCTCGACCCGGCAACCGGCCCCACGGCAGGCCTGGACCCCGAGGTGATCGAGGCGGAGCGCGTCAACGCGCGTCTGCTCACCGACGCGGCGGAGGGCTGACCGTGGTTGCCGTCGTCCCCACGTCCGGGGCCGCCGCTCCCGCTCACGTCGTCTCCCAGCGCTCGTCGCGCACCGGCTACCTGCTGCTGTTCCCGGGCCTTGCCTGGCTCGGAGTATTCTTCGCGATCCCCTTCGTCACCCTTTTCCTCACCAGCATTCAGCAGCCTGTTCCGGGCCAGTCCGGCCGCTACATGTTCGGTCTGCAGTTCGGGAACTACCTGACCGCAATGGCCGAGTACTGGCCGCTGTTCCTGCGCTCCTTCCTCTACGCGGGAATCGCGACCCTGCTGGCACTGGCGATCGCCTATCCGCTCGCCTACTTCATCGCGTTCCGGGGAGGGCGCTGGCGTTCGCTGCTTCTGATCCTCGTGATCGCACCGTCGTTCGCGTCGTTCCTGCTGCGCACCTACGCCTGGAAGACGATCCTCGCGGACGAGGGCGTCGTCACGAGCACCCTGAATGCCCTGCATCTGCTGCCTGATGGCCGGATTCTCAACACCGGGATCGCCGTCGTGGCAGGTCTGACGTACAACTTCCTTCCCTTCATGATCCTTCCGCTCTACGCCGCTCTGGAGAAGATCGATCCACGCTTGATCGAGGCTGCCGGTGATCTCTACGCCTCTCCCCAGAAGGCCTTCAGGAAGGTGACCTGGCCTCTCTCGATGCCCGGGGTCGTGGCGGGCACGCTTCTCACCTTCATCCCCGCCATGGGTGACTACATCAACGCAGCGCTGTTGGGTTCCACGGGCAATCGGATGATCGGCAATGCCATCCAGATCAACTTCATCCAGTTCCGGGACTATCCGACAGCGAGTGCGCTCTCCTTCGTGCTGATGGCGGCGATCCTGGTCCTGGTGTTCACCTATATCCGCAGGGCGGGGACGGAGGACCTCGTCTGATGCGCTGGCTCCGCAGGAATCTTGTCGGCATCGTCGCCGTAGCCGTCCTCGTCTACCTGTTCATCCCGATCGCCGTGATCATGGTCCTGTCATTCAACAAGCCGGCGGGTAAGTACAACCTCAGCTGGAACGAGTTCTCCCTGGATGCGTGGACCAACCTCTGCGGCGTCCCGGGGGTGTGCGCCTCGTTCATGACGAGCATCCAGATCGGTGTGATCTCCACGATCGTTGCCACGATCCTGGGATCGATGATCGCTTTCGCCCTCGTCCGCTATCGCTTCCGAGGCCGGAGCACCACGAACCTGCTGATCTTCCTGCCCATGGCGACACCCGAGGTGGTGATGGGCGCGAGTCTGCTCGCGCTCTTCCTCAACCTGCGCTTCCCCCTTGGCGAGGTCACCGTCATCATCGCCCACATCATGTTCATCATCTCCTTCGTGGTGGTGACGGTGAAGGCCCGACTGCAGGGCCTCGACCCTCGCCTAGAGGAGGCAGCGCGGGACCTCTACGCGAACCCGCGAGCGGTATTCCGGTACGTGACCTTCCCCCTCGTCCTGCCGGGAATCCTGGGTGCGGCACTGCTGGGGTTCTCGCTGTCCTTCGACGACTTCATCATCAGCTTCTTCAACGCGGGCACCTTGGTCACCTTCCCGATCTACATCTGGGGGGCTGCCCAGCGCGGTATCCCCGTGCAGGTGAACGCCCTGGCCACCATCGTGTTCCTCGTTGCGCTGGCGATCGTCCTCTCCGCGCAGCTGGCCAGTCACCGCAAGCGGAGGGCCCTGGAGCGCACCCCCATTCAGATGGACACGCTCTCCCGCTCCTAGGAGTCAGCGTAGGCCTGGGGATGACGGTGT
>DMPC01000055.1:5470-14676 GCA_003456155.1 Actinomycetota bacterium | reverse complement strand
AGGTCACTGCGAAGGGACTGGTGGGACAGCAAGGCGATCGGCCTTGCTCCGCACCCGTGAGGCAAGGAGTCCCATGCAGTTCTCATCCATTCCCCGACCTGCGGCCTTGGCCGCGGTCACCGGGATGTCCGACGTCCCGTTCTGGCTGGACTCCCCATCCCGGCCCGCTCCGCGTCCGCCGTTGACCCAGGACTCCGAGGCGGGCCTCGTCGTCGTCGGCGGCGGGTTCACGGGGCTGTGGACCGCGCTCCTGGCCAAGGAGGCGGATCCTGCGCTCGACGTGCTCCTGCTCGAGGGTGGCAGGGTCGCCGAGGGCGCGACGGGCCGCAACGGGGGATTCGTGGCCGCCTCGCTCACCCACGGCTTGGTGAACGGAGCGGAGCGCTTCGCCGATGAGCTCCCCACCCTCCTGCGGCTGGGGCACGAGAACCTCCGGGCCATCGAGGAGACCATCGTGCGCCACGGGATCGACTGTGGATTCCAGTGGGCAGGTGAGCTGGATGTCGCCGTCGCCGAGCACCAAGTGGAGGATCTGCGTCAGCAGGCCGACCTCGCTGCCCGGTACGGGGAGCCGGTGGAGTTCCTCGACGCCGCGCAGACGCGTGGGCGAGTCGACTCACCGACCTACCTTGCCGGCCTCCTGGACCCGACTGGCGCGGCTCTCGTCGACCCGGCGCGACTGGCGTGGGGCCTGCTGGAGGCCTGCGCCCGTGCCGGGGTGGTCATCCACGAGGGCACTCCCGTCCTCGACCTGATCGACCGCGGTCATGCCGTCGAGGTGTTCACGCCCACAGCGCGGGTTCACGCTCCGCGAGTAGCGCTGGCGACCAATGCCTACCCACCGCTTCTTCGGCGCCTGCGTCACTACGTCGTGCCGGTCTACGACTACGTCCTGGTGACTGAGCCGCTGAGCGACGGTCAGTGGGCTGCCATCGGCTGGAAGGGGCGAGAGGGCCTCTCGGATGCAGGCAACCAGTTCCACTACTACCGGGTGACTCCTGATGGACGGATCCTGTGGGGAGGCTTTGACGCCGTCCATCACTATGGAAGCCGTTTCGACCGCGCGTTCGAGCACGACACGTCCTATTTCGGGCATCTGGCCGAGCATTTCCTGCAGACGTTCCCGCAGTTGACGGGCATCCGCTTCACCCACGGTTGGGGCGGGGCCATCGACACCTGCTCCCGGTTCTCGGCGTTCTGGGGAACCGCAGCCTCCGGGCGCATCGGCTACGTGCTCGGCTTCACGGGCCTGGGCGTCGGGGCCTCCCGATTCGGCGCGCTCACCATGCTGGACCTCCTGTATTCCCGCGACACGGAGCGAACTCGGCTGCGCATGGTCCGCACGAAGCCGATCCCGTTTCCTCCCGAGCCGATGCGCTCCGTCGGCATCTCCCTGACAACGCGATCACTGGCGAGAGCCGATGCGAACGGCGGGCGGCGCAACCTGTGGCTTCGCACGCTCGACGCGATGGGCATGGGCTTCGACTCCTGATCGGGGATCGGATGGCAGAGAGGATGGAGGACATGACGCACATGGCGAAGATGAGGATCCTCGCGATCGGGTGCGGCGGAGTGGGAACCTCCGCGGCTCTCATCGCCCGGCGACGTGACTTCTTCGAGTCATGGATCGTGGCGGACTACGACGCTGATCGAGTGACGGCGCTGGTCGATCGGCTTGACGATCCACGATTCCGAGGCGTCCGGCTCGACGCGGGGGATCGCGAGGCCATCGTCGCCGCGTGTCGTGAGCACGGCATCACGCATGTCGCCAACCTCGTCGATCCGCGTTTCGTCATGCCGATCTTCGATGCGGCGCGGGAAGCGGGCGTGCACTACCTGGACACAGCCATGAGCCTCAGCAGGCCGCATCCGACATCGCCGCATGAGCTGGTCGGGATCAAGCTCGGCGATGAGCAGTTCGAGCAGGACGCGCAATGGCGTGAGGCGGGTCTTCTCGCCCTGTGCGGCATCGGCGTGGAGCCCGGGCTCGCGGATGTCTTTGCCCGCTATGCGGCCGACCATCTGTTCTCGTCCATCGATGAGATCGGCATTCGGGATGGGGCCAATCTCGTGGTGGACGGCTTCGACTTCGCGCCGTCCTTCTCCATCTGGACGACGATCGAGGAGTGCCTCAACCCGCCGATCATCTGGGAGCGGGACCGCGGGTGGTTCACCACTGCGCCGTTCTCCGAGCCGGAGGTCTTCGACTTCCCGGAGGGGATCGGCCCGGTGGAGGTCATCAACGTCGAGCATGAGGAGGTGCTCCTCGTGCCCCGGTGGATCGACTGCCGACGCGTGACCTTCAAGTACGGGCTCGGTCAGGACTTCATCGACGTGCTCCAGACGCTGCACCGACTCGGACTCGATCGAACCGAGCCGGTCATGGTCAAGGGCGTTCCGGTGAGCCCCCGGGACGTCGTGGCGGCGGCTCTCCCGGATCCCGCGATGCTGGGGGACCGGATGCGCGGCAAGACCTGCGCGGGGACCTGGGTCACGGGCACCGGCAAGGATGGCGAGCCCAGGGAGGTGTACCTGTACCACGTGGTGGACAACGAGTGGACCATGAGTGAGTACGGCGTGCAGGCCGTGGTCTGGCAGACGGCGATGAACCCGGTGATCGCGCTGGAGCTCCTGGCGACCGGCGGCTGGGCCGGGATCGGGGTCCTCGGCCCAGAGGCTTTCGATGCGGTCCCGTACCTGGACCTCATGCGCGACGGCTACGGTCAGCCGTTCGGCATCAGAGAGATGTCGCCTGGGGCGTGAATCGAATGCTCAGGGACGCGGTGATCCCGTCCACCCTGAGTCGGTAGCGCATCGTTCCGGTGCACCATCCGCCGTCGGAGCAGTACGGATTCACCTGCACCAGAGCGCTTCCTGACTGGTCTGTTCGGCTCGAGTCCTCCGTGAGCCAGTCGTTCCCGGAGCGCACCTGGAGTTCGACGAAGCGCCCGGGTGCAGCGGGTGAGCTGGCGACCCGAAGGGCGGGCATGGTCGTCACGATGGGGTGATCCACCTCATGCAGGACCCGCTCGCGGGCGCGGGATCCGTCTGACCACTCCCAGAACCAGCCCGCCGCAGGTGAGGCCTGCGCCCCGGGGGCACCCGACACCACCAGCGCCAAGGTGGTGACGAGGCTCATGATGGGGACTCGGCGCGGCCGCATCCCTGGAGGCTACGACGCAAGCCTGGCCGGACCAAGGGCCGCGTGATGCCTGTGGACAACCGGCATCGGCCCGTGTGCGATCAGGAGGCTGCGGACTCGAAGGCCTGCTCCAGCACTCCGAGAGCCTCCTCCAGGAGAGGTCGCGGGATCGTGAGCGGGGGCAGGAAGCGGAAGATGTTGCCGTGGGTTCCGGTCGTGAGCGTCACTACTCCGTGCTGATGGCAGTAGCGGTTGAGGGTTGCCGCGAGGGCGGCATCCGGCTCGATCGTCCCCGGCTTGACCAGTTCGATCGCGATCATGGCGCCTCGCCCGCGGACGTCCCCGATGGCAGGGAACTGCAGTGCCATCTCACGGAGTCGGGGAATCATGATCGACTCGATCTCCCGGGCGAGGGCCGGCGCGTCGTTGCGCTCCATCCAGTCGATCGCGGCGAGTGCGGCAGCGCAGGCAACGGGGTTGCCGCCGTAGGTGCCACCCAGGCCACCGGCATGCACGGCATCCATCATCTCCGCGCGTCCGGTCACCGCCGCGAGGGGCATGCCGTCGGCGATGCCCTTGGCCGTGGTGATGAGATCCGGGACGACCCCCTCGTATTCAGATGCGAACCAGTCACCCGTGCGGCAGAAGCCGGACTGGATCTCGTCGGCGACGAACACGATGCCGTGAGCCCGAGCGAAATCAGCCATAGCGGCGAAGTAGCCGGGGTCGGGAACGATGAACCCGCCCTCGCCCTGAATGGGCTCGATGATGATGGCGGCGACATTGTCGGCGCCGATCTCCCGCTCGATACGGGTGGTCGCGATCTCAGCCATCTCCGGGCCCTTGAGGCCGCGGTCGCGATAGGGGTAGGACGCGGGGACCCGATAGATCTCGGGAGCGAAGGGACCGAAGGACTGCTTGTAGGGCATGTTCTTGGCGGTCATCCCCATGGTGAGGTTCGTGCGTCCGTGGTAGCCGTGCTCCATTACGACCACCGCGGCACGCTTGGTGAAGGCACGGGCGATCTTCACGGCGTTCTCGACAGCCTCGGCTCCCGAGTTGAACAGGGCGGAACGCTTCTCATGGTCGCCCGGCGTGAGCCTGTTGAGTGCCTCGCAGACTTCGACGTACCCCGCGTAGGGGGTCACCATGAAGCACGTGTGGGTGAAGTCGGCGACCTGGCTCTGGACCGCTGCGACCACGTCCGGGTTGGCGTTGCCGACCGTGGTCACCGCGATCCCCGAGCCCATGTCGATGAGGGAGTTGCCATCGGCATCGATGAGGACGCCGCCGCCGGCCCGGACGACATAGATCGGCAAGGTCACGCCGACGCCGTTCGAGACAGCGGCCGTCTTGCGGGCCTGAAGGGCCTGGGAGCGCGGCCCCGGGATCTCCGTGACGAGCCGGCGCTCCTGTGCGATGGCGTGGGTGATGGTGGTCATGGCGGGCTCCTCGGAGGTCGGCACTGCCCCGAAGACTACGGGGGGATGGCCGTGGCACCATGCTCCCGACTGGAGCATGATCGGTTCCCGAACTGTCCGGATCGTGAGGAGACCCATGGGGCTGACGCTGGAGAGAGTGGTTCGACTCGCCGAACTGGAGTTGCGAGTCTTGACGGCTGATCCGAGTCTGGATCGTCCTCTGCGCTGGGTGGCGGTGTCCGAGCAGTCCGATCCGACTCCCTGGATCGAGTCGGGCGATCTGGTTCTCACGACCGGGATGAGCCTGAGCGCACTCGCGGAGGAGTGCGAGGGCTACATCTCCCGGTTGGTTCTCGCCGAGGCCGCCGGGCTCGGATTCGGCGTCGGTCTTCACCATTCCTGCGTGCCTGCTGCCCTGATCGAGGCAGCTGAGCGCGCCGGCCTGCCCCTGATCGAGGTGCCCGAGCCGGTCCCGTTCGTGGCCGTGAGTCGCGCGGTGTCCCGGCTGCTCGCGGCCGAGGAATACGCCGAATCGGGAGCCTCCTTCGACAGTCAGCGTCGGATGATCCGGGCGGTCCTCTCGGAAGGAGGGGAGGGCATCGATGATGCCAGCCTTCCCGTCGTTGCCAGTCGGGTCCTGCCGGTGCTGGCGCGGCACGTGCGGGGAATCGCCCTGCTCCTTGAACCTGGTGGTGATGTCGACTTCTGTGTTCCTGCGTCCGCAGCCGGCCGCGCCAGCGAGTTCACCGGGGAGATCGATCGACTGCGCCCGCGAGGTCTGCTCGCCTCGGCATCGCTCTCCACGGTCGATGAGCACAT
Source organism: Actinomycetota bacterium (assembly GCA_003456155.1). Classification (GTDB taxonomy): domain Bacteria; phylum Actinomycetota; class Actinomycetes; order S36-B12; family S36-B12; genus UBA10649. The sequence continues at coordinate 9,294 of DMPC01000055.1, read as the reverse complement.
CGTGATCGTGCCCGTCGGGGTCCGGGAGTCAGTCCGCGGGTTCCTCGTTCTCGGGAGCCCGGGGCCGCTCACGTCTGCCGATCAGGCGGTTCTGAATCTGGCGGTGTCCCTCCTTTCCTGGGAGAGCACGGCGATGGCCCGGGCGGAGCGTGACCTGGATCGCTGGCGGTCGCTGCTCATCGATGTCGCTCGCGTTGAGGGGCTGACGGTCCCTCGACTGACTGAACTGGGGATTACCGGGCTGGATCCCGCGCGTGGAGTCGCTGTCGCGGTGCAGGCGCGTAGTGGGGCCCTGCTGATAATCCCCTCCTCCCCGGGAACCATCCTGTGCTCGGACGATCAGGGAGGCATCATCGGGCTCGCCGGTGTTGATGCTGATGGTCGCAGCCCGTCGGTCCTGCGCCTCCTGGCAGCCCGAGAGGACGTCAGATCGGTCGGTATCTCCGAGGTCCTCGACCTCACTCGACCGGCAGATGTCCGACAGGCCCTGGCGCAGGCACAAGAGGCAGCGGACGCGGGCGTCGGCTGGAGTCCGCACGGGGAACTGCGATCTCGCAGCGTCGAGTCGCTGGTGGAGGCCTCGACGATGCAGGCATGGGCTCGCGCCTACCTCCAACCGCTGCTGCTCACCGCTGAGGACGCGGAGCTGCGCGAGACCCTCGAGGCCTGGCTCGCTCACCACGGGCAGGTGGATGCCACGGCCCAGCGTCTCGGTATCCACCGGCACACCGTGCGGCACCGGCTGCGACGAATTGAGGGTGTTCTGGGGGCGTCACTCGAAGATCCGTCCGTGCGCGCCGATCTGTGGTTCGCCCTCCGCGCGGTGCTGCCGTCTTCGTCACCCTTGGTGCGCTCCGAGCCTGCTGATGGCGATGCCCGCGAGTAGCCTGTCGTTATGCCCGGTGAGCGTCGAGTCGTCGTGCTCGGGAGCACCGGCTCGATAGGCACCCAGGGCCTGGAGGTCGCGAGCCGCAACCCGGATCGCTTCAGGATCGTCGGGATCAGCGCGGGATCGGCACGGCTTGAGCAACTCGCTCGTCAAGCGGTGGACTTCGAGGTCGAGGTCGTGGGTGTGCCGGATGAACGCTCGGCTGACCTCCTCGCTCAGATGATCGGCGCCCTCGGCGTGCGGGCCACTCCGAGGATCCTGTGGGGACCTGACGCGAATGCCGCAGTTGCGGTGTGGGAGTGCGAGACCGTGCTGAACGGCCTTGCCGGTGCGTCGGGGCTCGTGCCGACGCTCGCTGCGCTTGAGGCGGGCCGAACGCTCGCGCTTGCCAACAAGGAATCCCTCATCATCGGCGGTCCGCTGGTGAAGGCGATCGCGCGCGCGGGGCAGATCATTCCTGTCGACTCGGAGCACTCGGCACTGGCACAGTGCCTGATGGCCGGTGATCACGCGGAGGTGCGGCGGCTGGTTCTCACGGCGAGCGGGGGGCCCTTCCGCGGCTGGGATGCCTCATCACTGGCGCAGGTGACGGCCGAGCAGGCACTCGCTCATCCGACGTGGGCCATGGGTCCCCTCGTCACGGTCAACTCAGCGACCCTCGTGAACAAGGGGCTGGAGGTCATTGAAGCCCACCTCCTCTTCGACATCCCCTTCTCCGCCATTGATGTGGTCGTGCATCCTCAGTCCGTTGTCCACTCGATGGTCGAGTTCATCGATGGCTCGACCGTGCTGCAGGCCAGCCCGCCGGACATGCGCATCCCCATCGCGTGGGGAATGGGATGGCCCGGGCGGGTACCGGATGCCGCACCGGCGTGTGACTGGTCCCGTGCGGCGGCTTGGGAGTTCCAGCCGCTCGACGAGGAGGTCTTCCCCGCTGTGCGCATCGCCCGTCGCGCCGGCGAGGCGGGAGGGACGGCACCGGCGGTCTTCAACGCGGCCGACGAGGCATGCGTGGCGGCATTCCTCGCCGGCGAGGCTTCCTTCCCGGCCATCGTGACGACCATCGAGGCTGTGCTCGATGAGCATCTCCATGGTGGGACCGGCGAGGCGGGATCGGTCTGGGTCGAGGGGAACGCCACGACCCTCCAGGACGTCCTCTCTGCTGACGCCTGGGCGCGCGACCGGGCTCGCGAGATGGTGCGCAGTCGCAACACCCATGGCAAGGAGGGGAGATGACATGCTCGAAGTGATCGGCATCGTCATCTTCGTGCTGCTGATCGGGTTGTCCATCGCCCTCCATGAGATCGGGCACCTGGTTCCCGCGAAGCGATTCGGCGTCAAGGTGACCGAGTACATGATCGGGTTCGGGCCGACGCTGATGTCGCGGGTGCGCGGCGAGACGAAGTACGGGGTGAAGGCCTTTCCTGTGGGGGGCTACATCCGCATGATCGGGATGCTGCCCCCGTCGCCCGGCGATCCCGAGGGCACAGCGCGATCGATGACGACCGGCCGCTTCGCGACAATGGTCGCCCAGGCCAGACAGCAGTCCCTCGACGAAGTGGGTCCCGGCGACGAGAACCGGGTGTTCTATCGGCTGCCCGTCCACAAGCGAATCATCATCATGCTCGGCGGCCCGTTCATGAACCTCGCCTTCGCCTTCGTCCTCTTCGCCATCCTGCTGATGGGGGTCGGCTTGCCGACCCCCTCGATGGAGGTCAGCTCGGTGGGGCGGTGCACGCCTACGCCGGCTCAGCCGAGCGGCGCACCTCTGCCGTCAGGGAAATGCCCCACGGGCAGTCTCCCGGCGCCTGCTGCGGCTGCCGGATTCGAGCCCGGTGACGTGATCCTGGCGATCGATCAGGTCGAGTACTCCGACTGGTACGCCGCGACGGACTGGATCCGCGAGCACCCCGGAGAGACCGTGACGGTCACGGTGGAGCGCTCAGGGCAACCCGTGGACCTCACCGTGACCATCGGGGAGGCCACGCGACCGGTCTATGACGAGTCGGGGGCCGCGACCGATGAGGTCATGACCGCCGGCTACATCGGCCTCGCGCCCGGGTCGACCTGGGAGCCACAGCCCTGGACGACAGTGCCGGCGTACATGTGGGACATCACCGTGCGATCGGTCGAGGCGCTCATCTCCCTGCCCGTCCGACTGTTCGAGCTTGTCACGGAGACGCTTCTCGGCGGAGGGGAGCGGCAGGTGGACAGCCCGGTGAGCGTCGTGGGCGTCAGTCGGATCGGAGGGGAGGTCGCTGCCATGGACCAGCCCTTCCGGGCCAAGGTCGCTACCTTCCTCGGACTGCTGGCCTCGCTGAATCTCTTCCTGTTCCTGTTCAACCTCCTCCCCATCCTGCCTCTGGACGGCGGCCACGTGGCCGGAGCCGCATACGAGGGGATTCGGCGCTGGCTGGCCCGCATCACGGGCCGTCCGGACCCGGGGCCTGTCGACGTCGCCCGCCTGCTCCCGGTGGCCTACGTGGTGGCCGGAGTGCTGCTGGCCATGGGGGTCATCGTCATCTGGGCCGACCTGATCAAGCCGATCTCCCTGGGCTAGCGGCCCCGCCTTGAACGGCACCGACGCGGGGGGAGCGGCATAATGCTGGGGTGTCCGTGAGTCTGGGAATGCCTGCAGCCCCGCCCCCCGTCGTGTCCCCCCGTCGCCCCACCCGGCAGATCATCCTGCGACATCCGACCCACCCGGTCGCGGTCGGCGGGGATGCCCCGGTGAGCGTGCAGTCGATGTGCACGACCCTGACCTCGGATGTCAATGCCACCCTGCAGCAGATCGCCGAGTTGACGGCTGCCGGCTGCCAGGTTGTGCGCGTCGCCGTCCCGAGTCAGGACGACGCCGACGCCCTTCCGCAGATCGCACGCAAGAGCGGGATTCCCGTCGTCGCAGACATTCACTTCCAGCCGAAGTACGTGTTCG
>DMPC01000055.1:793-5240 GCA_003456155.1 Actinomycetota bacterium | reverse complement strand
TCAAGCAGTTCGACGACAAGGTCGGGGAGATCGCACGCGCGGCCAAGGATCACGGCACGCCGATCCGGATCGGGGTCAACGCCGGATCGCTCGACAAGAGGCTGATGGACAAGTACGGCAAGGCGACTCCCGAAGCCCTCGTGGAGTCGGCCCTCTGGGAGGCCTCGCTGTTCGAGGAGCATGACTTCCGCGACATCAAGATCTCGGTCAAGCATCACGATCCGGTCGTGATGATGCAGGCGTACATGCAGCTGGCTGAGCAGTGCGACTACCCACTGCATCTGGGTGTCACGGAGGCGGGCCCGTCCTTCCAGGGCACGATCAAGTCGGCGGTCGCGTTTGGTGGCCTCCTCAGCCGTGGAATCGGCGACACCATCCGTGTCTCGCTGTCCGCCCCTCCTGTCGAGGAGGTCAAGGTGGGCATCGCCATCCTGGAATCGCTGAATCTCCGTCAGCGAGGGCTCGAGATCGTCTCCTGCCCGTCGTGCGGGCGTGCCCAGGTCGACGTCTACACCCTCGCCGAGCAGGTCACGGCCGGCCTCGAGGGTCTTGACGTTCCGCTGCGAGTCGCGGTGATGGGCTGCGTCGTCAACGGCCCCGGGGAGGCTCGCGAAGCGGATCTCGGGGTGGCGTCGGGGAACGGCAAGGGGCAGATCTTCGTCCGCGGCGAGGTCGTCAAGACCGTGCCGGAGTCGCAGATCGTGGAGACGCTCATCGAGGAGGCCATGCGGCTGGCCGAGCAGATGACCGACGTCTCGGGCTCTCCTGTTGTGACTGTGGACTGACCGTGTCGATCTTCGCCGACGTGGGGACCGTCCGCGCGGTGAGTGCCGTCGACCTTCCAGACCTGGAGCGGATACTCCGCAGCGACCCCGTCGCGCACTGCTTCGTGACGTCCCGCATCAATGCCGTGGGGCTCGATCCTTGGCGCATGGGCGGTGAGCTGCTCGGCTATTTCGTCGATGGCAGGCTCGTCTCGGCCCTCTACTGCGGTGCCAATCTCGTCCCGGTGGCAACGGGGCCCGACGCCCGCGAGGCGTTCGCCGAGCGGCTTCGCCAAGGGGGCAGGCGTTCGTCCTCCATCGTCGGTCTGCGCGATGAGGTGCTCGATCTGTGGAGCCGGCTCGAGTCGCGATGGGGGCGGGCGCGAGAGGTGCGCGCGAGTCAGCCGCTGCTCGCCCTGTCCTCCGGACCCTGGGTCGATCCGGACCCCGAGGTCCGGCCTGCGGGTCCTGCGGATCTGGACGTACTCGTCCCCGCGTGCATCGCGATGTTCACGGCGGAGGTCGGGGTGTCCCCGGTGCTGGGTGGCATGGGCTCCGCATATCGAGCGCGCATCGCAGAGATCGTGCATCAGCGACGGTCGTTCGTGCGGATCGACGACGGTGGCGTGGTCTTCAAGGCTGAGATCGGCGCGGCGACCGAGACGGTCTGCCAGGTTCAGGGCGTCTGGGTGGATCCCGCCCATCGGGGCCGGGGCATCTCCGAGCCGGCGATGGCGTCCGTCGTGGAGCACGCTCGTCTGGGGATATCGCCGACGGTCTCGCTCTACGTCAACGACTACAACAGGGCCGCTCGTCGATGCTACGAGGCGGTCGGCTTCCAGCAGGTGGACGAGTTCGCCACCGTGCTCTTCTGATGCGCTGATCGTCCGGGTCTCGGCCGATGGCGGCTAGGGTTGCCCGGTGATCCTGCGGATGTCGACCCTGTTCCTGCGAACGCTTCGAGACGACCCGGCCGATGCCGAGGTCCCGAGCCACCGCCTGCTCGTGCGCGGTGGGTACGTCCGTCGCGTGGCGCCCGGGGTCTTCACGTGGCTCCCGCTCGGTTTCCTCGTGTACCGAAACGTCGAGGCCATCGTCCGAAACGAGATGGATGCGGCGGGATTCCAGGAGGTTCACTTCCCGGCCATGCTGCCTCGCGAGCCCTACGAGCAGACGAATCGCTGGACGGAGTACGGCGACACGCTGTTCCGCCTGAAGGATCGCAAGGGAGCGGACTATCTCCTCGGTCCGACGCACGAGGAGATGTTCACTCTTCTGGTGAAGGGCGAGTACTCGTCCTACAAGGATCTGCCACTGGTGATCTACCAGATCCAGACGAAGTTTCGGGACGAGGCGAGGCCCAGGGCCGGCATCCTGCGTGGTCGCGAATTCGTGATGAAGGACTCCTACTCCTTCGACGTGGACGATGACGGGCTCGCTCGCTCGTATGCGCGACACCGCGATGCGTACATCGCGACATTCGAGCGACTCGGACTCGACTTCGTCATCGTCTCGGCCATGTCGGGAGCGATGGGCGGTTCGGCGAGCGAGGAGTTCCTGGCACCGACTGAGGTAGGTGAGGACTCCTTCGTCCGCTGCACCTCATGTGACTACGCGGCGAACGTCGAGGCTGTCGTCACGACGGCTCCAGCAGACGCGGAGGTTTCCGGTGTGCCGGCCGCCCATGTCGAGCAGACGCCGGACACTCCGACGATCGAGACCCTGGTCGACTTGGCCAACGGGAGAGACGACCTTGCGCGGGCGGACCGTCCCTGGACAGCCGCTGACACTCTCAAGAACGTGCTCTTCATGGTGACGGGCACCGACGGATCGCGTACCCCTCTGGCTGTCGGCGTGCCTGGCGACCGCGAGGTCGACCTGAAGCGACTCGAGGCCGTGCTCCAGCCAGGAATCGCGACGGTCTTCGAGGAAGCCGACTTCGTCGCCCACCCGAGCCTGGTGAAGGGGTACATCGGCCCCGGAGCCCTGGGCGAGGCCTCCGCATCGGGCGTGCGCTACCTCGTGGATCCCCGCGTGGTGAGCGGCACCCGTTGGATCACGGGTGCCAACGAGTCGGGCCGTCACGTGTTCGACCTGGTGGCCGGTCGAGACTTCTCAGCGGACGGCGTGATCGACGTCGCTGAGGTGCGCGAGGGGGATGCGTGCCCCGCCTGCGGAGGTCAGCTGACGCTCGCCCGCGGCATCGAGATCGGGCACATCTTCCAACTCGGCCGCAAGTACGCGGAGGCGCTCGATCTGAAGGTCCTGGACGAGACCGGCCGGCTGGTGACGGTCACGATGGGCTCCTATGGGATCGGTGTGTCCCGCGCCGTCGCCGCGATCGCGGAGCAGTCGCATGATGAGCGAGGACTCATCTGGCCCCGGGAGGTGAGCCCTGCGGACATCCACCTGATCGCTACGGGCAAGTCGGACGAGGCGTTCGAGGCCGCCGAGGTGATCGCGACCCAGCTCGACGCGGTCGGCGTCCGAGTTCTGTTCGACGATCGCCGCGGAGTGTCGCCTGGGGTGAAGTTCAACGATTCCGAGCTCCTCGGAGTGCCGACCATCGTCGTGGTCGGCAAGCGTCTTGCCGAGGGCTTCATCGAGATCAAGGATCGCCGCACGGGGGACCGGGAGGATGTCCCGGTGGCGGACGTCATCGAGGTGATTCGCGCCATTGTGGCGGCGTGACATGAGCATTCGTGCCGTGGTGTTCGACTGGGGAGGGACCCTGACGCCCTGGCACGACATCGACCTCGTCTCCCAGTGGTACGCCTACGCGGAGATCTACGACCCCGAGCACGCCAGCCCCTTGGCTCATCGCCTGGCCGAGGCAGAGGTGCATCGTTGGAAGGTGCAGCAGGAGAGCCACGGCGCTGAGCCGGCCGGGGCTCTGGACCAGCTGTTCCTGGACGAGGGCATCGATATCACGGGCGCTCGCCACCTGAGGGCGCTGGGCAGCTACCTTGATTTCTGGGCGCCGCACACCGCCGCCGATCCGCAGGCGCGTCCCCTGATGGAGGACCTGCGATCTCGGGGCTACCGGATCGGGGTCCTCAGCAACACGATGTGGCCCAGCCGCCACCATCGTGAGGTGTTCGAACGCGATGATCTGATCACGCTCATCGACGCCGCCTTCTACACCAGCGAGATGCCCGTGGCGAAGCCTCATGGCGAGGCCTTCGCTGCGGTCCTTGCGGCGCTGGGTGTGGCGGCATCCGAGACAGTCTTCGTCGGCGATCGAATCTGGGATGACATCGCTGGCGCCAGCCGGGCGGGCCTGCGGACGATCTGGATTCCGCACTCGACCGTGCCACCTGAACAGGTTCCCGATGCCTCGGCGACGCCGGATGCGGTCGCTCATGAGCTCCGGGACGTGCTCGGCATCGTGGAGTCCTGGCAGTAGGCATGGAGGCTCTCGGCCTTCCCGATCTCGGGACCGTGATCCTGCTCGTCGTCGTTGCCGTCGCCGCGGGATGGATTGATGCTGTTGCGGGCGGTGGAGGCATGCTGCAGCTCCCGGCACTGCTCCTGTCGCTCCCGGAGGCGACTCCCGTGCAGGCCCTCGCCACCAACAAGACGTCGAGCATCGCGGGAACCGCCGCGGCGACGGCCACCTATTCTCGTCGGGTCCGTCCGGACGTCCGGACGGCACTTCCTATGGTCGGCACCGCCATCGCGGG
>DMPC01000055.1:0-529 GCA_003456155.1 Actinomycetota bacterium | reverse complement strand
CTGGCTCTGGACACTCCTGCGCCCGACCATGGGGCTCGAGCAGGACCTGCGCTGGAGCGGCCGGCGACGCCACTACGTGATCGCCGCCCTCGGAGGTCTGGTCATCGGCTTCTACGACGGTCTCCTGGGGCCCGGTACCGGTTCCTTCCTGCTGATCCTGCTCGTCGGGGTGCTGGGCTACTCGTTCCTCGACGCGTCCGCCACGGCCAAGGTCGTCAACCTCGGAACGAACGCTGCGGCGTTGGTGGTCTTCGCCGCCACGGGTTCGATCCTCTGGGTACTGGGCGGGCTGATGGCTGTGGGGAACATCCTCGGCGGAGTGATCGGTGCGAGGACCGCGATGCGGCGCGGCAGTGGATTCGTCCGTGTGGTGTTCCTCGTCGTGGTCGGGGCGCTCATCCTCCGGCTGGCCTGGGACCTACTGCCCTGATTGAGCGCTCGTGGGGAAGGCCTGCGGCGGCGCGCCCCATCCGACGGCGGCGACGGCACAGTCGGCTGCCGCTCGGGCGGCCCAGCGACGGTCCGGCCC
>DMPC01000057.1:7097-8714 GCA_003456155.1 Actinomycetota bacterium | reverse complement strand
ATCGCCCGTCCCCGAGACGATCGTGGTCACGCCACCGTCGATCTGCACCAGGCTGAGCCGGTCAGGCGCCTCCCACTGCTGCCAGACCGTGCCGCCCACCTCGCGCGTCCCGACCGGAGCGCCTCCCGAGGTCTGCTCGTTCAGATAGCCCTCCGATGCCTCGCGCGACTGGCTGATCTGGGCGTACTGGTCACTCGGCGTCACGTAGCCGACGTGGAGGACCGGCAGGTCGCCCGACTGCTCCGTGGGCTCCCATCGGGCACTGGTCGGGCGCCAGCGATCCTCGAGGCCTTCGGGCGCCAACACGGTGAAGTCCGCCTGCAGTGCGGCGGCGTCGATGACCGGGACGGGATCGATCACCCTGACTTCCTCCGGCAGGGGCCGCCACGCCAGCAGGACGATGACGAAGACCAGGGCGAGTACGACCACCATCGATCGGAGCATGTCGAACGCGGTCTTGCGCAGGTGCGCGTTGCGTCGGCCGGTGGGGGTCGGCTCCGTGCCGGGCGGCGAGGGGTCGGCCACGGGTGACATCCCGGGGTCCTCCTGATCGCCTCGCTGGGTCACACGCCCATCTTCGCCCATGGCCGGGCCCTGCACGAATCGGGCAGGAAAGCCCGGCCCGATCGCGGCTACTGTGTCGCCATGCCCGTTGACGAGCGCACCCCCGAGGTCCCCGACCGCAACCTCGCCCTGGAGCTGGTCCGAGTGACGGAGGCTGCCGCGATGGCAGCGGCGCGCTGGGTCGGACGCGGGGACAAGAACGGCGCCGACGGGGCCGCGGTGAACGCCATGCGCCAGTTGATCGGCAGTGTCTCGATGAACGGCACGGTCGTCATCGGCGAGGGGGAGAAGGACGATGCGCCGATGCTGTTCAACGGCGAGCGCGTCGGTGACGGGACAGGGCCAGACGTGGACGTCGCGGTCGATCCCATCGACGGCACGACACTCGCGGCGAAGGGCATGCCGAATGCGATCGCGGTGCTGGCCGTCGCCGAGCGGGGAGCCATGTACGACCCCAGCGCGGTGTTCTACATGGAGAAGCTCGTGGTCGGTCCCGACGGAGCCGACGTCATCGACATCACCGCGCCCATCGGAGCGAACCTCGCGTGGCTGGCCAAGGCCAAGGGCGAGAAGGTCGCCGACCTGACCGTCTGCATCCTCGATCGGCCCCGTCACGAGGAGCTCGCTGACGAGGTCCGCGCTGCTGGAGCCAGGATCAAGTTCATCTCCGACGGCGACGTCGCGGGGGCGATCATGGCGGCTCGGGCCGGCACCGGAGTCGACCTGCTTGCCGGAATCGGCGGAACTCCTGAGGGCATCATCGCCGCGTCGGCGATCACGTGCCTCGGGGGGATGATCCAGGGCCGCCTGCGCCCTCGTGACGAGGCGGAGCGCATCAAGGCCCTCGACGCCGGCCATGATCTCGATCGCGTCCTGACCACCACCGACCTCGTCACCGGTGACAACGTCTTCTTCTGCGCGACCGGCATCACGGACGGCGAGCTCATGGAGGGGGTCCGCTACACGCCGGATGGCCCGACCACTCACTCCATCGTGATGCGCAGCAAGAGCGGCACCATCCGGGAGGTCCGCAGCGAGCATCGGCTGGCCAAG
>DMPC01000057.1:4995-6841 GCA_003456155.1 Actinomycetota bacterium | reverse complement strand
CTGGAGACCATCTACGACGCAGCGGAGGTCCTGCCGCGCGTCATCGAGGTCATCACCTCCGTTCACCTTCAGCGCGGGACTGCCCTGCGGCAGCGCAACCGCGAGCGCATCCTTCGTCCGTATGCGGCCTGGTGGCTGACCGAGCCCACCGAGGGCTGATCAAGCCCGAGCATGACCTGCGATCGACGTCCACCGATCAGCACGCCGGTGTCCCCTACGCTGAACCCGTGACCGACTTCGTCTACACCGACATGCTCCCGCTCGGAGCCGATGACACCCCCTACCGACTGCTCACGAGCGAGGGGGTCGAGGAGATCACTCTCGGTGATCGTCCGTTCCTCACGGTCGCACCCGAGGCCCTGCGTGTGCTCGCGTACGAGGCGATCCACGACATCCAGCACCTGCTCCGCCCCGGCCACCTGGCGCAGTTGCGTCGCATCCTCGATGACCCGGAGGCCAGCCCGAACGACCGCTTCGTCGCCCTGGACCTGCTGAAGAACGCCAACGTCGCCGCCGGCGGCGTGCTGCCGATGTGCCAGGACACCGGCACGGCGATCATCATGGGCAAGCGCGGGCAGCAGGTGCTCACCGAGGGTGACGACGAGCGAGCACTGTCCCGTGGCGTGTTCGACGCCTTCCAGCGGCTCAACCTCCGCTACTCGCAGATGTCCCCTCTCTCCATGTGGCAGGAGCGCAACACCGGGACGAACCTGCCCGCGCAGATCGAGCTCTACGCCGACACCCATGCCGGGCACGAGCTCCAGTACGACTTCCTCGTCATGGCCAAGGGCGGCGGCAGCGCGAACAAGAGCTACCTGTTCCAGGAGACCGCCGCACTCCTGAATCCCGCGTCCTTCGAGCGGTTCCTCGACGAGAAGCTCCGCGCGATCGGCACCGCGGCCTGCCCGCCCTACCACCTGGCCATCGTCGTAGGCGGCACCAGCGCGGAGTACGCCCTCAAGGTCGCCAAGTACGCCAGCGCCCGCTACTACGACTCGATCCCCGTTCACGGCTCGGACGAGGGTCGTGGCTACCGCGACCTGGAGATGGAGCAGCAGGTCCTGGCGATGACGCAGGGCTTCGGGATCGGCGCCCAGTTCGGCGGCAAGTACTTCTGCCACGACGTGCGCGTCATCCGGCTCCCTCGCCACGGTGCCTCCTGCCCGGTCGCCATCGCGGTGTCATGCTCGGCCGACAGGCAGGCCAAGGCTCGGATCACGCGCGACGGGGTGTTCCTCGAGCAGCTGGAGACAGAGCCGGCGCACTACCTCCCGGAGATCTCGGACGAGCACCTCGATGACGATGTCGTCCACATCGACCTGAACCGTCCGATGGCCGAGATCCGGCAGCAGCTCGCCGGCCTGCCCATTCGCACCCGAGTGTCACTGACCGGGTCGATGGTGGTCGCGCGCGATCTCGCGCACGCGCGGATACAGGAGATGCTCGAGCGTGGCGAGCCGCTGCCGCAATACCTTCAGGATCACTGCGTCTACTACGCCGGCCCGGCCAAGACCCCCGAGGGCTACGCCTCCGGATCCTTCGGGCCGACGACGGCGGGGCGCATGGACTCCTACGTCGACCAATTCCAGAAGGCCGGCGGCTCGTTCGTCATGCTCGCGAAGGGCAACCGCAGTGCGGCCGTGACCCGGGCCTGCCAGGAGAACGGGGGGTTCTACCTGGGCTCAATCGGCGGTCCGGCCGCGCGCCTCGCCCAGGACAACATCCGCAAGGTGGAGGTCCTCGACTTCCCCGAGCTGGGCATGGAGGCGGTCTGGCGGATCGAGGTCGAGGACTTCCCGGCGTTCGTGGTGGTCGACGACAAGGGCAACGACTTCTTCGCCGAGAC
>DMPC01000057.1:4376-4718 GCA_003456155.1 Actinomycetota bacterium | reverse complement strand
GAACTCGCGCTGGCGAGTACCTCAGCAGCCGCCGTGCCAGTGACTGGCTCCGTTGCCGTTGCGCCAGATCGTCCAGAAGGCGCGATCCTGCCAGTAGCGATTCCAGCGGTTCGGGGTGATCTTGCGCAGGGCCTCGACGATGGCGACGCCCTCAGCACCCATCTCGCGGCGCACCTCGGGCTGCATCATCCACGTCGCGCCCCGGGCAAGGGGGGCACTCATCTGGTAGGCGCCGTGGTACGTGCCGCTCGTCGCGCGGTAGTTGAAGTTGCTCTCCCGGTCCAGGATGCAGCGGCGCACGTCCTCGCGTCCCGGCATGAACCACTTGCCCTGGTACAGGCT
>DMPC01000057.1:3584-4035 GCA_003456155.1 Actinomycetota bacterium | reverse complement strand
GCGTCCGGCTTCTGCTCAGGCTCGGGCTTCGGCTCCTGCCCCGCGGGGTAGAAGACCTCATTGCCGGGGGCGGCCGCGTGCGCAGCACCGGGCACGATCACGGCGAGCAGGCCGACCGCAACAGCGGCAGCCACACCAGCGCGCAGGCGCATGCGCGTCCCTTTCGTGTTCCGATGAACCGTCCGGGGGACAACGGTGCCGAAAGTCCCGAGGGTTGTCACGCCCCGGTCAGGTGGCCCATGTCACAGCCACACCGGAAATTTCGGACACCCGTCACATCCGCCACAGATCCACGGGGGGTTCCTCGGCGAGAGTGTGACGACGATCACATCGTTGTCCACAGGGCGGTGGCTCAGACCTGGATGTCCTCGAGCATCTCCGTCACCAGGGCCGCGATGGGCGAGCGCTCGGATCGGGTCAGGGTCACATGGGCGAAGAGCGGATGGCCCTT
>DMPC01000057.1:3116-3418 GCA_003456155.1 Actinomycetota bacterium | reverse complement strand
GCGAAGAGCGGATGGCCCTTGAGCTTTTCGACGACGGCCACCACGCCGTCATGACGCCCGACGCGCAGGTTGTCCCGCTGCGCCACGTCATGAGTGAGCACTACGCGACTGTCGCGACCCACCCGGGACAGCACCGTGAGGAGCACGTTGCGCTCCAGGGACTGTGCCTCGTCCACGATGACGAAGGCATCGTGGAGGGACCGTCCACGGATGTGCGTCAGGGGCAGCACCTCGAGCATGCCCCGATCCACGATCTCCTCCACGACCTCCTGGGTGGTCACCGCACCGAGGGTGTCGAAGAC
>DMPC01000057.1:2634-2762 GCA_003456155.1 Actinomycetota bacterium | reverse complement strand
CGGCCACCGAGCGACACGATGCCGATCTCCGGATCCAGCAGCAGGTCCAGGGCGATCCGCTGCTCTGCGCTGCGCCCATGGATTCCGAACGCCTCGCGATCGCCGCGCACGAGACGCACCCGCTTGTC
>DMPC01000057.1:2171-2359 GCA_003456155.1 Actinomycetota bacterium | reverse complement strand
AGATCGATCACCTGCTCGTCATAGAGCCGATCGACGTCATCGGCGAGCACGTCCAACTCGGTCATGCCGGTGAACCCCGTCTCGACGACGAGCTCGGCGCGGTACTCCTCCGCGGCCAGGCCGACCGACGATGCCTTCACCCGCATCGGCAGGTCCTTGCTGACGAGGATGACGTCCTGCCCCTCCGC
>DMPC01000057.1:0-1871 GCA_003456155.1 Actinomycetota bacterium | reverse complement strand
GCCATCGGCTCGTCGAGTCGACCGTTCTCCACGCGAAGGTCGTCCAGCAGCCGCAGAGCCTGTCGAGCGAAGTACCCGAGCTCAGGATGACTTCGCTTGGCCTCCAGCTCCGTCACGACGACGACGGGGATCACGACGTCATGCTCGTCGAACCGGAGCAGAGCCCGGGGATCGGAGAGCAGGACGGAGGTGTCCAGGACGTAGGTGCGGCGGAGCGATCCCGAGGCAGCGGGCACAGGGCCTCCTATCGAGGGGCCACCAGCCCGGTGACCCGGTGCGGTTGCGGTCGGGCGGTCGCCCGGCCACTGGCCACGACGCTAGGACGACGGCATCGACCTGCAGTGACGCCACGCCGTCGTGCGGGTGGCCTCCTCCTCCTGTTCACCCCTGTGCCCCCCGGCGTGCACCATCGGAAGTCGTGGGTGATCATGGGGAGACAGAAGAACGCCGCCCACCGATGTTCAGTTCCCCCTGGTCAGGAGATCTCGCATGCGTCGACAGGCTCTGCTCCCCGCGGGACTCGCCGCGGCGCTGGCACTTGTGCTGGCCACCGGACCCGCACTGGCGGACTCCGGCTCAGGTCAGAGCATGACCCACATCAACACGGCTCCTGGCCTCGCATCGACGCTCGAGGCAGCCGGTGTGGTGCTCTACGCCCGAGGAGGCGCGACCAGCGGCGTCATGGGCGACTCCATCGCCGTGCCGGACGGCCAGGTCGTCTTCCACATTCCCGTGACCGGGACAACGCCCAACGTGAAGCATCAGGGCAGCACGATGGTCCTGTTCAACACCAACGGAGACCGGCAGGTCGAGCTGCGCAACCCCGTGATCGACCTGCGCGCAGGCGTGGTGAAGGCCTCAGTCGGAGACGCTGACCGGGCGATCACTGTGATGCGCATTCCGAATGCGAAGAAGCTCAAGCCCACGGTCAAGGACGGAGTCACGACGATCTCAGGGGCTCGCCTGGTTCTCGCACCCGGCGTGGGCGCCGTGGTCGAGTCGGGCCTCGGCCTGCCGGCCGGCTCGCTGCCGGACGGTTCCCTGTTCGCCACGGCAGACGTCATGCTGCAGGCCCGAGCATGAGCGACGAAGCGCAGGGGCTCACCCGACGCGCGATCCTCACCGGCGCGTGCGCTGCCCTCGGACTGGGCGTTGCCGCCGCCACCGCTCTCCCGGCTGCCGCCGACTCCCAAGTCCGCCGACTTCCTGATGGGCGCCTGGCCGTTCGGGTCCGGAGAGTCCCTGAGCTGGCGCGCGAGGGCGGGGCCGTGCGCATCGGCACCATCAACGGGCGTGCCGTTGCCGTCACCCGCACCGCAACCGGCTACCGGGCCTTCTCACTGGCGTGCCCGCATCAAGGCGCCACCGTGGTCCGCGACGCCGACGGGTGGGTATGCCCCGCACACGGCTCCGAATTCACGCCGACCGGCGATCTCGTCCTGGGCCCGGCCACTCGAGGACTCTCCACCGTGAAGTCCACGCTGAGCAAGGACGTCCTGACCGTCGGCTGATCGCGGGTTAAGCGCCGTACCGCCGCTCGCGCTCGGCGTAGGCACGCAGTGCGCGCAGGAAGTCCACGTGACGGAAGTCCGGCCAGTACGCCTCGCAGAAGTAGAACTCCGAGTGGGCGCTCTGCCACATCAGGAATCCCGACAGTCGCTGCTCCCCTGACGTTCGGATGACGAGGTCCGGATCCGGCTGGCCCTTGGTGTACAGGTGCTCGGCGATGTGCTCCGGCTCCAGCAACTGCGCCAGTTCGTCAAGGGAGGTGCCGTGCGTCGCGTGCTCCTGCAGCAGCGAGCGCACCGCGTCGACCACCTCGCGTCGCCCGCCGTAGCCCACCGCCACATTCACGAGGGATCCGTCGATGT
>DMPC01000087.1:4766-5938 GCA_003456155.1 Actinomycetota bacterium | reverse complement strand
ACCGGCGTGTCGGCCGGGAAGTCCGTGATCTGCGTGAGGCCCGAACCGTCGGCGTTGAGGACCATCAGCTGGCCCACGCCGTCCTTGACGGTCTGAGTCACGATGCGCTTGCCGTCGGGTGACCATCCCCGACTCTCCCGATCATTGATCGTGCTGGTCAGCCGCGTACCGGGCCCACCGTCTGAGGGCATCGTCCAGATGTCCTGCTGATTGTTCCTGTCCACCTCATCCGCGTCGGTCGCGTAGAGCAGGAGCGAGCCGTCCGGGGAGTACTTCGGACCCACGTGCTGGATGGGTGGATCGGTGAACGTGAGTTGGCGGACATCCGAGCCGTCGATCGCCATCGTGTAGATCTCGTAGTTGCCGTCCGCATCACTGGTGAACGCGATGCGGGTGCCATCCGGCGAGACGTGTGGAACCAGCGACCACTTCGTGCCCTGATTCAACAGCGTGGGCTCTCCGCCCTCGATGGGAACGCTCATGATCGATGAGTCGTCCTGACTCACCTGCGAGTAGACGACCGTCTTGCCATCGGGACTGAGGGTGCTGTGAGCTTGTACTCCGGAGTCCGAGGTCACCTGACGCTCGTTCGTCCCGTCAGGGTTCATCGCGTAGATGTTGCCGGTAGTGCCGTCGTACTTGGAGAAGGTGATGGTCGACATTTCGTCGCTGCCGCAGGCTGCGAGGACGACCGCGCAGCCCACGACGATGGGAACCAGAACGAGGCGGGGGTAGGTCATGTGGTGGTGCCCTCTCCTAGACGACTTCATGCAGCATCGAACGTCCCCACTCCTGATTTTCGCCTGTGGCCTGTTCGTGCGGCCTCGCCCCATGAGAGTACGCGATCGCGATGGCGGCCAGGAGAACGGTCAGGATGCCGCCGACGACGTTGTCGCTCACGCGCTGCCGTCCGAGGCTCACTGTCCTCCATCAGACGGCCCTCATCCTGTCCCGAGATCGTGGAAGCCGCGTCCTGAGGAAGCCCCCCGAACCCGCTGGTACCGCCCCCCGGGCCACCATTACTCGGTCCCGTCTTCCCCACACGATGACTCGCACTCTGGCGTTCCTGTTGCAGGCGGCAAGAGGTCCCGTGCACGAACATGCACGAACATGCACGAACGTGTTGCTTCAGCATCGTGGTCGGTGACTTCACTCGGCGTGCCTCGGAGTGG
>DMPC01000087.1:4356-4566 GCA_003456155.1 Actinomycetota bacterium | reverse complement strand
CAGTGCTCGACGCTTGATCCGCCTCTTGGTGCCGGTGGCCCTCATCGCGGGCAGCCTCCTGGCGGCGCCCACCGCCCAGGCAGCCAGCACGCTCGATCAGGACGTCCCGGACTCAGGCTCGAGTACGACGTTGAGAGACAACAAAACCCTGGCACAGACATTCACGGCGGGCCTGACAGGGGCCTTGACCAGCATCGACATCGCCCTGCA
>DMPC01000087.1:2550-4079 GCA_003456155.1 Actinomycetota bacterium | reverse complement strand
TCGTGCCTGCGAGCGCCATCGCGCCCACCGGCACCTGGTCTGCCGGGGCGGCCCTCGTGAATGTGGCGTTCACGCCGGCGCCGAGCGTGGTCGCGGGCACTCAGTACGCCTACACGATCGCGGCCCCGAATGCGAACTACGCTGGTAGCCCCCCGAATTCCTACGTCGCCTACGCTGCTGCAGCAGCCTACGCCGGTGGGGATGGCTGGTTCTGCAACCCGAGTTCATGCACGTGGTCGACCCTCAACTTTGACCTGGGGTTCCGGACGTACGTGGACACGGGCGGCTCGCCTCGCGACCTGACCCTGTGGCAGAAGGCCTACGCGCGTGCGAGTGCGGCAGAGACCTGCGAGTCGGGATGGCACCCGAGTTGGATGCGGTGGCCGAACGATGGCCAGGGTGGCTTCGTCTGCGTGAAGAACACCTACGCGTACCACCCGGATCTTCCCTACGTGGACTGACGACCAGTTCGTCGCGATCGTCTTCCAGTTCTCGAGGCCTCAGGAGAGCGCCCGCGCGGCGTGCCGTACGTTCCGTCCCAGGCACCGATCCCCGTTGTCGACCCCACAACCCTTGGAGTCCCTCATGAAGCGCTCGCCCATCACCGTAGGCATCGTGGCCATCGCCGCGGCGCTGGTGGCCGTCTCGTCGAACTCCCTGGCCGTCGCGGCGCCGGGGGCCGACAAGGCCAAGACCTCGACCGTTGTGTTCTACGCCGAGAACCGGGGCATTGCACGCGTCGACGACAACGCCAATGGCGCGCTCGAGAACGGTGACATCGTCCTCCGCCAACTCGCCCTGTCCTCGACCCGCGGGGGCGAGGTCATCGGCGTCGCCTACTCCCAGGCCGAGATCGTCGCCTACAACGCCCAGGCCAAGACCGACGTCCGAAGGGTGAGCATCCAGACCCAGCTGCCCGGCGGAGACCTCATCAGCATGGGCGTGAGCAACCTGCCCGTGGGCGCGGTCCTCCAGCCCGGATGGCAGGAGACCTACGCGATCGTCGGCGGCACCGGCAAGTATGAGGGCGCGCGCGGCTCGGAGAAGCTCACCGTCCTCGAGGACGGCAGGACCTTCAAGGTGGTGCTCACTTTCGTCCGCTAGTCCCTGTGCCAGGCGGCGTCTCCCGTCTGGCCGATGACGGTGTGGGCATTGTGACCGGGTCCTCACCCGTGAAGACCGGTATGCCCGTGGTGTGGTGACCGGGAGGGCCGCCGCGTGCGACGGGGATGTGGCGCCGCGGTCCCCCGGGCTGCCATAGTGGGGTCCGACCCACCCGGCGGCTACCTCCCGGCCGCCTCACCAGGAGGTAGCCGTGCGCAGAGCCCTAGTGATCGCCGCAACGTCATTCGCACTACTGGCCACTGGCTGCTCCTCGGACACCACGTCCACCGACACCCCAACGGCCGAGGCCGCGCCGGCGGCTGCGGAAGCCCCCACCGCCGAGACGACCCAAACCCCGCTTCCCGGCATCAAGGGTGCCCCGCGAAACGGTGGGGGGATCGTCTATCACCGCTCGGACTGCAGCT
>DMPC01000087.1:487-2367 GCA_003456155.1 Actinomycetota bacterium | reverse complement strand
GCAGCTCCGGCAACGTTCGGTTCTACGGCGTCGGTGGCGACGGTCCAGGCTCGATCTGCGGCGGCTGGCTGACGTTCCGGTGGCAGGCCGACATCGTCCACAGCTTCGACTGGAACTTCCGGCTCGAGGATCTGGACAGCCTCCGTCAAGCACACTTCGAGTACACCATGGCGGTCAACAATGGCTCCGCGGCAGAGGCTCGGGACCGGGAGAGGGCCTTCTTCGACGCTGTGAATTCTGTCAACGGAGGCCGGGGCAACGCCTATACGGACTTGATCAACAACAACCTCCCCGGGCATACCATCGGAGACGGTCAGGCGACTCCCGGAAGATGGCGTTGACAAGGACCATGGCAGCTTCCTCGTGATTGCGGCGGAATCGTGTATCACCGCTGAGACTGCGGGTACGGCAACGTCAGGTTCTACGGGTTCGGTGGCGACGGGCCTGGCTCGGCATGCGGCACGTGGGCCCTGGCGCCCTACCAGAGGGACATCATCCACAGCTTCGACTGGAACTTCAGGACTGACGAACTGACCCAGGTCCACATGAATTCCTTCGTGAAGTACCAAGAAGACCCTCGCTATTCACGGACTTGATCAACAACAACGTGCCCGGGCATGACATCAAGGACGGCAGGAGCATCCGCGGCAGGTGGCGCTGAGGGGGGCGACCTGACCCTGCCCGGCAGATGACACCTCGCCCAGCCAGTCGCGGGTGCTTGCATCGGGTGGATGATCCAATAATGCTCTGCGTGTGACTTTGAACTTTCTGAGCGATCTCCCGCCCGGGGTGCTCCTGCTGGTCTTCATTGCGATCGCCGTGGGCATCGTGCTGCTGGTGAGCTGGATCTTCTACGACAAGTTCATCCTCATGGCCCAGGTGCCTCCGAAGCCAAAGGAGGGCGAGGACGACTCCGACGCTCCGAAAGAGCCGGTCGTCCCCGGAACGTACGACCTCTTTGGGCGCATGGTGGGGTTCACGACGCTTGCCTTCGTCTTCATGCTCGCCTTCGTACTGAACACCTTCTGGACGAATGTCCAGACAGCCCAGTCCGCGACGCAGTCCGAGTCGGCCAACCTGGCCCGGCTCAGCAGCCTCGCGGAGGACATTCCCGACCCTGCGAGCGCAGCGGCCGTCCAGAAGGCCGTCGCCGAATACGCCGCCTCGATCACTGACGTGCAGTGGCCCCTGCTTCGCGTGGCTGACAACACGGGAGCTACTTCGGCCGTGTTCGATGCCAACATTGCGCTCTTCCAGACGATCCAGCAGGCACAGGAAGCCGATGGGTCATCGAGCCGGGTCTGGAACTGGATCGACTCGACGATGAGTGACCTCGGTCAGGATTCGGCGGACCGCCTCGGTCAGCTTCCGGCGGGCAGCGCCGCAGCGCGCATATGGACGGTTGTCATCCTCGGACTTGCGATGCTGATCATGACCACTGCGTTCATGCCCACGCGGGTGAAGCCGTATCGCATCTCGATCTCGATCCTTGCAGCCCTCACCGCACTCATGGTGTTCGTGATGGTGCAGGCGAGCAATCCCTACGCGCAGCACGTGACGCCCGAGATCTTCATGGACGCGAGGCAGTCGGGATCACCGTAGTTCGACGTGCGGGATCCGGGGGTGGTTGCTCTCAGACCCTGACTTCGATGGAGGTGAGGAGGGGTGAGTCCACTACATCATTGGAAGCGTGAAGCCCTTTTGCCCCTTCGGTGCCTCCTGGAAGAGGCAGACCTCTGCCGCGTTGGCCTTGCCGATCTTGGGGAGCTGCTCGAGGCAGGTCGGGAAGTAGACGGAGCCGTCCTGGCCGATCGTGCCCTTCATGATGTTCGCGTTGCTGGCGTCGGCCAGCCCGCCCTTGCCGTTGACGACAAGGGAGG
>DMPC01000087.1:0-196 GCA_003456155.1 Actinomycetota bacterium | reverse complement strand
GTCGGATCGCTGTCGGCCGCGGTCAGGGGAGCGCGGTCAGGGCCAGAACTCTCACCATTCTGTCGTGGCGGAGCGACTACTGCTGCTCGGAGTCGTCCGCCGGGTCGGCTGCGGGCTCGTCTCCTGCCGGGTCGTCGGGCCCCGGGTCATCGGCCCCAGGCTGGTCGGCCGCAGGCTGGTCGGCCGCAGGCTGGTC
>DMPC01000060.1:5830-6198 GCA_003456155.1 Actinomycetota bacterium | reverse complement strand
GACCACGGCCGCCCGCCCCAGCTGCTGCGCCACCAACCGGCCGATCGCCGACCGCACGCCCTCCGGGGTGGGTCGCGGGCCACTGGTCGACGCAGGCGCCAGGACGCTGGGGGCCGGGGGCTCGGGGGGCGCTGTGGCTCCGTGCGCCGCGGTCGGGAGAACAGTGCCCAGGAGGAGCGCGGCGATGGTGACACTGGTCACCCGTGCCGCCGCCGAACTCCGCACCGACCCTCCTCCTGACCTGCCGTAGGGAAGACTAGGCCACCGAAGCCGCGCCGACGGGTGACCACGGGGCACCGCCCCACCGCGGCGACGCAGGGAGGCACCGATGGAACCGCTGACGTTCGACGTGACGATCGAGATCCCGG
>DMPC01000060.1:2644-5452 GCA_003456155.1 Actinomycetota bacterium | reverse complement strand
GACGAGGCCGGTGGCGACGACAAGGTGCTGTGCGTCCCGGCCGGTGACCCCCGGATGGAGCACCTGCGCGACATCCACCATGTCGCCGAGTTCGACCGGCTCGAGATCCAGCACTTCTTCGAGGTCTACAAGGACCTCGAGCCGGGCAAGAGCGTGGAGGGGGCGACGTGGGTCGGTCGCGCCGAGGCCGAGCGCGAGATCCGCGAGTCCTGGGACCGGTTCAAGGCGTCCGCCCACTAGGGCTTAGGTGAACAGGACATGAACAGAATATTTCTGTAGCATGGCCTGAAGTTGTCCTGATCGTGCTAATGTGGAGGACGGCTCCGCTGCCGCGGGCGTCTGACGTGACCACCGATGGCCCTGACGGGCCCCGATCAGGAGAGGCGGGTGCGTCATGAACCTCCCCTTCCTCAAGCGCGACCGGCACCTCACCGAACTGCAGCCACCGCTGCACGAGTCCGCCCATCAGGTGTCGTCCACCTTCAGCTACGGCCTGTGCCGCTTCGTCCTCGACTGCACCTGCGGTGCGCGCTTCGACACGCCTTACATCGACGAGGCCCTCGAGTACCGGGAACTCCACGAGCGGCTCGCTCCGCTCTCCGACCAGCTCGACCACTAGCCCCGGGAGCACTCCCGCCGGACCAAGGTCCCCGCCGCACTGTCGGGCTGGGGACCTTCGTCATGTGAAGTCCCGCACTTCGGCCCCAGAGCCGCACCCCGTCCCGGTGGAACCATCGAGACATGAAGAAGCTGCTGATCCTCGGCGGAGGCACCGCCGGTTCCATCACCGCCAACAAGCTGTGCAGGAAGCTGCCGGCCTCCGAGTGGGAGATCACCGTCGTCGATGCCGACGACAACCACCGCTACCAGCCCGGCTACCTCTTCCTGCCGTTCGGCACCTACAAGCCGACCCAGCTCACCAAGAGCCGTCGCAAGAACCTGTCCAAGGACGTCTCCCTCGTCTACGGCGAGATCGACCGGGTGGAGGCCGACAGCAACGCCGTCCTGCTGACCGACGGCCGACGCCTGGGCTACGACGTGCTCATCATCGCGACCGGCGTCTCTCCTCGACCCGACCAGACCGAGGGCATGCAGGGCGAGCAGTGGCGGGACAGCGTCCACGAGTTCTACACGTACGAGGGCTCGATGGCCCTGGCCAGGAAGCTGGAAACCTGGGAGGGCGGTCGCCTGGTCATCAACATCGTCGAGATGCCCATCAAGTGCCCGGTGGCCCCGCTGGAGTTCGCCTTCCTGGCCGACTCCTTCTTCAAGGGAAAGGGCATGCGCGACAAGGTCGAGATGACCTACGTGACGCCGCTGCCCGGCGCCTTCACCAAGCCGATCGCCGCGCAGGCCTTCGGCAACACCCTCGAGGAGAAGGGGATCTCGGTGGAGCCCGACTTCATGCTGATGGAGATTGACAACGACAGGAAGTCCCTCGTCTCCTACGACGAGCGCGAGGTTCCCTTCGATCTGCTCGTCACGATCCCGTTGAACATGGGCGCGGACTTCGTGGCTCGCTCGGGCCTCGGGAACGAGATCAACCTCGTGCCGGTCGACAAGTTCACGCAGCAGGCGAAGGCCTACGACAACATCTTCGCGCTCGGTGATGCCAATGACATCCCGGCCTCTAAGGCCGGGTCCGTCGCGCACTTCGAGATCGACATCTTCGTCGAGAACTTCCTCCAGTACATCGCCGGCGGGGAGATGACACACAGGTTCGATGGCCATGCCAACTGCTTCATCGAGACAGGCGGCAAGAAGGCGATGCTCATCGACTTCAACTACGAGTGGGAGCCGCTGCCGGGCAAGTACCCGGTTGCCGGCATAGGGCCGATGAGCCTGCTCAAGCAGACGCACCTGAATCACCTAGGCAAGCTGGCGTTCCGCTGGATGTACTGGAACATCCTGATCCCCGGCCGGCCAATGGGACTGCCGCCGCTCATGTCGACAGCGGGCAAGCGCACCGACCTCGTCGACGCAGGGAAGTAGACCCTCTCGACCCCCACCGATCACGGAACCGCTCACGCTAGGAGAACGACATGCCCACCACCCTGATCAACGGCCACGACGTCACCGTCGACGACGAGGGCTTCATGACCGTGTACGACGAATGGGACGAGGCGACCGGCCAGGCCCTCGCTGACGCCATCGGCGTCGACATGACCGACGAGCACTGGGCCGTCATCCGGTTCCTGCGCGATGACTTCAAGACCCAGGGCGCCACACCGACCATCCGACGCGTCTCCACCGCCGGTGGCGTCGACACCAAGAAGCTGTTCCAGCTGTTCCCCAAGAAGCCGGCCAAGAAGATGGCCTACATCGCCGGGCTGCCCAAGCCTGCCGGCTGCGTCTGAGAGGAATCACCATGACCGCAACAGCCGACATGATCGTCCCGTCGTTCGACGACGAGATCGAGACCGGCCGCAAGCTCGCCATCATCATCTCCAAGGGCAGCCTCGACATGGCCTACCCCGGCCTCATCCTCGGCAATGCTGCGCTCGGCGAGGGTGTCGAGGTCGAGCTCTTCTTCACCTTCTGGGGATTCGACATCATCACCAAGGGGCGCATGGAGCACCTGAAGTTCTCGCCCGTGGGCAATCCGGCCGCGCACATCCCGGCAGCGCTGGCACCGATCCCCGGCATGACGACGATGGCGACCCACATGATGCACAAGTCACTGGAGGAGCTGGAGATTCCGGACGTCCCGGAGTTCCTCGAGCTCGTCAAGGCCTCCGGGGCACGCATCTGGGCATGCCGGCTCAGTGCCGACATGAATCACCTGTCGGCGGATGACCTGTGGGAGGG
>DMPC01000060.1:2214-2354 GCA_003456155.1 Actinomycetota bacterium | reverse complement strand
CGCGCTCTCGGCCTCTTCGGGGGTCATGTTCTGGTCGATCTCCGTGTCGACGATCTGCTCGTCCATGGCTGGGTCCTGGGGCGCCTCACCGTCGGCGGGCATCTGACCATCAGCGCCCGGAACCGTGACCCTGAGCGGGC
>DMPC01000060.1:0-1924 GCA_003456155.1 Actinomycetota bacterium | reverse complement strand
GCCAGCGCACCCGGGTCGTCCGGGGCGTCGCAGGTGAGCAGGTGCGCGACGCCGTTGACCGGCCAGCCGATCAGCGGCTGCCCCTCGCCGAGAACGATCTTCGAGGCAGCGAGGTCGAAGTTGCCCTCGACCGGCACGCCGCCCACCGCCGGGCTGGCGAACATGCTGCCGGTCTCGGCATCGGTCGTGATGGACATGGCACCGGAGCCGACCTTGTAGAGCTGAACGTCATCAGCCGTGATGACGAGTTCGCTGCCATCCTCCTGCGTCACCGGCAGGTTCGCCGTGGGGATGACGTTGGTGAAGGACTGGAAGACCGGCATGACCGTGATGGCGCTCTCCGCGAGCGTCAATTCAGCGATGAGATCCATGGACGTGGGGAACTTCGTCCCGCCCGGAAGTGTCTCCACCACTCCGGCGGTCCACTGCTCAGGAGCCTCGGCGGAGAGCCACGTGGTCATGGCCTGCACGGCGCCCGAGGGGGCGTCGATGTCCATCAGAGCGAGCTCGGGGAGCGCGGTGAAGTCGAAGCCGGGGTTCGCCTCGAGGATGAGCGGGTCCTCCCACGACGTGATGGTGCCGGTGAGGATCCCCGCCACGATCTGAGGCGTCATCACAACGCCCTCGAGACCGATGACGTTGTAGGCCATGGAGACCGGGTAGGCGAAGGCAGGCACGACGACCGTGGATCCGGACGGGCAGCTGGTCGTCGTGAAGGCGTCGATGACCTCCTGGCTGGGCGTGCGGTCGACCAGAGCCACGGGGGCCGCCTCCCCCTCGGGCACCTCGAGCACCGTGGTCTCGGGGCAGACGCCACCGAGGCCGAGGCCGATGGCATTCATCGAGCCGATGAAGGCCTCGGGCACCGCGACCTTCACCTCGCCGGGCTCACACACGATCTGCGACTCCGCCAGCGCAGCCAGGACGTCCGGCGGCATCGGGGGAGTGCAGGCCGCGAGGGCGAGGGCCGAAGCCCCCACGAACGAGGTGAGGACGATGCCTCGGGTCTTCAGGGACAGCCGAGACATCGTCCTCACCTTTCGATCGCTCAGGTCGTGCACTCCGCACTGGTTGTGCCAGGCGGACGGGTGTTCAGGTCGTGACTACTTGATCTTCTGGACGAACTCGCGAGCCTTGGCGAGCACCTTGCCCGCAACCGGCACGTAGCCCAGCGAGGCCGCACGGGACGGGCCGCACTTGGCGAGCGTGTAGTCCCAGAACTGGCGGACGCCGAGGCCGTCCGGGCCCTTGCCATCGGTACGGGCCAGGGCGTAGCTGAAGATCGCGATCGGGTAGGCGCCAGGGACCTTGACCTTGTAGTCGAGGCTGACCAGGCCGTCCGCTCCGATGTTGGTCTGGTTGGCCAGGTTCTTGGCGGCCGACGCAGACGACGGGGCAACGAACTCACCGTTCGCGTTCTGGATGCGAGCGGACGGGTAGCCCTTGGCATCACCGAGGTCGACGTAGCCGATCGTGCCCTCCTTGGCGAGCACGTTGGCCATGACGCCCGAGTTGCCACGACCGGCGACCGAGTTGGCCGGGGGCTTGCCACCCGGGAAGGCCGTGCCCATGTCGTCCTGGACCTTCGGGAAGATCGTCGGCGCCCACGCGTTCAGGTACTGCAGGAAGTTGTTCGTGGTACCGGACGAATCCGAGCGGTAGGAGATGGTGATCGGCGTGGCCGGCAGCGTGGCGGCGATGCGGGCGTTGTCCTTCTTGATCTCCGGGTGGTTCCAGGTGGTGATGGCGCCACCGAAGATCTTGGCCAGCGTCGTCTGCTTGAGCTGGATGGACGAACCGAGCGTGCGGCCGGTCGTGGGGTTCTTCAGGTTGATCGGCACGGTGATGGCGCCGCCGATGGCCGGGATGTACTCCCAGCCCCACGAGGGCTCACCCGACGAGTACTTGCTGTCGGTCATGGCCG
>DMPC01000123.1:4064-6306 GCA_003456155.1 Actinomycetota bacterium | reverse complement strand
GCCATCATCACCGCCTGCGTCGTCACCGGCGCCGGTGTCGTGCTTGCCGCCACCAGCCAGTACATCCTCGACCCGATGACCCAGGACTTCGGTCTCGATTCGGATCAGGCGACACTCCTGAAGTTCATTCCGGGCCTTGCGACGATCGTCATCGTCTTCGTTGCAGGTCTGCTCGGTGACCGTGTCGGGCCTCGCCGGGCGATCAGCTGGGGAACGTGGGCGATGATCGCGGGAGGCGTTCTCGCGGGACTGTCCCCCACAGTGCTCTTCGCGATCATCGGCATGTCCCTGATGAGTGCCGGTACCTCGATGATGATCGTCGTCGCCCTGTCACTCCTCAGTTCCGCGGCCAGCGATCCCACCGACCGAGCGAAGGCGTTCGGCACCCTCGGACTGGTGAGTCCGCTGGTGTATCTGGTGACCCCTCTGCTCGCTGGAGCAATCGTCACGTACGGAAGCTGGCGCTATGTCGTGCTGCTGTGGCTGATCGCGGGCGTAGCGGCCCTCGTCACGACACTGCGGCTGGTTCCTCGCGCGAGCGGAAACCGCGAGGCCGGGGAGATGATCACCCCGATCCTTGCGGGCATCGCCCTCGTGTTCATCACGCAGGTGTTCGATGCGATCAGCAGCGAGGGCCTCCTGTCGACCGACACCCTCATTCGAGCAGCATTGGCCGCCGCAGCCGTCCTGGCACTGTGGCTGGTGCACCGTGCGCTCAAGAACCCCTCACTGAGCTTCGGCCCGATTCGACGACGTCGCAGCCTGATGCTGCTGGTCGCGACAGTGATCATCCCGCTGGCCAGCATGTGGTACACGACGTTCCTGCTGTTCGAGTACCTGTTCGGCCTGACGGCTCTGCAGATCTCGCTCATCATGCTGCCCGCCCAGGTCCTTGGCATGGCCGGCGCGAAGGTCGCATCCCGCATCATCATCAACCTCGGTCTCGGGAGAGCCGGCCTGCTCGCCTTCCTCGCCCTCGCGGCCATCGAGGCGTCGTTCCTGCTCGTCGGCGTCGACGGCATGGTTCTCACAGCTGTGCTGATGGCACTGTTCTCCTTCGTCACCGCGCTGGTCACTGTCGTGATGTCGAACGCGGTCATGGACTCCGCTCCCCCGTCGGAATCCGGGACGATGGCGTCCTATCGCACAGCCTCGTCGCGCATCGGCTCCTCCGTGGCGTCGCTGGTCATCGGGACTGTCGTCCTCGCCACCTATCAGTCATCCCTGGACGCCCAGTCGATCGCTGCAGGCCTCGACACGACGCAGACGGACGCCATCGCTCAGCAGCTGACGGATGCGGACGGCAGCGGTGACGAGGCGTCCCCACCGCCGCCGGATTCGACCGAGGTCGAGGAGGTGAGTGAGATCCAGCAGAACGCGATGATCGACGCTCTCTACGCCAAGGCCCTGTTCGGGGTGGCGATGGCGCTCGGCGCTGGTTTCGTCTTCACCCTCGGCATGCGCGGGCGCAGGCTGGAGGACGAGTACGCGCAGGAATCCGCTACCGCAGGGTCACCTGACGAGTCGTGATGCCCGCGCGGGCACGACGCTCCTCGTTGCTCAGCGGCTCCGTCGACGCCACAGCCGTCTCGAAGCGGGTGTTCAGGTCAGCGGCGCCCTCCTCGATCGCCGCGGCACCGGTGCCGAGCGGCATCTCCCACACCGGGCACACCACGCCCTGGAAGCGGAACATCCCGATGAAGCGCGTGCCATCGCCGAGAGTGTCGGTACCGGCAGCGTGGAGTCGGGCAAAGGCGTCGAGCACCCTCTCCTCGTCCTGGGGCAGGACCCAGCGCAGGTACTCCTTCTCGCCCATCTGGGTCCAGTAGGCCGACGGCAGCGCCGCGAGCTTGACGGTCGGATGCGCGTAGTCGCTCGCCCGCTCGAGCGAGGCCTTGACCTCCGCTGAGAGCTCACTTGCTCCGTCGACCCAGAACTCGAAGTCCTCGCGCACGTCGATGTCGAGTGTCGCCGAGACATCGACGAGGTCCTGCAGCCTCGGGGAATCCTCGGTCACCCGACCCAGTGGCACCGGATCTCCGGGCTCGGCCTCGAGCGCGGCGAGCAGCACGTTCGCGAGGTCACGGCTGGCGTCCCCCGAGCCGACGTTGACCTGCAGGCCCAACAGGATGGAGCCGTCACTGCGCACGAGGGCCGGCCACGCCATCGGCAGCACCGTCACCAGGGTGACGTCACGGCCCGCATGCTCACCGGTGAGCGTCAGCTTCGTCGTGGCCGCGGG
>DMPC01000123.1:3349-3782 GCA_003456155.1 Actinomycetota bacterium | reverse complement strand
GCCTTGTAGCGACGCCCGGAGCCGCAGGGGCAGGGCTCGCGCATGCCCACGACGGGCACCTCGGCTGCACTGACGTTGACGGCGCTGCCGCTCTTGGGTCCGCTCTTCTTCTTGGCCATGGACGGAAACCTATCTGTCGCGGGCGCGCGGCTCATGCACGAGTACGGACTATCGACCCAGTCGCCGCAGCACGTGACCGGGTCGGTTGCTGATGATGGCGTCCACCCCCAGTGAGACGCACAGGTCGATGTCGACGTCGTCGTCGACGGTCCAGACGTGGACCAGCCCACCTCGACCATGAACCCGATCGACGTAGCGTGGGTGTCGACGCAACGTCTCAATGGACGGCCCTGCGATGCGCACACCACCGGGCAGCGAGCCGTCGCGATACCAGGGCCGCACGGGATTCATGAGGAAGACCGCCGGCGTATCG
>DMPC01000123.1:870-3153 GCA_003456155.1 Actinomycetota bacterium | reverse complement strand
GACGCGAACGCAGCACCGCCGAGCGGCTGAACGACATCACGCGTGCCCGCGGCGGCTCGCCGTCGACCGGACGATCGAGGCCGAATCGCCGCAGCGTGTCGGCCAGTTCCTCCTCGACGTAGCGTCCGTACCGAACGGGGTGCTTGGTCTCGATCGCGAAGCGCACCGTCGTCGACGCATCC
Organism: Actinomycetota bacterium; assembly: GCA_003456155.1. Taxonomy (GTDB): domain Bacteria; phylum Actinomycetota; class Actinomycetes; order S36-B12; family S36-B12; genus UBA10649. Next base: position 2,971 of record DMPC01000123.1, on the reverse strand, counting down.
ATGAGGGTCACCAGCAGCCGATCCAGCGTGAGGAGTGAGGTTCGGGATTCATCCGGGGTGGGCCCCTCGAAGTCGAGCCAATTCACATGGCTGCGGCTGTAGTCGTGCCGGGCCAGTTCGTCGAAGGTCATCGCACTGACGGTGCCGCGCCCCGAGCTGGTGCGGTCGATGCGTCGGTCGTGCACGCACACGAGGGTGCCGTCCGCCGTGAGCCGGACGTCGCACTCGATGGCGTCAGCACCCTGCTCGATGGCGCGAAGGTAGGCCGCGAGGGAGTGCTCGGGCTCCTCGTCGTTGGCACCGCGGTGCGCGACGACCTCGATGGTCACGCGGACAGAGTAGGGGCAGCGCTCGCGGTGGCGGCCGCGGCTCCCACAGGTTCCGTCACGCGGGCCGGAAGGAGTCGTGCACGACGGGTTGCGCGTGCTTCACCATGATGTGGTGGGTCACGGTGTACTCGAGGAGTGACTCGTGGCTCATGTCCTTGCCGAAGCCACTGGCCTTGACGCCTCCGTGCGGCGCCTCCGATGCGATGGGCAGATGGTCGTTGACCCAGGTCACGCCCGCCTGGATCCCCTGGCTCACCCGCAGCGCGCGTCCGACGTCGTTCGTCCACACCGAGCTGGCCAGGCCGAAGCGTGAGTCATTCGCCAGATGCAGGGCATCGGCCTCGTCCTCGAACGGAACCACGACGAGCACGGGCCCGAAGACCTCCCCCTGGACGATCTCGCTGTCCTGAGCCGCCCCCACCACGAGCGTCGGCGGGTAGAAGAAGCCCTCGGCCTCGAGGGGAGAGCCACCGGTCACCGTCTGGGCACCTTCAGCCCTGGCCCGCGTCACGAAGCCATGGACCCGTTCGCGGTGCTCCTGGGAGATGAGGGGTCCGATGTCGGTGTTCTCGGACCACGGGTTCCCGGTTCGAACCTCCTCCATGACCGCGGCGAGAGCGTCGACGACGTCGCCGAAGATGGTGCGCTGCGCGTACACGCGCGTCGCCGCCGTGCAGTCCTGGCCGGTGTTGTAGGTCGCGCCCATGGTCAGGGCGCGGGCCATCGCGGCCATGTCCACGTCCGGGAAGACGAGAGCGGGAGCCTTGCCCCCGAGTTCGAGGTGCAGCCGCTTGACCTCACCTGCCGCTGCGGCCATGACCGCCTGCCCGGCTCGGGTGGATCCGGTGAGCGAGATCATGGCGGTTCCGGGGTCGCGCACCAGTGCCTCGCCGACCTCGTTCCCGCCGCTCACGACGTTGAGCAGGCCCGGGGGAAGACCCGCCTCCACCGCGAGCTCGGCAAGCCGGATGCTGCTGCGGGGAGTTGCCGGAGCCGGCTTGAGCACGACGGCATTGCCCGTGGCGAGCGCCGGGCCGATCTTCCAGATTCCCATGATCAACGGGAAGTTCCACGGGGCGATCGAGCCGATGACGCCGATCGGCTGCCTCATCAGCAGTGACGTGTACCCCTGGCTGAGCTCGGCCGCGGCCGTGCCCTCGAGCGAGCGCGCCGCACCGGCGAAGAAGCGCAGGTTGTCGGCGCCGAAGGGCAGCTCGCCATCCTGGAAGACGGCTCGGGGCTTGCCCGTGTCCTCGACCTCGAGTCGGGTGAGGGTGTCCGCGTCACCCTCGATCGCGTCGGCCAGCGCGAGCAGGATCCGGGAGCGCTCCCCGGGCGTGCGTGCGGCCCAGGCCGCCTGCGCTTCAAGCGCCGCCTCGACGGCCTCCCGCACATCCTCGACCGACGCGGACGAGACCTCGTCGACCAGTTCGCCTGTCGCCGGATCCGTCAGGGATCGAACGGGGCCGCGGCCAGGACGGCTTCGTCCGGCGATGTGAACTCCGTTGCTGGTCACGTCTCTCCTAGCTGTTGAAGCCGAGTCCGAAGCGGTCGAGGGTGCGCAGCCACAGTCCTCGACGACCCGTGCGGTCCTCCTGAGCCAGTCGCGAGCGGGTGAACTGCACGAGTGGGTAGCGGATCGGCTCGGGAGGGAAGGCCACCGGCTTGCGTCGGACGATCTCCAGCGCGGTCCGCTCCGAGCGTCGTCCGCTCAGCAGATCGAGCATCGTGAGGGCGCCGAAGCGGCTGGCCGCGGTGCCGAGACCGGTGTA
>DMPC01000123.1:0-684 GCA_003456155.1 Actinomycetota bacterium | reverse complement strand
ACGCGACCCGGCCCTTCATCGCCGTGCCGATCACCGGGGTGAATCGCGAGGTGGAGTCGATGAGGCCGGCCCACTTGTGCGTGAAGCGCAGTCCGTCGAGCTGGGGGAAGGTCGCGAAGAACTGCTCGGCGAGCAGCGCGTGGCTCTCCGGGCGATCCTCGAGGGCCGCATCAGTGCGGTTGCCGCGGTAGTAGATGGCGTCGTAGCCGCCCCACAGGATCCGATCGTCCGGCGTACGTCGGTAGTAGTGGAACTGGTTGCCGATGTCGGTCAGTCCCTGACGCTGGCTCCATCCGATGCTCGACCACTGGCTGGGCGACAGCGGCTCGGTCACGAGCACATGGTCGAAGATCGGCAGGACGCGCCTGCGCAGGCGGCGCAGCAGCGGTCGGAATCCGTTGGTGGCCAACGCGACGCGCCCGGCCCGCACCTCTGCGATCGGCGTGCGAACGGTGATACCGGTCGTGCCTGACGCGACCAGCCCGATCACGGGAGTGCCCTCGTGGATCCGCACGCCGCGCCGCAGAGCGGCTGCCTTGAGCCCCCAGCACAGGCGCGCCGGATCCATCAGGCCGCTGCCGGACTTCACCCGCAGGCCGCCGAGGTAGGTCGCCGAGTGGACATCCGCCTGGACCGCCGCGGAATCGAGCAGTTCGGCGTCCTCGCCCCAGCGCAGGTGCTGTT
>DMPC01000114.1:3065-3738 GCA_003456155.1 Actinomycetota bacterium | reverse complement strand
GCTCCCGCTTGCCGCCGATCTCGGGGGCATCGGTGAGCCGGGCCCGCGAGGCCGCTGAGCGCCCGGCCGTGGCAGCGGAGCCGCTCGGGGATCGAACCCCTCCCGAGTAGCCACCCCAGCGGCCTCTCGCATCGGAGGCCCGCCGATGGAAGGCCGATACCTCCTGTGCCTTCTCGCGGAGCACCAGCTCCCCGGTGGCGCGATCCGGCGACGACTCGGATGACGTCGCGGGCAGGTCCTGCATGACCTGACGGCGGGCCTGCGTGAGGCGCTCCTCCATCCGGGCGATGTAGGCCCGATAGAAGGCGACCCGCGCCGTCTGCGCGGTGTGCTCCTTCGTCCGGCGACGGCGATCGACCACCGCCACATACGTCTCGCCCTGCCACTGACGGCTCGTCACGTACTGCTGACCGCTGTGCACCATGTGGACCGACAGCGACGCGAACATCGTCTCGATCACCTCGAGATCCGACGGCATGCCGTACCCGATGACGTACGTGGAGTTCGCAGCAACGTCGACCTGCGCGTCATTCGCGTGCGCGATGGCGACATACAGCGTGATGAGGTGACGGTTCGAGCGCCTGCCCTTCTCCCCGATGGTGGTGGTGCGCGCCTCGGGCTGCTGGCGCCCCTCCCGCATCGAGGTGCGCGCACGAGCCACCGCGAGGTCGAT
>DMPC01000114.1:2542-2888 GCA_003456155.1 Actinomycetota bacterium | reverse complement strand
CTCGCCAACGTGGCCAGTTGCTGCGCCTTCATCAGGTAGGCATCCGCCTCAGCTTCGATCTCCGTGCGCTCTGCCTTCGCCAGCAGCGCGGCGATCCGCTCGATCGTCACCCCCATCAGCGCACCCCCGCCGCGTCGTACCCGGCGCGCAGCAGGAGCGCCGCTGCCTCACCGAGCATCGCGGTGACGACCACGTCCATGGCTGCACGGAACTCAGCGCCATGCCAGCGAACCGAGGAGCGCTCGGACGGAATCCCCCGACTGCAAGCCAGGTGATGGGCCACCTCGTGCAGCACAACGGACTCGCGACCGGCCCACAGCTCCGAGGGCAACTCGATGACGACCTC
>DMPC01000114.1:0-2251 GCA_003456155.1 Actinomycetota bacterium | reverse complement strand
CGACATCCCCGAACCTGCGCTGCATCGGCACGTCGATCCGGGAGCCGAAGAAGTCGACGACTCCCCCGCGGTCCAGCACCGCGGACCACTGGTCCTCGGCTGCGTAGACGGCGTTCGCGGGCACACCCGGAGGATAGGGTGACGCGGTGACGGCGACGGCGATCCCCAGTGCTCGCGAGGGAGACCCGTCTCCCCTGCGGACATGAGCCCCCTCCAGCATCGGGTCGGCCAAGCCATCCGGCGCACGCCCCTCCTCGCTGGGCTGCCGCGCGAAGTCGCCGTCCTCACCGCCGTAGCCTTCTGCGTCGCCCTCGGCTTCGGCATCCTCATCCCCGTCCTTCCCGTATTCGCCCGCACCTTCGACGTCTCCGCGATGGAGGCGAGCGCCGTCGTGGCGGTCTTCGCCCTGGTCCGCTTCATCACCTCCCCGCTCGCCGGCGGCATGGTCGATCGCTTCGGCGAGAGATCGGTGATGACAAGTGGGCTGCTGATCGTCTCCCTCTCCAGCCTCGCCGCCGGCTTCTCCCAGACCTACTCCCAACTGCTCCTCCTGCGCGGCGTCGGCGGCCTGGGCTCGAGCATGTTCACGGTGTCTGCCATGGCACTGCTGCTCCGGGTCGTCGAGACCGACCAGCGCGGCCGCGCTGCGGGCGCCTTCCAGGGCGGCTTCATCATCGGAGGCGTCGCCGGGCCCGCCGTGGGCGGACTCGTCGTCGCCTGGTCGATCCGGGCACCCTTCTTCGTCTACGCCGCGGCGCTGCTGATGGCCGCCGCGGTCGCTCTCGTCTTCCTCGCACGCACCCGCCTGCACGAGCTGGAGTCGACAGTCGCGGAGGGCTCGGAGAACAAGCTCCAACAACTGCGAACGGCCCTGCGGGACCGGGCCTACCAGGCCGCCATCACCACGAACCTCGTCACCGGATTCGTCGTCTTCGGGCTGCGATCCTCCGCCGTGCCACTGTTCGTCGTCGAAGGGCTCGGCGAGACCGCCACGATCGCCGGCATCGGCTTCCTCATCACCGCCGGACTGCAGGCGCTCCTCCTGCTCCCGGCAGGGCGCATGGCCGACACCGAGGGGCGACGCAAGGCCTTGCTGTGGGGGACGGCAGGAACGGCGGTCGGCATGCTTGTCCTGACCGGTTCCGACATCGCAGCCAACGGCTGGGGAACGCCCGCGGTTGCCGCGACAGCGCTGTTCTTCGCGGCCATGGCGATCCAGGGCGCATCGGGAGCCTTCCTGGGATCGGCCCCTGCTGCCGTCGTCGGCGACATCATGGGAGGCCGGCGCGGCGGCATCGTCGTCGCCACCTTCCAGATGATGGCCGACCTCGGCGCGATCATCGGCCCGCTCCTCGCCGGCCTGATCATCGACCTCGCCGACTTCGACTGGGCCTTCGCTGTCGGGGCTGCGCTCGCCCTCGTCGCGATCATCTTCGTGGTGCGAATGCCGGAGACCCTGAATCGATCGACCTCCGCAGCCGGACATGAGGGCGGCACGCGCGAGCACGACGAACCTGACGCACCTACCATCGGAACGTGAACATCTTCGGAGCCAAGTCGTCCATGGTCGCCCCCGACGCAGCCCTTCCCGGTCGATCCACCCCGGTGCTGCCGTCCCCCGCACCCCACCTCGTGCTGGGCACCAGCATCACCGGACCCTGGCCCGACGGTACCGAGGTCATCTACCTCGCCATGGGCTGCTTCTGGGGCGCGGAGGAGATCTACTGGCGACTTCCCGGAGTGGTCGCCACCAGCGTCGGCTACATGGGGGGCTTCTCCCCGAACCCGACCTACGAGGAGGTGTGCAGCGGACGCACCGGGCAGACCGAGACGGTGATGGTGGCCTACGACCCCTCGCTCCTGTCCACCTACGACGTCCTCAAGGCATTCTGGGAGAGCCACGATCCGACCCAGGGCTACCGGCAGGGCAACGACGTCGGCACCCAGTACCGCAGCGCCATCTTCACCACGACCGATGAGCAGGACGAGATGGCCCGCCTGACGCGTGACGCCTACGCGCGGGTCATCGCCGACCGCGGCTACCCGGACATCACCACCGAGATCGTTCGAGCCTCCGACTCGACCTACTACCTGGCCGAGGACTACCACCAGCAGTACCTGTACAAGAACCCGAACGGCTATCGGTGCCACGCGAACACCGGGCTGGCACTCCCCGTCCTGTGACGAGGCCAGTGACGAGGCCAGTGACGAGGCCTGTGACTCGGTCTGACACGACCCTTACCTGACCCTG
>DMPC01000109.1:6867-8090 GCA_003456155.1 Actinomycetota bacterium | reverse complement strand
GCTGGGCATCTACTTCATGACCTCGATGACCGAGGGCGCCGAGGGCGAGGGTCGCATCTTCACCTCCGTCGCCGAGGCGCTGATGGCCTTCGAGGCTGGATCCCTCGATCTCCAGGCCAAGGCGCGGATCAGGCTGACCGACGGTGTTCCGCCGGTCGACTTCGAGGCGCCCGAGGGCTGGCAGGCGGGTGATGCCTTCCTGCTCGAGACGACGCTGGGTCGTGCGCTGTTCAATGCGGCCCTGCCGGACGACTACCCCTTCGTCAACGTCCAGGTCGACAAGAAGGTCCTCGGCCAGACGGTCAACCGTCTCGCGGAGATCTACCCCAAGGTCGAGGTGGCCCAGACCCTGGACGACCTCAAGGCGCTGGGCTTCCACTGGGCGACGCGTTCGGGTGTGACCATCTCGTTCTCCGACGTGATCGCGCCGCCGGCCAAGGCCGAGCTGCTCGCCAACGCGGAGGAGAAGGCCGAGAAGGTCCAGAAGCAGTACGAGCGCGGCCTGATCACCGACGCGGAGCGTCGTCAGGAGCTCATCGAGATCTGGACCCGTGCGACCGACGAGGTCGCGAAGGCCATGCAGGAGAACTTCCCGCGGACCAACTCGGTCCACATGATGGTCGACTCCGGTGCCCGCGGTAACTACATGCAGGTCAGGCAGATCGCCGGCATGCGCGGCCTGGTGGCGAACCCCAAGGGCGAGATCATCCCGCGCCCGATCAAGTCCAACTTCCGCGAGGGCCTGTCGGTGCTGGAGTACTTCATCTCCACGCACGGTGCTCGCAAGGGCCTGGCCGACACCGCGCTGCGGACCGCTGACTCCGGGTACCTCACCCGTCGTCTGGTCGACGTCTCCCAGGACGTCATCGTGCGCGAGGTCGACTGCGGCACCGATCGCGGCATCCAGGTGCAGGTGGGGGAGCGCGTCGATGGCGTGCTTCGCCCTCTGGACAACCTCGACACCTCGGTGGCGTCGCGCACTCTGGCACGCGACGTGGAGGTTGACGGCACGGTCGTGGGCCACGCAGGCGAGGAGCTCACCACTCCCCGGGTCGAGGAGATGGTGCGTGCGGGTGCTGACAGCATCCGCGTGCGCACGGTCCTCACCTGCGAGAGCTCGGTCGGCACCTGCGCCATGTGCTACGGACGCTCGATGGCGACCGGCAAGCTCGTCGACGTCGGCGAGGCCATCGGCATCGTCGCCGCCCAGTCGATCGGCGAGC
>DMPC01000109.1:6280-6695 GCA_003456155.1 Actinomycetota bacterium | reverse complement strand
ATCGGCGAGCCGGGCACGCAGCTCACCATGCGCACGTTCCATACCGGCGGTGTCGCGGGCGAGGACATCACCCACGGCCTGCCACGCGTCGTCGAGCTCTTCGAGGCCCGTACGCCGAAGGGCAACGCTCCGATCGCCGAGGTCAGCGGTCGGGCCCGGATCGATGACTCCGACAAGACGCGCAAGATCATCGTCGTGCCGGACGACGGCAGCGAGGAGATCGCTCATCAGGTCTCCAAGCGGGCCAAGCTCCTCATCGAGGACGGTGCGCATGTGGTGGTCGGCGAGCAGCTGATCGCGGGTGCCGTGGACCCGAAGGTGGTCCTGCGGATCCTGGGCATGCGCAAGGTCCAGGAGCACCTGGTCGATCAGGTGCAGGAGGTCTACCGCTCCCAGGGCGTGTCGATCCACGACA
>DMPC01000109.1:5873-6106 GCA_003456155.1 Actinomycetota bacterium | reverse complement strand
ACGACAAGCACATCGAGGTGATCGTCCGCCAGATGCTCAAGCGAGTCATCATCGTCGAGGCGGGCGACTCCGGCTTCCTCGCCGGCGAGCTCGTGGAGCGGACCCACTTCGAGTCGGAGAACCGTCGCGTGGTGGCCGAGGGCGGCCAGCCCGCCTCGGGTCGTCCGGAGCTCATGGGCATCACCAAGGCCTCGCTGGCCACGGAGTCCTGGCTGTCGGCGGCCTCCTTCCAG
>DMPC01000109.1:4391-5690 GCA_003456155.1 Actinomycetota bacterium | reverse complement strand
TTCCAGGAGACGACCCGTGTCCTCACCGATGCGGCGATCCACGCCAAGAGCGATCCGCTCCTGGGCCTGAAGGAGAACGTCATCCTCGGCAAGCTCATCCCGGCGGGTACCGGCATGCCGGTGTACCGGAACGTCAAGGTCGAGCCGACCGAGGAGGCCAAGGCGGCGATGTACGCCAGCTTCGGCAGCTACGACGACCTCGACTACAGCGCCTTCGGTGCCACGTCGGGTGCGGCGGTTCCGCTCGAGGAGTTCGACTACCGCGGGTACTAGGCCCGGAGCCCGATCAGGGTCCTGGGAGAAGGGGATGGCCACCGCGGCCCTCCCCTTCTCTCGTTCCGGGGCGCCATGGGGCGCCTGGATGCCCTGAAGGGGTGTGCTCGGCGGGTCGGGTTGTTCGCGGCCGGACTCTGCGGGGCCGGCTGACACGCGCCCGGGTTAGGGTGGGGGTATGAGCGACCAGACCCCCGCAGCCGACGAGCCGACTCCCCAGGAATCCGGCTCGGCCGATCTGGCCCCCGTCACCCCTCCTGCGCCGCCGGCCCAGTGGCCGTCGCCGGCCCAGGGCACGGAGGACATGTCGGCGGCCGTTCCGCCGCCGGTCGCCCCGATGCCTGTCGCCTATGCGCCGGCTCCGCCGACCTCGAGCAACGCCATCATCGCGTTCGTGCTCTCGATCGTCTCCTGGGCGGTCTGTCCGATCGTCCCGGCCATCGTGGCCCTCGTCCTGGCGGCCAGTGCCCAGCGGGAGATCGCGGCCGGGCAGGGTCGGGTTCAGGGCGGCGGCCTCGTCACGGCTGCCAAGATCATCTCCTGGATCAACATCGGCTTCTGGGCTGCGATCGTCGTGATCGGCGGCTTCTTCCTGGCTCTGGCGGTAGTGGCCGGGGCAGCCGGGGCAGCCTGACCGGCCGCAGGAACGGGGCGGGGGACCCCGTTTTGACTCCCGGGATGAAGGCCGGGTAGCCTAGGCCGCCGTGCCCGCATCATGCGGGTGCGACCCGACGTGCGCTCCTTCCCCGTGAGCTGCGCACCGGCGCCCAGCGCGCCCGGGGCCATCCGAGATCTGGATGTCGTTCGGCACGGGCGGCCGCGCGACACGCCCGACCGCGTGGGTCGGGGGCGAGCACGGCAGAGCACGACGCAGGGCAGCACGAGGACATCGACGAGAAGGCAGGAAGGCAACAGTGCCAACCATCCAGCAGCTGGTCCGCAAGGGCCGGCAGGACAAGGTCTCCAAGAACAAGGCTCCCGCCCTCAAGGGCAGCCCTCAGCGCCGTGGCGTGTGCACCCGCGTGT
>DMPC01000109.1:3558-4097 GCA_003456155.1 Actinomycetota bacterium | reverse complement strand
CAACCTGCAGGAGCACTCGATCGTCCTCGTCCGTGGCGGCCGCGTCCGGGACCTGCCCGGCGTCCGCTACAAGGTCATCCGCGGTGCCCTCGACACCCAGGGTGTCAAGAACCGCAAGCAGGCACGTTCCCGCTACGGCGCGAAGAAGGAGAAGGGCTGATGCCTCGCAAGGGCCCCGCTGCCAAGCGGCCAATCGTCAACGATCCGGTCTACGGTGCGCCGATCGTCACCCAGCTCGTGAACAAGGTCCTCCTCGACGGCAAGCGCTCCACCGCTGAGCGCATCGTCTACGGCGCCCTCGAGGGCTGCCGCGAGAAGACCGGCACGGATCCGGTCCAGACCCTCAAGCGCGCCCTCGACAACGTGCGGCCGACCCTTGAGGTCCGGTCCCGTCGCGTGGGCGGAGCCACCTACCAGGTGCCCGTCGAGGTCAAGGCAGGCCGCAGCACGACCCTCGCCCTGCGCTGGCTGATCGGCTACTCCCGTCAGCGCCGCGAGAAGACGATGACCGAGCGGCTCATGAACGAGATCCTCGACGC
>DMPC01000109.1:3174-3367 GCA_003456155.1 Actinomycetota bacterium | reverse complement strand
TCCAACGGCCTCGGCGCCGCGGTGAAGAAGCGCGAGGACACCCACAAGATGGCCGAGTCCAACAAGGCGTTCGCGCACTACCGCTGGTAGTCCGAACCTTCATTACGAGTCAACGGAGAACAGAGCGTGTCCACTCAGACCAGCCTCGATCTGGCCAAGGTCCGCAACATCGGGATCATGGCGCACATCGACG
>DMPC01000109.1:2791-2976 GCA_003456155.1 Actinomycetota bacterium | reverse complement strand
GGCAAGACCACGACCACCGAGCGGATCCTGTTCTACACGGGGATCAACTACAAGATCGGTGAGGTCCATGAGGGCGCAGCCACCATGGACTGGATGGAGCAGGAGCAGGAGCGCGGCATCACCATCACGTCCGCGGCCACGACCTGTGAGTGGAAGAACCACACCATCAACATCATCGACACCCC
>DMPC01000109.1:2043-2492 GCA_003456155.1 Actinomycetota bacterium | reverse complement strand
TGGCGCCAGGCCGACCGCTACAACGTGCCCCGCATCTGCTTCGTGAACAAGCTCGACCGCACGGGCGCCGACTTCTACCGCTGCGTCGACATGATCGTCGATCGCCTCGGTGCCACCCCGCTGGTCCTCCAGCTGCCGATCGGCAACGAGTCCGACTTCATCGGTCTTGTCGACCTGGTGGGGATGCGTGCGCTCACGTGGCGCGGCGAGACCCAGAAGGGCGAGGACTACACGATCGAGGAGATCCCTGCGGATCTCGTCGATCAGGCCGCTGAGTATCGCGAGAAGCTCCTCGAGACGCTCGCCGAGGCCGACGACGCCATCATGGAGAAGTTCCTCGAGGGGGAGGAGTTCTCGGTCGAGGAGATCCAGGCGGCCATTCGTCGCGCGACCCTCGCCGACAAGCTCACTCCCGTGCTGACGGGGACGGCCTTCAAGAACAAGGGCGT
>DMPC01000109.1:1224-1875 GCA_003456155.1 Actinomycetota bacterium | reverse complement strand
AGAACAAGGGCGTCCAGCCCATGCTTGACGCCGTCGTCGCCTATCTGCCCTCGCCGCTCGACATCCGGGCCATCGAGGGCCACAAGATGGGCAACGAGGAGGAGATCATCGAGCGCGCCCCGAGCGACTCGGAGCCCTTCTCGGCGCTGGCCTTCAAGATCATGACCGACCCGCACCTGGGCAAGCTCACCTACATCCGCGTGTACTCGGGACGCCTCGAGACCGGCACGGCCGTCCTCAACAGCGTCAAGGACCGCAAGGAGCGCATCGGCAAGATCTACCGGATGCACGCCAACAAGCGTGAGGAGATCGACTCGGTGGGCGCGGGCGACATCGTCGCTGTCATGGGCCTGAAGGACACCACGACCGGTGAGACCCTGTGCGACCCGGCCAAGCCGGTCGTCTTGGAGTCCATGACCTTCCCCGCCCCGGTCATCCACATCGCCATCGAGCCCAAGTCCAAGGGCGACCAGGACAAGCTCGGCGTCGCCATCCAGCGGCTGGCCGAAGAGGACCCCACCTTCCACGTCCGCTCGGACGAGGAGACCGGCCAGACGATCATCGGCGGCATGGGCGAGCTGCACCTCGAGGTGCTGGTCGACCGCATGAAGCGCGAGTTCAAGGTTGAGGCCAACGTCGGCAAGCCCCAGG
>DMPC01000109.1:609-1054 GCA_003456155.1 Actinomycetota bacterium | reverse complement strand
AGCCCCAGGTCGCCTACCGCGAGACCATCACCAAGAAGGTCGAGAAGGTCGACTACACCCACAAGAAGCAGACGGGTGGATCGGGCCAGTTCGCCAAGGTCCAGATCGACATCGGGCCGAGCGCTGGCGTCGAGGGCGGCTACCTCTTCGAGAACAAGGTCACCGGCGGTCGCATCCCCCGCGAGTACATCCCGTCGGTGGATGCCGGCTGCCAGGAGGCCATGGAGAACGGCGTCCTCGCCGGGTACCCGATGGTCGACGTGCAGGTGACGCTGCAGGACGGCGCCTACCACGACGTCGATTCCTCCGAGCTTGCCTTCAAGATCGCCGGCTCCATGGCGTTCAAGGAGGCCGCCCGCAAGGCCGGTCCGGTGATCCTCGAACCGATGATGGCTGTCGAGGTCACCACGCCCGAGGACTTCATGGGCGACGTGATCGGCGACCT
>DMPC01000109.1:0-351 GCA_003456155.1 Actinomycetota bacterium | reverse complement strand
CGCTGTCCGAGATGTTCGGCTACGTGGGCGATCTCCGTAGCCGCACGCAGGGCCGGGCCAGCTACAGCATGCAGTTCGACTCCTACGCACAGGTTCCCTCGAACGTGCAGACGGAGATCATTGCGAAAGCGCGAGGCGAGTAGCCATGGCTACGAGCGCAGCGCTGAGCTCGGAGTACGCGAAGGCTCGCGGCGAGTAGTCGCGGATCACTGAAACACAACAGAACACGACAGCAAACCGATCCGCGTTACCGCCGGACGGCTAACAACAAGGGAGAACTCAGGTGGCTAAGGCCAAGTTTGAGCGCACCAAGCCGCACGTCAACATCGGCACCATCGGTCACATCGACCA
>DMPC01000021.1:3950-6101 GCA_003456155.1 Actinomycetota bacterium | reverse complement strand
GCATGGCGAAGTAGCCGTGCACCCGTCTCGCCGCGGGCGTGTACGCCTCGAGTCGATGCACCATGCCGAAGATGCGCTCCATCCGGTCGCGATGCCAGAGCAGCGGGTCGAAGGGCGACAGCACAGTGGTGCGATGCCGATCACGTGCCGCGCCCGACAGCCATGTCAGCGCGTCCGGATGCGCCCAGGCCTCGTAGCCCGATTCCGTCCGTGTCCCGCGAACCCGCACCGGGACGAGTCCGACGTCGCGGGCATGGTCGGCCACCGAGCCGATCGGGATTCGATGCACGTCCGCGATGTCGGCCGAGGTGCCGATACCCATGAGCCGGGCCCCTGCTTCGACGAGTGCCGCCAGGCACTGGTCATCGGCCATGTCGTCATGCAGGACTGCGTCAGGGATCACACGCTCAGGCAGGTCATAGGTGCGGCGCCAGCCCACCCTGCGGCTCACCACCACCTCGCCGACGTCGAGAAGCCATTCCAGCGCCACCTTGGCGTCCGACCACTGCCACCAGTCCGCACCGCTCTTCGCCCCGCCGACGTCGGCCGTCGTCACGGGGCCGTCGTCTCGGATCCGACGGAGCAATGCCGCAACATCGGCTCTCGGGCGGCCGTGCCACCGCTCTCCCCTCGCGCGGAAGTGCCGACGACGGAAGGCGAAGAGCGGCCAGGACTCGACCGGCAGGATGCATGCGGCGTGGGACCAGTACTCGAAGGCATCGCCTCCCCAGTAGGCCTCCTCGATGGCCCTGCGGCGCACTGCACCGAAGCGCGCGTAGGCGATCAGCTCGTGCGATCGCGCGAGGACGGAAATGGTGTCGAGCTGCACAGCACCGAGCCTGCCGAGCATGCCACTGACGACACCCACCTGACGCGACTCGGATGCCGCTCGCGCCTGAGCCGGAGTCGGCGTCGAGGAGAGCAGGCCAACCGACCACAGCGCGACCCGGCGAACGTCGCCAGGATCGACGTCGATCATCCTCAGGCGGGAACGATGTTGACGAGCTTCGGAGCCCGGACGATGACCGTGCGCACCCCGGCACCCTCCAGCGCCTTCACCACGCCAGGTGCGGCGATAGCCAGGTCGCGCAGGTCGTCCTCGGAGATCGTGGGCGGCACCTCGAGTCGATCGCGCACCTTGCCGGCGACCTGCACCACGCAGGTGACGGTGTCCTCGACCAGCAGGGCGGGGTCGACGTCAGGCCAGCCCGCCAGGAACACCGTCGGCTCGTGGCCCAACTGGGCCCACATGTCCTCGGCGGTGTACGGCGCGACCAGGGACAGCATGATCGCCACCGCCTCGACCGCCTCGCGCACCGCCGGATCGGCCGGTCCGCAGCCGGAGTCGATGGCCTTGCGCGTCGCATTGACGAGCTCCATCGTGCGCGCCACCGCGACGTTGAACCGGAAGGACTCGACCGCGACAGCCGCGTCGTGGAGTGCCCGGTGCGTCGCCTTGCGGAGCTCGACATCCCCCGTTGCGGGATCGACGCCGGGATCCGACGACACATCGGAGGCCAGGCGCCAGGCCCGTGCGAGGAACTTGCGCGAGCCCGACGGTGACACGTCGGCCCAGTCGACGTCATCCTCCGGCGGCCCGGCGAACACCATCGTGAGCCGGATGGCATCGACCCCGTTCACGGCGAGCTCATCCGACAGTCTGACCAGGTTCCCGCGCGACTTGCTCATGGCGGAGCCGTCCATGACGACCATGCCCTGGTTCAACAGCCGGGTGAACGGCTCCGTGAAGTCGAGCAGGCCCATGTCGTGCAGGACCTTCGTGAAGAAGCGCGAGTACAGCAAGTGCAGGATCGCATGGGTGACTCCGCCGACGTACTGGTCGACGGGGAGCCACTCGCGGACGATCTGGGGATCGAACGCCGCCACCTCGTTGTGCGGATCGGCGTAGCGCAGGTAGTACCAGGAGGAGTCGACGAAGGTGTCCATGGTGTCGGTGTCGCGCAGGGCGGCACCTCCGCATCGGGGACACCGCGTGTTGACCCAGTCGGTCGCACCGCCCAGAGGCGAGGTGCCCTTGGGCTTGAGCTCGAGACCCTCCGCCGGAGGAAGCGTGACGGGGAGCTGGTCGTCGGGCACCGGAACCTCGCCGCACACCTCGCAGTGCACGATCGGGATCGGCGTGCCCCAGTA
>DMPC01000021.1:2713-3774 GCA_003456155.1 Actinomycetota bacterium | reverse complement strand
CCCCAGTAGCGCTGGCGCGAGATGAGCCAGTCGCGCAGCCGGTAGTTGACTGCCGGCACTCCCGTGCCGCGCTCCTCGAGGATACCGATGATCCGCTCGATCGCCTCGGACTTGTTCAGGCCGTCGAGCGGCCCCGAGTTGACGTGCGGACCGTCGTCGGCCGTGGCGACGCCGGTGACCCTGGGGTCCTCGACCGAATCGACCACGACGCGAACGGGCAGATCGAAGGCACGGGCGAAGTCGAGGTCGCGCTGGTCATGGGCGGGCACCGCCATGATGGCGCCGGTTCCGTAGTCCGCGAGCACGTAGTCGGACGCCCAGACCGGGATCCGCTCGCCGTTCACCGGGTTCACGGCATACCGGTGCAGGAAGACACCCGACTTCTCGCGTGAGGAGTCGAGGCGATCCATCTCGGACGTCTGCTTCACCCGCTCGAGATAGGCGGCGAAGTCGGCTTCCGCCGGCGTTCCCGCCGCGAGCTCCGCGGCGAGATCGGAGTCCGCCGCGACCACGAAGAAGGTCGCGCCGTAGAGGGTGTCCGGGCGCGTCGTGTAGACCGTCACCGGCTCCTCGCGGCCCTCCACCGCGAACTGGACCTCGGCGCCCGCCGAGCGACCGATCCAGTTGCGCTGCATCAGCAGCACCTTCTCGGGCCACTTGCCCTCGAGCTGCTGCATGTCGTCGAGCAGGCGATCGGCGTAGTCGGTGATGCGCAGGTACCACTGGGTCAGCTTCTTCTTGGTGACGGCCGTGTCGCATCGCTCGCACAGCCCGCCGACGACCTGCTCGTTGGCGAGGACCGTCTGGCAGTTCGGGCACCAGTTGACATTGCTCGCCTTGCGGTAGGCCAGGCCCCGCTCGAACATCTGGAGGAAGAACCACTGGTTCCAGCGGTAGTACTCCGGATCGCAGGTGTTGAACACGCGATCCCAGTCGAACGAGCAGGCGTAGCGACGCATCGATGCCTTCTGCTGCGCGATGTTCTCGTAGGTCCAGCGAACGGGATCCTCACCGTTCTTGATGGCGGCGTTCTCCGCCGGCAGGCCGAAGGCGTCCCAGCC
>DMPC01000021.1:0-2450 GCA_003456155.1 Actinomycetota bacterium | reverse complement strand
GCGTGACCCATGTGCAGGTCGCCCGAAGGGTAGGGGAACATGTCGAGGACGTACTTCTTCGGTCGGTCGTCGTCCGGCCGACCGGAGCGGAAGGGCGCGATCTCGTCCCAGACCGGAAGCCACCGCTCCTGGATCGCCATCACGTCATACGCGTCGCGACCGCCCTCGGGTTCCGTCGTCGTCACCGTGCTCCCCTGCTGCCTGTGCGAGAGGTCGCCCGTTCGGCGCCTCATGCGTGCCGGCCAACCCTACCCAGCGGGCGTGAGCGATGCGTCAGGCATCGGCGCCGTCTCCGCCGGTGGCTGCCCGGACGACTCCCCGGGCATCGGGACCGGCACCGAGCCCTGCTCCGGAGCAGTCGGCAAGGGGGGTGCCGGACGGAACACCACGGCGTCCTTCAGCTCGGCGAGCGGCTGCCCGGGAATCGCCACGACCACGGTCGCCGGACCGAGGACACCCATCGGCGCGACCGCCGTGAGCTCCTGCGGACTCAGCACGCGGACCCCGGTCGCCGGCAGACCGTTCACGGTGACCGCGATGCCCGGCTCGAACCCCGAGCCCACGATGGTGATCTCTTCACCGCCTGAGACCAGCAGTTCGCCGGGGCTCACCTCGACGATGGTCGGCCCCGGCACGTACTCGAAGGCGCCCCGCAGGATCGAGGCCGGCAGTCCGGGGTTGCGGACGACCACGTCGACCAGACCCTCGTCGTGGGCAGGAGTCAGCGCCGTGATCCGCGTCGAGTCGATGACCTCGACCTCGGTCGCCCGCTGGCCGCCGATCGTGACCCGAGCACCCGCCAGGAATCCGGTGCCGACGATGGTCACCGGGCTGCCCCCTGCTGTCGTACCCAGCATGGGACGGATGGCCATGACGACCCGGGGCGGCTGGTCGACGTAGGAGAAGAGTCCCTCTGCCGTGACCGGCGCCTCCCCGGGGGCCGAGACCACGACCGGAGCCGCCCCGGGGAGTCCCGGAGGAAGCAGCACCCGCAGCGTCTCGGCGTTCAGGATCTCCACCTCCGGCGCGACTCGAGTGCCGAAGGTGACCGAGGCGCCTTCGACAAAACCCGCACCGGAGATCACCACGGCCTCACCGCCCACCGTCGACCCCTGGGACGGCGAGACTTCGATGATCCGCATGGACGACAGGGGCGACCATGGCTCGCGCTCCTGTGCTGGTGCATCCAGCACCGGTGCGTCCAGCGCCGGTGCGTCCTGAGCCGGGAGGACCGGAGCCTCGGAGGCCAGCACCACGACCTGCGCTGACGAGGAGCCGGTCTCCACCGACGAGGAATCCGGTTCGGGCAGCAGCACGAACACGACCACGGCCCCCGCGATCAGGAGCAGCAGGACGATCGCCGCCACCCACCCGGCCGACGAGTGTCGACGGTGGCTCGACGGACGATGCACTCCCGCTGGCGACTGCTGCACGGGTGTCCTCCCTCGGCATCCTGCGCAGCGATCGTAGGCCGAGCCCACCGGGTTCACCGGGGCTTCCGCGCACTACCCTCGCAGGCATGTCGAGGCGAGCAGCACTCCTGTTCGTCGCCCTGGGCCTGATCTGGGGCACTCCCTATCTGCTCATCAAGATCTCCGTGGAGTACGTCGACCCGGCCTTCGTCGTCTTCGCTCGTGTCGCGCTGGGCGCCGCCGTCCTCGTCCCGATCGTCCTGGCTCGACGTCAGTTCCGGCTGCTGCGCGGCCGCTGGCGTTGGGTCATCGCCTTCGCCCTGACGGAGATCACCTTCACCTTCCTCGCCCTTACCTGGGCCGAGCAGCGAATCTCGAGCTCGCTCGCTGCCCTGCTCATCGCGTCGGTGCCCATCGTGGGGACCCTGCTCGCCTGGCGCTTCGGACTGGATGCGCATTTGTCGCGCAGGCGGCTCCTGGGGCTGGCCATCGGCTTCGTCGGGGTCGGGAGCCTCGTGGGGTTCGACATCAGCGGAGGCACCGCGCTGTCCATCGCTGCCGTGGGCATCACTGTGATCGGCTACGCCCTCGGGCCGATCATCATCGACAAGAAGCTGCACGACGTGCCGAGCCTTCCGGTGATCACCGCGGCCCTCGCCATCAACACGATCATCTACCTGCCGTTCGGCATCTGGCAGTGGCCGACAACACCGGTGCCGGCGTCAGCCTGGGCCTCGATGATCGTGCTGGGAGTCCTGTGCACGGCGGTGGCCTTCGTGGCCCTGTTCGCCCTGATCGGTGACGTCGGAGCCCCGCGCGCCCAGGTCATCACCTATATCAACCCTGCAGTCGCCGTCGTGCTCGGCATCGCCGTGCTCAGTGAGCCGCTGACGATCGGAATCGCCATCGGCTTCCCGCTCGTGCTCATCGGCTCCTGGCTGGGAACACGAAGCGGCCCGGCCATTGAGGCCGAGCCACATCCCTGACCTATCGCCGGCGCACTCAGCGCCGGATGCACCGATCGAGTGGAGCTGAGGG
>DMPC01000106.1:1893-2525 GCA_003456155.1 Actinomycetota bacterium | reverse complement strand
CCGCCCGTGATGAGCTGGTTCATCAGGTCCATCAGCTCATGCATCGTGAACGGTTCGTCGCCGTCATCCGGGGGCGCGATCATCGCCGACATCAGGTCATCGGCGGGATTCCTGCGCCGCTCCTCGAACACCTCCGCCATGTGGTGCTGGGCCTCGGCCTCGATGGCGGCGTAGTGGCGGGCCGACTCCTCGTCGACCAGCAGGCCCTGGGCAGGAGCGAGCATCGCGTCCGCCCACGTCTTGAACCTCGCCATGTCCGCATCGTCCATCCCGATCAGGTGAGCGATGACCGTGCCGGGCAGCGGGAAGGCGAAGTCGCGGATGAACTCGCAGGAGTCGCGATCGATGAAGGCGTCGATCAGGTCATCGGCGATGCGCTCGACGTCGGGCATCATGCGACGGACCATGCCCGGCGCGAGCGCTCGATTCATCAGCCGTCGGTAGCGGGTGTGCTCGGGGGCGTCGGTGCGATGCAACGTGCGCACGCGGCCCCAGCCGAGTTCAGCCAGGCGCTCAGCGAAGACCTCGCCGAGGTTGGTGCCGTCACTCGTCCGCTCCCCTGACTGAGCCTCCATGGCGATGCTGTTGGAGTAGGTCTCCGGATCGGCGACGATCTCGCGCAGATCCTCGTA
>DMPC01000106.1:0-1604 GCA_003456155.1 Actinomycetota bacterium | reverse complement strand
AGCAGGGTGCTGGTGATCTCCACCCGAGCCATTCTGGCGGGTGGACACGTGCCTGGTGACCGAAACGCTCCTTCACGTCACTTCCAGGCCGGCACTCGCGTCGACGACGCCCTCGCTGCAGGGGCCCGCTTCCCTCAGCCCACCCGCGTGATGCGGCCATCGAGGACGGGGACGCGCACCACGGTGCTCCTCGCCGTGTCCGAGCTGATGATGTCGACGAAGGTGTCGCCCAGGCTGTCGCGGATCTCGGCGGTCGTCGGTGAGAAGAAGCCCTCGTAGCCATCTCCTCCATCGACCAGGAAGTCGAGAGTCGTCACGGTGTACCGGGTGTCGTCGGCAGCGATGGGCCTGCCGTCCGCCGTGGTCACCGAGACGATTCGCTGACCCTCGGGACGATTCGGGTCGAAGGTGAACCGCAGGCCACTCACCTGCGGGAAGCGACCGTCCGAGGGGTAGCCCGACACGCCGTTCTCGAGCGCCGCCCACAGATTCCGGCCGGTCACCGTAGTCGTCGCGATGGAGGTGTTGAAGGGGAACACGCTGAGGGCGTCCCCCAGCGTGACGTCGTAGGGGCCAGAGCTTCCCGGCGAAGGTCGGCGGAGGGTGGTGTCCTGCGGCTCATACCCGGTGGCGGGCAATGAATCGCGCAGGCCGCCGCCGGTCAGGAAGGTCAGATCGGTCCCGTACCTGGCCCGCAGCGCATCAGCGACGTAGTCCCCGAGCGCACTCTCTCCGGCACGCTCGACCGGTGGGATCCCCCCTCGGATGAAGGTGCCGTCGACCGTGCCGATGCGACGATCCAGCTTGGCGCTCAGGCGGTCCTTGTAGTCCTTGACGAGAGCCGCGGTCTGCGGGTCTGGCGTGACTCCGGCCAGCATCGCCTCCGTCACCATCTCCGTCGAAGCTCCCACCACCGAGTCCGTGCGCCGGTCGATGCAGACCTGGGTGCGCGTGTACTCCTGGCCGGAGTTTCTCGTCTGAGCCACGGGGGTGCCCGCCACGATCGACGCGAAACTCTGATGCGTGTGGCCGCCGAACGCAAGGTCGACTCCCCGGAGCTCGCGGGTGACATCGATGAGCCTTCCCGTCGGCACGCCATCGACATTCGCCTGCCACCCCTGATGCAGAGCCGCAATCACGACGTCAGCACCCGCGGCGCGCGCGGCCTTCACTCGCTTGTTCACGCTGGCGACGTCGGGCGAGATCGTGATCGTCTTCCTGCCTGCCGGGCCATAGTCGAGGTTGCCCGGTGGAGTCACCTCGTTGGTGTCCTCGGTGTTCATGCCGACGACACCGACCTTCAACCCGCCCGCGTCCAGGACGGTGAAGGGGCCGACCTTCTTCTTGCCCGTCCTCAAGGGAGCCAGGGTGCTGTAGTTCGAGACCACCCACGCGAAGTCCGAGGCATCGATCATCTGGCGCAGGTGGGCGAGCGGTCGATCATGCTCGTGGTTTCCGGTGGTGGAGACCTGGAGCCCCATCAGGTTCAGCGCCTGGATCGTGGGGAGCTCATCGAACTGGGCCGACAGCGCAGGCGACGCCCCGAAGTTGTCGCCAGCCGAGATGGTGACCGTCCGCGGGACTGCCTTGCGGTCCCGTTCGAA
>DMPC01000002.1:998-5512 GCA_003456155.1 Actinomycetota bacterium | reverse complement strand
ACGCCGGCTGCGGCTTGGGCATGCCTTCCACCTCGATGAGGCAGGCACGGCAGGCGGCCACAGGATCGAGCAGCGGATGGTCGCAGAAGCGCGGAACCTCGATGCCCAGCTGCTCGGCAGCGCGGATGACGAGAGTCCCCTTGGGCACCTGCATCTCCACGCCGTCGATGACGACGGCGATCAGGTCGGTCGCGACCTGGACGTCGGAGCCCGGCCCGTTGTTGCTGGTGACGGTCATCGCGCAGCCGCTCCCGAGAACACGTAGGACGCCGCCGGGTCGAACTGATCGTCGACGGCCGTGGTGGTCGCCGCGACGAACTCGTCGCGGAAGTACTTGAGGGCCGCCGGGTACGGAGTCGCAGCCGCGTCACCGAGGGCGCAGAAGGATCGTCCGGCGATCTGGCCGCAGAGGTCGACCAGGGTGCCCATCTCACTGTCGGTGCCGTGACCGTGCTCGAAGCGCTCCAGGGTCTGCGTGATGAAGTAAGTGCCCTCGCGGCAGGGCGTGCACTTGCCGCAGGACTCATGCTTGTAGAACTCCAGCCAGCGGGTGACGGCCTTCACGACGCTCACGGTGTCGTTGAAGATCATCGGTGTGCCGGTGCCGAGCATCGTCCCGGCCTCGGCCATGTCCTCGTAGGTCATGGGGATGTCGAGGTGCTCCGCCGTCAGCATGGGAACCGACGAACCACCGGGCAGCCAGAACTTGACCTGGCGGCCATCGGTCATGCCGCCGGCGTACTCGAGCAGCTCACGCATGGTGATCCCGAGGGGAGCCTCGTAGATGCCCGGTCGGTTGACGTGCCCCGAGACGGCGAACACCTTGAACCCCGGAGACTTCTCGGTTCCGAACTGACGGAACCAGTCGACGCCGCGTCCGACGATGTAGGGGATGTTGCAGATCGTCTCGACGTTGTTGATGACGGTCGGGGAGGCATAGAGCCCGGCGACCGCAGGGAACGGGGGCTTGAGTCGGGGCTGACCGCGGAATCCCTCGAGCGAGTCGAGGAGGGCGGTCTCCTCGCCGCAGATATAGGCGCCGGCACCCGCGTGCACGACGACCTCCAGATCGAAGCCGCTGCCGAGGATGTTCTGGCCGATCAGGCCGGCCTCACGCGCCTCGCGCACCGCGTTGGCGACCCGGCGGATGGCCTCCGGCACCTCTCCGCGGATGTAGATGAAGGCGTGGTTCGCGCGGATCGCGTAGGACGTGATGATGACGCCCTCGACGAGGGAGTGCGGATTCGCGATCATGATCGGGATGTCCTTGCAGGCTCCCGGCTCGGATTCATCGGCGTTGACGACGAGGTAGTGCGGCTTCCCGTCGTTCTGCGGGACGAAGCTCCACTTCAGCCCGGTGGGGAAGCCCGCGCCTCCACGACCCCGCAGGCCGGAGTCCTTGACCGTGCCGATGATGGCGTCGGGTTCCTGCTTCAGCGCCGAGGCCAGGGCCGTGTAGCCCCCGTGCCGTCGGTATCCGGCGAGCGTGAACAGCTCGGGGTCGTCCCAGTGCTCGGTGATGACCGGTGTCAGTGTCATCGGTCAGCCCTCCTGTCCGGCGGGCACGGCCGGTGCCGACATGCCCCGCTCCTTGGCCAGCCGCAGACCGGCCAGCATCTTGTCGTCCACGGGAGTCCCCTCGGCTGCGAGGCCGTCCTCGGGGAACGCGAGGGAGTGCTCGGTGGCGCGGAAGTCCCGGATGGCCGGACCCCGGGTCGAGTGCACGGTCTCGCCACGCTGCAGCCGGTCGACGATGTCCACAGCGGAGGCCGGGGTGACGTCGTCCATGAACTCCCAGTCAACGGTCATGACAGGCGCGTGGGTGCAGGCCGCCTGGCACTCGATGCGCTCGAGCCAGAACTCGCCATCCGGAGTGGCCTGATCGTGGCCGACCCCGAGGCGCTCACTGAGGGCGTCGTACACGGCATCGCCGCCCAGCAGTCCGCACATCGTGTTGATGCACACGCCGATGTGGTGCCTGCCGACCGGCCGACGCTTGTACATCGTGTAGAAGGACGCGACCGCGGTCGCCTCCGCCGCACTGACACCGGCCATGTCGGCGCACAGCGCGATGCCCTCGGGGGTCACCTCGCCCTCCAGGCTCTGCACCAGATGAAGCATGGGCATGAGGGCCGAGCGGGGACGCGGGTACCGCGCGACCAGCTCGTCCAGCTGCTCGCGAGTGCTCTCGCTGATTGCCATGTCGTCTCTTCCTTGTCGCCTAGCGGTCCACGCCGCCCATGACCGGATCGATGCTCGCAACCGCCGCGATGATGTCGGAGATCATGCTGCCTTCGGACATCGCCGCCACTGCCTGCAGGTTCGTGAAGGACGGGTCGCGGAAGTGGACGCGATACGGCCGAGTGCCGCCCGAGCTCACGATGTGGCAGCCCAGTTCGCCCTTCGGCGACTCGACTGCGGCGTACACCTGACCCGCGGGGACCCGGAAGCCCTCGGTGACCAGCTTGAAGTGATGGATGAGTGCCTCCATCGACTCCGACATGATCTCCCTGATGTGCTCCGGGGAGTTGCCCTGGCCGTCACTGCCGATGGACAGCTGAGCAGGCCACGCGATCTTCTTGTCCTCGATCATGACGGGCCCCGGCTGGAGCATGTCGAGGGCCTGCTCGACGATGCGCAGCGATTGCTCCATCTCCTCGATACGGATGAGGAAGCGCCCGTAGACATCGCACGTCGTCTTGGTGATGACGTCGAATTCGTAGTTCTCGTAGCCGCAGTAGGGCTGGCTCTTGCGAAGGTCGTGCGGGAGGCCGGTCGAGCGAAGGACCGGGCCGGTGACCCCGATGGCCATGCAGCCCGCGAGGTCGAGGTACCCGATGTCGACGGTACGGCCCATCCAGATCGCGTTGTCGACCAGAAGGTCGGCGGTGTCCTTGAGGCGCTTGCGCAGCAAGGGGATCGTGTCGCGGATCGTCTGCGCACCGTCGGCAGGGAGATCCTGGGCCACACCACCGGGACGGATGTACGCGCTGTTCATCCGCAGCCCCGACACCATCTCGAAGATGTCGAGAACGAGCTCGCGCTCGCGGAAGCCGAACTCCATGGCTGTCAGAGCACCGAGCTCCATG
This sequence comes from Actinomycetota bacterium, assembly GCA_003456155.1. Classification (GTDB taxonomy): domain Bacteria; phylum Actinomycetota; class Actinomycetes; order S36-B12; family S36-B12; genus UBA10649. Next base: position 2,423 of record DMPC01000002.1, on the reverse strand, counting down.
CCACCGGTCGCGAGCGCGACGAGGTGCGAGGAGATGCGGTTCAGCTCCATCATCATGACGCGGATGACGCTGGCCCTCTCGGGGATCTGATCGGTGACGCCGAGCGCCTTCTCCACCGCCAGGCAGTAGGCGGTCTCGTTGAACATGGGGGTCAGGTAGTCCATGCGGGTGACGAAGGTGACGCCCTGCACCCAGGAGCGGAACTCCATGTTCTTCTCGATGCCGGTGTGCAGGTAGCCGATGCCCGCACGGGCCTCGGTGACGGTCTCGCCGTCGATCTCGAGGATCAGGCGCAGCACTCCATGCGTCGACGGGTGCTGGGGGCCCATGTTGACCACGATGCGGTCGTGCTCGCCCTCGGGGGCTCCCGCGATCGTGCCCCAGTCGCCGCCGGACACGTTGTAGATGCGCCCCTCGGTCGTGTCGTAGGAACCGGCGTAGGAGTCGGAGTCGTCCGGTCCGGCGCTCGTGAAGGTGACGTTGTCGGTCGACATCAGTTGTACGACCTCCGCTGGTCGGGGGGTGGGATGGTTCCGCCCTTGTACTCGACGGGAATGCCGCCAAGGGGGTAGTCCTTGCGCTGGGGATGACCGGGCCAGTCGTCGGGCATCATGATGCGCGTGAGGGCCGGATGGCCGTCGAACACAATGCCGAAGAAATCCCACGTCTCTCGCTCGTGCCAGTCGCACGTGGGATACACGGCGTAGAGGGAGGGAATCACCGCATCCCCCTCAGGCACCGACACCTCGACGCGGATGCGGCGATTGTGGGTGATCGAGAGGAAGTGGTAGACCGCGTGCAGCTCGCGCCCGATATCGCCCGGGTAATGGACACCGCTGACGCCGAGGCACATCTCGAAGCGCAGCCCCGGCTCGTCTCGCAACAGGGTCGCGAACGACACCAGGTGATCCCGACGGACGTGGTACGTGATCTCGTCCCGGTAGATGACCACCTTCTCGATGGCGTCCGCTGCGTGCAGGCCCGCGGCCTGCAGGGCCAGCTCGAGCTCGTCGGACACCTCATCGAACCAGCCGCCGAACGGACGTCGGGCCGGAGCGGGCATGACGATGGGCTCGACGAGACCACCGAAGCCGCTGGTGTCGCCGCCCCCGGAAGCGCCGAAGGCACCGTGACGGACGCCGATCACGTCGAGTTCCTCGATGCCCTGAGGGACAACGGGGAGGCCGGGCTCGCTCATCGCATGAGGCCCTTCATTTCCAGGGTCGTCGGGGCCGTGAGCGCGAGGGCCTCCAGCTCGACGATCTCCTCGCGGCGATGAGCGCCGATCTTGGTGTCCTGGATCTTGTCGTGCAGCTTCAGGATCGCGTCGAACAGCATCTCCGGCCGTGGTGGGCAGCCGGGCAAGTAGATGTCGACCGGAACGATGTGGTCCACGCCCTGGACGATGGCGTAGTTGTTGAACAT
>DMPC01000002.1:0-825 GCA_003456155.1 Actinomycetota bacterium | reverse complement strand
CGTAGTTGTTGAACATGCCGCCGCTCGACGAGCAGACGCCCATGGCGATGACCCACTTGGGATTGGGCATCTGGTCGTAGATCTGCCGCACGACGGGGGCCATCTTCTGGCTCACCCGGCCCGCGACGATCATCAGGTCAGCCTGGCGGGGCGAGGCACGGAAGACCTCCATGCCGTAGCGCGCGATGTCGAACCGCGGGCCACCCGCCGCCATCATCTCGATGGCGCAGCAGGCAAGACCGAAGGTCGCCGGCCACAGCGAGCCCTTCCGCGCGTATCCCGCGAACTTCTCCACCGTGGTGAGAAGCACACCGGACGGCAGGGATTCCTCAAGACCCATCGATCGCTCCTAATCCCACTCGAGTCCACGGCGACGCCACACGTACACGTACACGACGAGGACGGTGATGATGAACAAGAACATCTCGATCAGACCGAACAGCGCGAGTTGGTCGAAGGCGACCGCCCACGGGTACAGGAAGACGATCTCGATGTCGAAGATGATGAAGAGCATCGCGGTCAGGTAGTACTTGACCGGGAATCGCCCGCCGCCGATCGGCTGTGGCGTGGGCTCGATCCCGCACTCGTAGGCGTCGTACTTCGCCCGGTTGTACCGCTTCGGACCGGTGAAGGTCGCTGCGGCGACAGAGAAGACAGCGAAGCCGAAAGCGAGTAGCCCGAGAACGAGGATCGGGGTGTAGACGTTCAAGCCCGGATCTCCTCACGAATTGCGCACTTGTGAATCGGTTCACGACCACGCACAGCATAGTGGTCGCGTGACATCGCTTTCACCCCGGCGATACCCCATCCGACGCACGCCGCTTC
>DMPC01000111.1:35493-37382 GCA_003456155.1 Actinomycetota bacterium | reverse complement strand
CAGATGCAGATCCGCGTGCCTATCGACGACACCACGACGTGGAAGCTGTTCTACTCCAACCATGCACCTGACGGTGGCGTGTGGGAGCACCAGGATCGGCCGGTCGTCTACGAGTACAAGTGGCGCGACGAGCAGGGACGGTTCATCACGGACTACATCGAGGGCCAGGACATCATGGCCTGGGTCTCGCAGGGCCCGATCACGGACCGCACGCAAGAGCACCTCGGTCGTTCGGATGCCGGTGTGGCGATGCTCCGCAAGATGTTCAAGGAGAACATGAAGCGCGTGGCAGACGGCCAGGATCCCCTGGGCACGATCCGCGAGAAGCACGAGATCATCCCGTTGCCCTGTGAACGCGACAAGTTCGGTGCCGAGCGTGAGTTCGCTGAGGCCTTCATCTCGATGGGCTCCATGCGGTACAGCCCCCAGAAGCAGCGCCTGCTCGACCTGCATGAGGATGCCTGGGCCTGGCGCGAGAGCGCGACGGCGAACGCGTGACGCTGATGCTTCCTCCGGATCCGCACCGCCTTCCCCCGCCTGCGGCCTGGTTCGCGCGCGACGCTGAGCGACACCTGCTCGACCGACCTAAGTTCTGCCCCATGTGCGGAGAATCGATCGAGATCGACGGGGGCATCAGCACGGAGTATTGGTCTGCCGATGAGCGGCACTTCATGACCTGGTGCGCAGGCTGCGGCTGGTTCGGCGAGGTCGTGCGCTTCGACATGGTCACGATCACCGAGGCCGAGCACTAGAGATGGGTCCGGGCGAGGCGACCGCCGTCATCTTCGACTTCGGCGGTCCGGTCCTGCTGACCCCTTTTGAGCTGCGCGCGATCGGTGAGCGCGACCTCGGCCTGGAACCCGGGACCTTCGCGTGGACCGGCCCCTTCGCGCCCGACCTCGACGACGACTGGCGGGTCTTTCAGGCCGGTGGCATGAACGAGCGGGAGTACTGGTCGCGGCGGGCGGCGGAGTTCGCTGAGCTCACCGGAGAGCCGGCGACCATGCCCGCCCTCTGCGCGCACCTCTACTCCGGCTCGGAGGAGGAGCTCGTCCGCGCCGGTGCCCGTCGACTGATCGACGAGGCCAAGGCCCAAGGGATTCCCGTGGGGGCCTTGACGAACGACCTGACGAGTTTCCACGACGAGACGTGGATCGCCCGGATGGGCATCCTGCGGGAGTTCGATGTGCTGGTCGACGGTCGCACCGAGGGGCTGTACAAGCCCGATCCAGCGGCCTATGAACTCATCGTGGCCCGGCTCGGTGTGGATCCCCTGACCACGATCTTCATCGACGACCAGCCGGTGAACCTCGCCGGCGCCGAAGTGGTGGGCCTCACACCGGTGTTTCTCGACCCCACAGACCCCACCCCAGGGTTTAGGTTGGCACGGACATTGTTGGGACTGCCCCAGGAGTAGCCATGCGCGTCGCCGTCGTCGGTTCAGGCCCCTCGGGCATCTACGCGGCGGATGCCCTGGTCTCCCAGGAGCAGGTTCCGGTCGAGGTCGACATCATCGACCGCCTCCCGGTCCCGTTCGGTCTCGTCCGGTACGGCGTCGCTCCCGACCATCTCAGCATTCGGTCGGTCCGGGACACCCTGAACAAGGTCCTGCAGAAGCCGGGAGTCCGATTCCTCGGGAACGTCACGGTCGGCTCCGATCTGTCGATCACCGACCTCCTGAGCTGCTATGACGCCGTGATCCTGACCTATGGTGCGTCCAGCGATCGGCGACTCGGCGTGCCCGGGGAGGATCTGGACGGAAGCGTCGCCGCCACGGACTTCGTCGCCTGGTACTGCGGGCATCCGGATGCGGACCGTGAGCGCTTCGAGCGCCTGATGCGCTCCTCGACATCAGCGGTCGTGGTCGGGGTGGGCAATGTCGCCGTCGA
>DMPC01000111.1:34522-35392 GCA_003456155.1 Actinomycetota bacterium | reverse complement strand
ACGTCTACCTGCTGGGACGTCGTGGACCGGCTCAGGCCACGTTCACGACCAAGGAGCTCAAGGAACTCGGGGAGCTCCTCGATGCAGAGGTCCTCGTGGATCCCGTTGAGGCCACGTTGGACCCAGCGAGCGCCGAAGCGGCGTCGGCAGACCGCGCCGTGGGCCGTAACGTCGAGGTGATCACCGGATGGGCCGAGCGCGCGCCCGAGGGCAAGCCACGGCGCATCCACGTGCGCTTCCTGTCCCGACCGGTCGAACTGCTCGGAGACGACCGCGTCCGCACGGTCATCGTCGAGCGAACCCGGCTGACGGAGTCCGGTGGCGTCGAGGGCACGGGGGAGACCGAGGAGATCCCGGCGGATCTGGTCGTGCGCTCGGTGGGCTACCGCGGAACTGCGCTCGAAGACCTCCCGTTCGATGATCGGGCCGGAGTGATCCCGAACGAGGAGGGTCGGGTGGTGCGCGAAGGCGCCGCGCTGCCGGGCCTCTACGTTGCGGGCTGGATCAAGCGTGGGCCCACCGGGATCATCGGCACCAACAAGAAGGATGCCGTGGCGACGGTCGCGTCCCTGATCGCGGACCAGCAGTTGGGTGTCCTCGTGCCGCCGAGCCGTGCGGGAGGAGTCGATGCCCTCCTCGCCGAGCGCGGTATTGCAGTGGTGCCCACCGCGGGCTGGGACGCCATCGATGCAGCAGAGCGGGCACTGGGTCAGTCCCGGGGCCGGGAGCGCACGACGATCCACGACCGCGACGAGTTGCTCCGTAAGGCCGCTACCTGAGGCTCGTCCTGGGTTATCGCCAGTTCGGGATGGCGACGGCGCTGGACACGTTCCATGCGAAGCCCCCGACGGGCTCCGCGCCGCACGACTC
>DMPC01000111.1:27414-34452 GCA_003456155.1 Actinomycetota bacterium | reverse complement strand
TGAGTGGTCACGAGGTCGGAGTCGGATTGCCAGTGCGCCTCGACAGGCACCGCGCGATCCTTGATCACCACGAGGGCCTCGAGAGCGTCGGCATCGCGCACCGCGAACTCGCACCGGATATGGACGCATGCCCGCTGGAGCGGCGGTGGCTGGCTGCTGCGACCGCGGAGCAACTCCGGAACGACCTCGCCGGCGAATGCAGCAGCGAGCAGCCGAGTGGCGTCCTCGGCCCGCGCACGGCCGTGGACCTCGCCGGTGGGCAGGGTCAGGCTCACCGGGGCGAAGCGATGACCTCCGATGTGGCTGCACTCCCAGATGCGGGAACGTCCGTGGGGCGAGGCAGCGGCATCCAGAGCCCGGAGCAGGTCCCTGCCGTGGACGGCGCAGCAGGCGTCGCGCCTTCCCTGGGTGCAGACCAGCAGGACCGGCTCTCGGGAAACGCAGCCGAAGGCGGGCAGGTGTCCCGCAGCAAGGGCTTCAGGCTCCCAGGTGCGCAGCTCGGCCAGATCCGCACTGGTGCCGAGGCGCAGCAGGGTGCCGCCCGGTGCGGTGCGGGCCACCAGGATCCGGGGCCCGGACGACGGGGAGGTCCGGTCGATCGGGCGGCCGAGGAGGATCCCGATGCCGGCAGCCTTCATCCGGGCAAGCGCGGTCCGAGCAGCATCAGGCAGCCGGGAGTCGACGACGGCATCGCGACCCCAAGGACCGGGATGCTCGACGACGACCCACGTGAGTGCCGTCGGGGCAGTTCCGGCAAGCGGCTCGGAGACACGCAAGGACACCGCAGAGCAGGCGTCCGTGGTCACAGGTGTCCGCCGATGCCCGCGATCGGCGCCATGGCAGGTGTTCCGGTGCCATCGCGCCTGGTGTCCGCCTCGGGGAGGATCACGGGTACCCCGGAGGCACCCGCTGCACGGGCGGGGCCACGACCGGCCCAGGCCGCCAGCAGGCGATCCTCACCCGAGCGCAGCCGGTGACACCGCACGCCCGCGGTTCCCCGGCCCTTGCGGGGGTACTCGTCGAGGGCGGTGACCTTGACCGTCCCGGTCTCGGTACCGGGAAGGGTCGCATCGGTACCCGCGACGGTCACCACCACCGACTCGTCCGACGGCCTGACCACCGTGAAGGCCAGGGCGCGCACCCCCTCCCCAAGGCGGATCCCCGCCATCCCGGCGGCAGCACGTCCCTGAGGTCTCACCGAACTGGCCGTCATCCGGAGGAGCTGCGCGTCGGAGGTGATGAACACGAGGTCTGCCTGCTCCGCGTCCGCCTCAGCGAGCCGCGCGGCCCCGACAACCGCATCACCGTCCTCGAGCCGGATCAGATCCCACACGGCCTTGCTGGGGGCCACCTCCGGCACCACGCGCTTGACGACGCCCGAAGCCGTGCCCAGGGCCACCCCGGCAGAGTCGTCGATCGTGGTCAGGCACAGCGGCTGCTCGTGGGCCGGGAGATCGACGAAGGCTCCGAGGGGGGCACCCGCCGACAAGGATGGGATACCCGCCGTCGCGGGGAGTCCCGGCATGTCCACGACCTGAAGCCGGTGCACGCGACCGGTCGACGTCACCAGGCCCACTTCGCCCCGGGTTGTCGCGGGGACGGCACTGATGATCACGTCGTGGGTGATGCGCTGGTTATGTGCCGCGTCGACGGCGTCGCTCAAGGAAGATGTGCGAGCGACCAGCCCGGTGCTGGACAGCAGCACGACGCAGGGCTCATCGCTCACCTCGAGGGGCATGCTGGCCTTGACGGGAGCAGCACCCTCCATGAGCAGCGTGCGACGCGGAGTCGCGTGCGCCTGGGCCGTGAGGGCGATCTCGGCCGAGATCGCCGCCCGCAGGACTGTCGGGTCATCGAGCAAGCGCGTCAGCTCATCGATGCTGCGCCGCAACTCGTCGGATTCCTTCTCCAGTTCGATGCGGGAGAACTTGGTGAGCCGACGAAGCGGCATGTCCAGGATGTAGTTGGCCTGCACCTCGCTGAGGTCGAAGACTGCGATGAGTCGATCGCGTGCGGCAGAGGAGTCATCGGACTCGCGGATCAACTGGATCACCTCATCGATGTCCAGGATGGCGACGAGGAGGCCTTCGACCAGGTGCAGCCTCTCCTGGGCTCGTTGGCGGCGATAGGCACTCCGCCGCAGGATCACCTGCTGGCGGTGATCGAGCCACACACGCAGCATGTCGATGAGGCCCATCGTGCGCGGCTGCCCGTCGACCAGGGCCACCGCGTTGATGTTGACGGTCTCCTCCATCGGTGTCAGGCGGAAGAGCTGCTCGAGCACCGCCTCGGGGTGGAAGCCGTTCTTGATCTCGATCACCAGCCGCAGTCCGGATTCACCATCCGTGAGATCGACGACGTCGGAGATCCCCTGAAGCTTCTTGCCCTGGACTGCATCCTTGATGCGATCGATGACCCGCTCGGGACCCACATTGTGCGGGAGTTCGGTGACCACGATCCCTCGGCGTCGTGGCGACACCTGCTCGATTCGTGTCCGGGCCCTGACCCGGAAGCTGCCGCGACCGGTCTCGTACGCCTCGCGCACACCGTCCAGTCCGACGATCACTCCACCCGCCGGCAGATCGGGGCCAGGGACCAGCGTCATGATCTCCGTCAGCCCCGCCTCAGGGTGCTCCAGCAGGTGCCGAGCGGCATTCAGCACCTCGCCGAGATTGTGCGGAACCAGCGTCGTGGCCATACCGACCGCGATCCCCGAGCCACCGTTCACGAGGAGATTGGGAATCGCCGAAGGCAGCACCTCAGGCTCGCGCTCGCGTCCGTCGTAGTTGGGAACGAAGTCGACGACGTCCTCATCGAGACCGGCCGTCATATCCATCGCCGGCGACGCCAGTCGCGCCTCGGTGTAGCGCATGGCGGCGGGCCCGTCGTCAAGGGATCCGAAATTGCCATGACCGTCGATCAGTGGCAGGCGGAGGGTGAAGGGCTGCGCCATGCGCACCAGCGCGTCGTAGATGGCGGAGTCGCCGTGGGGGTGGAGTCGACCCATCACCTCGCCTACGACGCGGGCGCTCTTGACATGACCACGGTCCGGCCGGAGGCCCATCTGCGACATCTGGAACAGGATGCGACGCTGCACGGGCTTGAGTCCGTCCCGTGCGTCCGGCAGGGCCCGTGCGTAGATGACCGAGTAGGCGTACTCGAGGAAGGAGCCACGCATCTCCGCCGAGACATCGACGTCGACAATCCGCCCATGGTCGGGCGGCTTGGGCGTGGATCGGCGGGCCATGGGTTCCTCTCAGCGGTCACTCAGTCCGGTGATTCTCGCGCTCAGGGGTCCAGCGGGCCGGCTCCGACACGACCCACGCCTGGGTGCGCCTGTCGACCTCCCGTCGCCGCGATGACGCTGCGGGCCGTCACCCACCGGCTTCGGGCGCTCGGGTGCGAGTGGCGTGCATGACGGCGATACGCGCGGCCAGCTCGGCGTTGCGGACGATGATCTGCTCGTTCACCATGAGGCTCGCGCCATGGGTTGCCCGATGAAAGTGGTCGAGCAGGAAGGGGGTGACGTCCTTGCCCGTGACATTCCTCGCGGCAGCTCGGCGCAGACCCTCCTCCAAGACCTCATGATGAAGGTCGGGATCCAGTTGGGCATCCGTGGGAAGCGGGTACGCCACGACGAGAGCGGCCGAGACGCCGAGGCGGGTGCGCGCGAGCATGATGTCGGATACAGCCTCGACGCTGTCGACAGACCAGCCAACCGTGTATCCGGAGTCCGACAGGTAGAAGCCGGGGAACTGCTGGGTGCCGAAGCCCAGGATTCCGACATTGAGCGTCTCCAGGCGTTCGAGTGTCGCCTGGACGTCGAGGATCGACTTGACCCCGGCGCACACCACGGTGATGGGGGTCGTGGACAGGGCCGTCAGGTCAGCGGACTCATCCCAGCTGTCGCGGGCTTCTCGGTGCACGCCGCCCAGCCCACCCGTGGCGAAGACGGTGATGCCCGCGCGCTGGGCCAGATGACTGGTGGCAGCCACGGTGGTGGCCCCACTGCCTCCCAACGCCGTCAGGGTGGCGAGGTCACGCGTGCTGACCTTGACGATGTCGTCACGATGGGCGACCTGGTCCAGGGCTCCCTCATCCAGGCCGATGCGCACCCGCCCGTCGAGAATGGCGATGGTCGCTGGGATGGCCCCCCGGGATCTCACGATGTCCTCGACCTCGGTGGCAACCCTCAGGTTCTCCGGGCGGGGAAGCCCGTGACTGATGATGGTCGACTCCAGTGCCACCACGGCCGTGCCGCTCCGGAGCGCCTCCTCCACCTCCGGCGAGACCACGAAGAGGTCGCTCTCCAGCCCCGCCACCGTCATGACACCGACCCTACCGGGGGAGCAGAATCGCGGAGTGGAGCCTTCAGCCGGCGTGGACGGTTCAGGCAGTGGCCTGAGGCTGCTCGATGGACGATCCGTGCGCATCCGGCCCATGTCGACATTGGATGCCGACGCCCTGCGTCGATTCCACGAGGGTCTGTCCGACCGGACCGTGTACCTGCGCTTCTTCTCCCCACATCCGCACCTATCGGACTCTGAGGTCGCTCAGTTCACCGACGTGGACCATGTCTCGCGCGAGGCCCTCGTCGCCCTGTGCGACAACGACATCGTCGGAGTCGCCCGATTCGATGCTCTCCCCACTGCTCGCAATGAGGCGGAGGTGGCATTCGTCGTGACGGACGCCTGCCAGGGCCAGGGTGTCGGACGGCGCCTGCTGGTCGAGTTGATCGAGGCCGCCTGTGCTCTGGGGATCACGACACTCGTGGCCGAGGTGCTGCCAGCCAACGGCCGGATGATGGATCTGCTGATACGTGCCGGGCGTCCGGTGGTGAAGGAGCACGGCGACGGGGTGGTGGTTCTGAGGCTCCTACTGGGGAGCGATGACGAGGCAGGCTCACGATCCGTCCGGCCCTCGTGAGGACGGGTCGACGCAGCCGTGCGTCTTCGGATGCGGATGATGGAACAATGACCGTATGACGGACTCCGCCCTGGCCGGACAGCTGCGCAAGGACATCCAGCGATCGGGGTACTACCCCGATCTGGTGGCCGATGCGCTGGAGACTGCCCTTGCAGACGAGCCGTTGGTCTCCTACGTCGTGCACCACGAGGCCATGTTCGACAGAGATGAGCTCAGACGCCACGTAACAGTCCTCGCCCTCACTCCCACCCGGCTGATCGTCGAGCACACCGATGAGCATCCGGCGGATGAATCGCATCCGGTCGCGTCTGCGACCGCGTCCACGGAGGCGGTTCGCATCGAGCGCGTCGACTCCGTCGTGGTGTCGCGCGTCGTGACGGATCCGGAGCGGCACCGCCCGGGGGGCAGCGCCGCGGAGGTGGTCCTCACAATCGGCTGGGGGGCGGTGAGCCGCATCGACCTGGAGCCGGCCGCGTGTGGCGACCCCCAGTGTGACGCCGACCATGGCTATACGGGCACTGCCAGCAATGACGATCTCTCCGTTCGGGTGTCGGAGGCGGCCGACGGTGCCGACGTTGTTTCCCAGGTACTCGCCTTTGCCGCCGCCCTCTCCCAGTCCACGGCCGCGCGCACCCGCTGACCGTGACCCAGCGCCCCCTCACCCTCGCTGACGTGGGGTCGTCGGCTGCTGCTGCCCTGGGAGTGGACGGTTTCGAGGATCGGTTGCAGATCGGCACCTGCCGGCAGGTGGTGGTGTGTCTCGTGGATGGTCTGGGATGGCAGGCCCTGCAGTCCCAGCCAGCCCTGGCGCCGCACCTGGGCGCCCTCGGAGGCGGTCCCATCGCCGCGGCCTTCCCCACGACGACTCCCGTCGGACTCGGTGCTCTGGGGACCGGTCTCCTCGCCGGCGAGCACGGGCTGGTGGGCGCATCGTTCGAGTATCCCGAGTCGGGCGAGGTCCTGAGCCCCCTGCACTGGGGTCGGCACCCCACCCCCGTGGCCGTCCAGCCGGAACCGACCGTCTTCGAGCGCGTCGCACGCTCCTCCGTCCGCATGACGACGCTCGCGCCTGCGGCCTATGAGCACTCCGGTCTGACCGGTGCAGTGCTGCGCGGCTCGAGGTACGTGGGATCGGAGGACGTCGACGAGCGCGTGACGGCGCTCTCCGCGATCCTGAGGCACGACGAGCCGTCCTACACGTACGTGTACTGGGCCGAGCTCGATCGCGTCGGTCACGAGTCCGGTGTCTCGAGCGAGGCGTGGCGAGCCGCCCTCAGTCGGGTGGACGTCCTCGTGGGTCGCCTGGTCGAGTGCCTCGTGCCGGGCGCCTCGCTCGTCGTCACGGCGGATCACGGCATGGTCGACTGTCCGGCGGAATCCCGGATCGCCCTCGATGACGATCCTCGACTCCGCCGGGGAGTGCGTCGCTGGGCGGGTGAGCCACGCGCTCGCCACATATACGCGGAGCATGGCGCCGCGGCCGACGTGCTGGCGACGTGGCGGGAGGTACTCCGAGATCGCGCGGACGTGCTCTCCCGGGCCCAAGTCGTGGAGCAGGGTCTCATGGGCCCGGTCGACCCGGAGCTCTCGGACCGCATCGGTGACGTCGTAGCGATCGCCCGGGATCAGACGATGCTGTCGAGCGATACGGATGCCACCGTCTCGCGGCTCCTGGGCCAGCACGGCGGGCTGAGTTCGGCCGAGGTTCTCATCCCGGCCCTGGTCCATCGCGGCTGACCCTTCGGCCGCACGAGGCTCCCATGTGGGGAAGGATGTGCCCGTGGCCGAGCTGACCTTCTACGCAGGGACGATGGACTGCGGCAAGTCGACGTTGGCTCTGCAGACCGATCACAACCACGCATCTCGGGGAAGGTCCGGGATGGTCTTCACCCGACTGGATCGGGCGGGGGAGTCCCTGCTGTCCAGTCGTCTGGGCCTCTCCGTACCTGCCGTGGAGGTGCACGACACCCTCGACATCCGACGGCTCGTGGTCGAGCGGCTGTCCCAGGGCGGACGGGTGGACTACCTGATCTGCGACGAGGTGCAGTTCTACACCGAGGCGCAGGTCGAGCAACTGGCGGCCGTGGTGGACGAGCTCGGCATTGATGTGTT
>DMPC01000111.1:26705-27160 GCA_003456155.1 Actinomycetota bacterium | reverse complement strand
ATGCAGGTGCTTCAGGTCGAGGCACTGTGCTGGTGCGGATCACGGGCCATTCACAACGCCCGTACCGTCAACGGCGAGATGGTGGTGGAGGGCGACCAGGTGGTCGTCGGCGATACGGCGACCGGTGCGGCTGATGCGGTGGCTTACGAGGTGCTGTGTCGCCGGCACTACCGCACGAGCATGACCGCTTCACGCGCGAAGCGCGAGCACATCTCCGCTCAGCCGCTCCCCTTCCTTCAGGAGGGGTGAGCCGGGTGGCGGCGACTCAGTCGTCCGCCCGGCCCGCCCCGAACAGGATCTCGTCCCAACTGGGGACACTGGTACGACCCTTGCGGCCCCGCGTCTTGCGCTCGGACTTCGCGGGCGCCTCTCGCGGCAGGATCAGGGTCTCCTGCTCGTAGCCGCTTCCCTGCACCTGCTCGGTCGGCTCTGTCCGCGCATCGTCGGTGACCTCC
>DMPC01000111.1:22679-26518 GCA_003456155.1 Actinomycetota bacterium | reverse complement strand
CCTCCTCGGTGGCCTCGACGGTGATGCGGGCCGTGTCCTCAGACACGCTCACCGATGGCACCGCCACCAGACGGGGCCGCCCGGGCGCCTCATCCCGGACGATGGACACATCACCCACCAGATCCAGGGCAGCGGCGATGTCGATCTCTGCGTCCTGGGCGGGCACCGGACTCGCGCCCATGAGGACGCGCGCCTGCTCATCGAGGGAGTGCAGATTGCGGCCGTGGTGGTCGTAGGTCCAGGCGGCGACCGTGCCGTCCCGGAGCGTTGCCGTCACGATCCATCTGCCGTCCTCACGACGGAAGGAATCCCAGACGATCGCGTCGGCATCATCGGCGCCGAGCACGGCAGCGCAGGCCTCCGCGAGGGTCGCCCCACCCCGGGATCTGCGCACCTCGACGGCTGCGGCCTGCTGGGCCATGAAGGCACGCTCGTCCAGCAGGGGCTCCGCGTACCGCAGCACCTTGGGCAGTTCCCACCCGGTGGTCGCGGCGATCTGCTCAGCCGACTCACCTGCGCGCACCCGCGCCTGCACTTCACGGGGGCTGAAAGCGTCCAGGGCAGCCTCCCGGGTCCATGCGCGGGGCGATCCCGCTACGCAGAACCTAGCGCCTCGCCCCCACGCATGGCGAAGGTCCTCCCCTCGGATCTCAACGGGGATCGTCGGCTATGGCACCGGGCTGCGGCCCGGGCAGGGGATCGTCGATCCAGGCCTGAACGGGCTCTGACGGGGGTTTCGCAGTATCGGCACGCCGGAAGCTCCCCTGACCCGCGACCGCCACGACCGACGCAAGCGTGGCGCCGACAACTGACAGCACGAACCCCCAGGCCGGCCCGAACGCATCCACGAGGAGTCCGGCGCCGGCTGTGCCGGCCGAGAAGCCGATCGCCAGACCGGAGTTCGTCCAGGTCAGGCCCTCGGTCAACTGGTGCGCGGGCACGAGTCGTTCCGTCAGGCTGAACAGCGCGATGAGCGTGGGGGCGATCGCCACACCGGCCACCGTGGTGGCTCCGGCGAGGAACAGGATCGAGGGGGAGAAGGGAGCCAGGAGCAGGGCGACGGCCAGGAGGCCGGAGAGCAGCATCACCTGACGGCCCAGTGTCATGCGCCAACTTCGTGAGCCGAACCAGATGCCGCCCAGCATGCTGCCCAGGGCCCAGATGGCGAGGACGATCCCGGAGGAGCCCGGCGATCCCGCCTGCTGGGTGAAGGCGACCACGGCGACCTCGAAGCTGCCGAACACCGTTCCGACGCCGATCGCTGCCGCCACCACCAGCAGGACTCCGGGCTGACGGATCGCGCCCCGATGGTGGACGGCATCGCCGACGGGAGCCGTCCGGCGGGGGATGGGCTCGGTTCGGCGCTGAAGCGCCAGTGCGAGTCCTCCTGCGAGGCCCAGACCTGCGCCGAGGATCACCGGAAGGGGCAACCCGATCTGGAATGCCAGGAAGGCCGTGACGAGGGGACCCACCGTGAAGACGCCCTCGTCCAGGATGCTCTCGAGGGCGAAGGCGCTGCGCAGGAGCGGGCCGCCCTGCGTAGCGGAGGCCCAACGGGCCCGCACCATCGAGCCGATCGCGGGCTGGCAGATCCCGGCGAGGGCCACGACGACGATCTGCAGGACGAACGGGGCACTCCGCTCGACCGTCACCACGAAGAGGATCAGGAATGTCGCGTTGAGGGACGCGAGCCACGGCAGCAGCCGGTGCTGACCGACCCGGTCGATCCATCGGCTGCTGATGACGGCGCCGAGTGCCGCGGGCAGCTGGAAGGCCGCGGACAGCACTCCCGCGGCCGCATAGGAACCTGTAGTCCCGCTGACAAGAAGGACGATCCCCAGCCCCACCATTGCTACGGGCAGCCGGGCCACGAAGCCAGTCGCCGAGAAGCGCAGGGTTCCAGGCAGACGCAGGGCTTCCCGGTACGCGGCGAACATGTCTGGACGGTATCGCGCGTCACGCCACGGCAGGATGGCGCCATGGACCATCCCGCAGAGCTGACCCTCGCTGACATCCTGCATCTGCATTCGGCTCTGCCGACGGCTTGGCGCGCCGCCACCGCGGCCGGCAGCTTTCTGCGCGACGAGCGACCCTCAGGGCTGATCGTCGAGTCGAAGAGCTCGCCGACCGACGCCGTGTCGGCCATGGATCGTTCCGCAGAGACCCTCATCCTGGCCACCCTTCGCACCGCCTTCCCCGCCGACGCAGTACTCGGGGAGGAGGGTGGCGAGCGCGAGGGCTCCAGCGGGCGGCGCTGGGTGGTCGACCCCCTCGACGGGACGGTCAACTACCTGTTCGGCATTCCGCTGTGGGGGGTCTCTGTCGCACTGGTCGGAGCGGACGGCACCGAACTCGGAGTCGTGTGCCTGCCGGAGACCGATGAGGCCTTCATCGGTGTGCGAGGCTGGGGGTCGTGGCATATCCGACGAGGAACGGCCCAACGACTCGCGGGCAGCTCCTGCAGTGACCTCACCTTGGCCATGGTGACGACCGGCTTCAGCTACTCGGCCGAGCGCCGGCAGGCCCAGGCTCACGTCCTGGAGGCGATCATCGGCGAGGTACGGGATGTGCGGCGCACGGGGTGCGCCGTCGTGGACTTCTGCTGGCTGGCCATGGGTCGCGTCGATGCGTACTACGAATACGGGCTCAACCCCTGGGACCATGCCGCGGGAGCCCTCATCTGCCGGGAGGCGGGCATGCAGGTGTCGGGAATCTCGTCAGGAGTCGATCCCGACCCGTTCTTCGTGGCCGCCTCACCCGACATCGCTGCTGATCTCGAGCGGCTGCTCCTCGCTCAGGGCGCCGATCGCATGCCGTGACGTCGCCGGGGGCAACCGTCCGGCCGGTGCCCGACACGCACGTCAGTCGAGCCGGCGCAGCTCTGCGTTGTACCAGTGGGCGTTCCGCACGTAGGTCGCCACGGGTTCGGAGAAGTCGCCCGGCCGCACCACATCGGGCGTGATCTGCGCCGGGATTCCCAGTGCCCTCGCATGCGGCGGCACGACCTTGTCGTTGCCGACGAGGGCACCGGCTCCAATGAGGGCGTGGGGACCTACTTCTGCACGGTGCAGAACGATCGATCCGGACCCCACCAGCGAGTCATCATGGATCCGACAGCCCTCAAGATGGACGTTGTGCCCGATGACGCACCGGTCGCCGATGACCGTGTCCAGGGTTGCGGTGCAGTGGACGATGGTGCCGTCCTGAACCGAGCTCTGGCTGCCGATGATGATCGACCCATGGTCCCCCCTGAGCACCGCCGTGGGCCAGATGCTCGACTCCGGTCCCACGATGACGCTGCCGATGAGTACGGCATCGGGGTGGACGAAGGCCGTGGGATGTATCGAGGGCGTCCGGTCTCCGAGGGCGTACTGGGGCATGCAGACTCCTCAAGTGGGACGGCATCAGCGCCGCTCGACGGTGATGGTGCCTACCCTGCCATGCCGATGAAATCGGCATGAGGCACAATCTGCGCGCATACCCATATCGGGTGCACGTGGGGAACTGTTCGGACGACGCAGGGGAAGGGCGAGGACACATGGCCACCGATTACGACGCACCTCGGAAGACGGACGAGGAGCTCGCGGAGGACAGCCTCGAGGAGTTGAAGGCGCGCCGAGCCGACAAGTCGTCCTCCGCCGTGGACGTGGATGAGGCCGAGCTGGCCGAGACACTGGAGCTCCCTGGAGCCGATCTGTCGGACGAGAGCCTGACCGTCCGGGTGCTTCCCCGGCAGTCGGATGAGTTCACCTGCGTGAAGTGCTTCCTGGTGCAGCACCGAAGCCAGCTCGACCACGACGGGAAGTCAGGTCCGATCTGCGTCGAGTGCGCCTGACACC
>DMPC01000111.1:12785-22269 GCA_003456155.1 Actinomycetota bacterium | reverse complement strand
GGTGCGATGAGGTGAGCGATCGGGTTGATCTCGACCGTTTCCTCGACGGGCACGGGCTCGTCCACTGGTCCTCCCTTGGTCAGGAGGCCATCGTTGCACTGAGCGCGGAGCGGAGCGCCTCGGGGTGCCGCGACGACACGAGCCAGGCCGGATGGGGATCGGATGCATCCGCCACCTCGATGAGGACGGCGCTGGAGGACGACCACGGGCGCAGCGCGGTGAAGACGCGGGCATCGGATCCCGGCCCGCGCAGCTTCCGGACCTCGGCGCGGTCCGCGACACGGGGATTGGCCACGGCCCACCGGGGCAGGTGGGCACGACCCACCTGAAGCCCGGATCCATCCACCCGGATCGTGGGTGAGGTGACGATCAGCAGGCTCGCGCCGATGGTGGCCAGTATCGCCGCGAGGATCCAGCCGACCACCGAGCCCAGGGCCGCGCCATAGGCCACGGAGAGCATGGCCACCAGACCGCCGAGGACGAGCCACACCCACCACGAGGGGAGCAGCCGCTCACGATGGAGGGACTCGGTGTCGGTCATCGCTCTCGCCTCACGCTGACCGTCTCATCGGGGCGGATCAGCCGATAGTGTCCCGGGGTGCCAGAAGATCACGTTAGACCATCGCCCGTGCCGAGCACGCCGCCCGCTGATGCCGTGCTTCCCGAACGATCCGCACTGTCGCCCGCCCCCGGTGAGAGCATTCCCTCGCACTACCGATGGTGCTTCGGCTGCGGCACTGACCATCCCACCGGGCTGCACATGGTGATCACGGCGGGCGAGGGCCTGACCGTCTCGGGCGTGTTCACCGTCAGCGAGCACCATCAGGGCGCTCCAGGCCTGGCGCACGGTGGTGTGCTGAGCTCGGCCCTCGACGAGATCCTCGGTTCCCTGAACTGGCTGCTGGCCGGGCCCGCGGTGACCGGTCGCCTGGAGTGCGACTTCCGGCGACCCGTGCCCGTAGGGACCGATCTCGTCGTCCACGCTGAGGTGGTCGGGGTCAAGGGAAGACGCGTCTACACGAGAGCCACGGGGCGGCTGGGTTCCGAGCAGGGGCCGGTGGCTGTGACAGCGGCGGCGATCTTCGTGCAGGTGCCGCTCCAGCACTTCGTCGACCACGGCAACGCCGAGCACATCGAGCAGGCCGTCCGTGACCGTGCGTCCGGTGGGCCCTCCTGGCGGCCCGAGGGCGAGCAGCATGCGTTCGAGTTGAACCCATGAACCCCCCCGACGTCGAGGTGCTGATCACCCAACTCGATCCGGAACTGCCGCCGCCGGCCTACGAGAACCCTGGTGATGCGGGGCTGGATCTGCGCACGCGCGAGCACATCACCCTCGCGCCGGGCGCGAGGGCATCGGTGCCGACAGGCGTCAGTCTTGCCCTACCCCGGGGATACGTCGGGCTTGTCTGCCCTCGGAGCGGGCTTGCCATGCGTTCCGGACTGGGCCTCGTCAATGGGCCGGGGGTCATCGACGCCGGCTACCGGGGCGAGATCTGCGTCATCCTCATCAACCACGACCTCAGCGAGACGATCCTGCTGGAGCGGGGGGATCGCATTGCCCAGCTCCTCGTCATGCCGATCGCCGCTGTTCGCCTGGTCGCCGTGGAATCCCTGCCCGGATCGCACCGGGGAGCAGCGGGATTCGGGTCCACCGGGGGCTTCCGGGGACCGGGCACCTGACCGCGTGGAGGGCACGGGCAGTAGCGTTGTGGCAACACGCGTCGAGAGGTGACGGATGGACATGCGGGTCGATGGGCCGTGGGACGTGTCGGAGATCCCTGCGGGTGATGCCGTCGAGCGACTCGACCTCGGCTCGATCCTGGTCACTCCCACATCGGGGATCGACGTCCAGGCCCAGGCCGATCAGGCAACGGGCACCGTGTCGCAGCTGACCTTCAACCGTCCGGACTCCATGGTCCAGGTGCAGCCCTACGCAGCCCCACGCTCGGGTGGGCTCTGGGACGAGGTTCGGGGACAGATCTCCTCGTCGATCAACAGCTCCGGAGGCCTGGTCGAGGTGGTCGACGGCCCGTTCGGTCCCGAGCTCAAGGCACAGGTCGTGCCCTCGGACGGCTCCGCCGGGCTCCAGCCCGCGCGCTTCTGCGGGATCGAGGGTCCGCGGTGGTTCCTGAGGGCCGTCTTCCTCGGCAAGGCCGCCCGGCCCGGAGAGGCCGCTGACGCCCTGGAGGCCATGGTGCGAAGCCTCGTGGTGGTCCGTGGTTCGGAGGCCATGCCGGTCGGTGCGCCGATTCCCATCCGGCTGCCCCGTCAGCCCGAGGAGATCGCGGCACAGGCTCCGTCTCTGCCGTCCCCGTTCGAGCGGGGACCCGAGATCACCGAGACGCGTTGACGTCCGAGGCCTCGGCTGCTGATTCGTCAGCGGCTGGCTCCCGAGCGAGCTGGTGGGATCGGTTCACCCGGAGCAGGAGCGATGAGGAGGCCGCCGCGCTGCAGCAGCAGGCCCTCGCGGAGAGTGATGGCGAGCTACGCGCGATCAACTGCTGCAATCCCGGTGAGCCGGTCGTCGTGCGCGGCATCGTTCGCACCCTGACTCTGACTCCCAGTGACCGGGCACCCGAGCTCGTCGTGGAACTCGACGATGGCACCGGGAGCGTGCGGGTCGTCTGGCTCGGACGGCGCCGGATCCCCGGCATCGAGGCGGGACGCTCCATGATCGTGCGGGGCCGGCTCACCTGCCACACCGACCATCCGACGATCTACAACCCGCGCTACGAGCTCAAGCCCATGGCGTCATGACTCAGAGCACATCCGGTCAGGATCCGGACGAGGGCGCACGCCGCGAGGGGGATCCAGGGGAGGACGCAGAGCCCGCAACCGAGTTCGAGACCGCGGCCGAGGTTCGGCAGGAGGCGCTCCTGCTCGAGCGGGCGCTCGGGGGATGGCGCGGCATCATCGACTCAGGGCTCCCGACGGTCGTCTTCATCGTCGCCTACCTCGTCACGGGCAACGACCTGCGCACATCCCTGATCGCCGCCATCGCGGCTGGCCTGCTGGTCGTGGGCTGGCGCCTCGTGCGACGCCAGCCCCTGCAGCAGGTGCTCGCCGGCTTCATCGGACTGCTGATCGCGGCGTGGTTCTCGTCACGCACCGGCCGGGCCGAGGATGTCTTCGTTCCGGGGCTCCTTCTCAACGTCGGCTACGGCAGTGCCTTCCTCATCTCGATCATCGTCCGCTGGCCGCTCCTCGGCATCGCCATGGGCTACCTCACCGGCGAGGGAACGTCCTGGCGTCGCGACCCTCAGCTGCGAACGGTGTACTCGGCAGCCTCGTGGATCTGGGTGGGTGTCTTCGGGCTGCGCATCGCCGTCCAGGTGCCCCTCTACCTGGCGGGTGCCGTGGCTCCTCTGGGCATCGCCAAGATCGTGCTCGGCTGGCCGCTCTACCTCGCCGGTGCCTACGCCACGTACCGCGTGCTCGCGCCGGTGTACCGCGCCAAGCGGGCTCAGAGGTGACCGAGGAGTGACTGAAGTGCCGACTCCGTCTCCGGCGAGGCCACGAAGAGCAGCTCGTCACCGACATCCAGCGGATCGTCGGCTGACGGTGCGATGACCCGAGGCCCACGCACGATCGCCACCAGAGCCGTGTCCTGAGGCCAGTCCTGGTCACCCACGCGCTGCCCGACCACGGGGGAGTCGGCCGAGAGGGTGATCTCGACGAGATTGGCGTCGCCCTGCCGGAAGGTGAACAGACGCACCAGGTCGCCGACGGACACCGCCTCCTCGACCAGCGCAGAGAGCATCCGAGGAGTCGAGACGGCCACATCGACCCCCCAGGACTCGTCGAACATCCACTCGTTCTTGGGGTGATTCACCCGGGCCACCACCCGGGGCACGCCGTATTCGGTCTTGGCCAGCAACGAGACCACGAGGTTGACCTTGTCGTCGCCGGTGGCGGCGACCACCACCTGGCAACTGGCCAGGTTGGCCTCGTCAAGAGCGGAGATCTCGCAGGCGTCCGCCATCAGGGATTCCGCCCCCTCGACGACCCCCGGACGCGCCAGCTGGGCATCGCGGTCGATGAGCAGCACCTGGTGGCCGTTGCCCACGAGCTCCCGAGCGATCGCTCGTCCGACCTTTCCTGCACCCGCGATAGCGACGCGCATCAGACCTCCTCGTCCGGGCCGTGCTCGAAGACGCGCTCGACCTGCTCCCGCATGTCGTCGAGGAACAGGCAGTGGACGAGGTCACCGTCCTGGAGCACCGTCTCGTGATCGGGAAGCAGACCCATTCCATACCGGGTGATGAAGGCCACTCGGGCGCCGCTCGCTGTTCCGAGCTCGCTGCTGCGTCGGCCGATCCAACGCTCGCCGAGGTGCACCTCGGCGAGAACCACGGTTCCACTCGGGTCGCGGTACTCATCCTCTGCTCCGAGCGGGAGAATGCGGCGCATGAACTGACCGGCGGTCCACGAGACCGTCGCGACCGTTGGAATACCGAGGCGCTCGTAGATGAGGGCGCGGCGAGGATCGTAGATGCGCGCGACAACCTGCTCGACGCCATAGGTCTCTCTGGCAACGCGAGCGGCGAGGATGTTCGAGTTGTCACCCGAACTGACTGCAGCGAAGGCGTGGGCGCGCTTGATCCCTGCGCTCTCGAGGGTCTCCCGATCGAACCCCACTCCCGTGACCGTCTGTCCGGAGAAATCCGATCCGAGCTTGCGGAAGGCCTGTGGATCCTGATCGACGACTGCCACCGAGTGCCCGAGTTCATCGAGACGATGGGCCAGCAGGGCCCCCACTCGGCCACATCCGAGGATGACGATGTGCACGGCTGCACGCTACACGCACGGCGCGCGTCAATCGGCCTCTGGCCGGGGGTAGGCTCATTGAACGTGCCGACCTCGGACGTCCTCAAGCGCCTCTTCGTGGGACGCGCGCTCAGCAACGAGCGCCTCGGCGAGACCATGCTCCCCAAGCGAATCGCGCTGCCGGTGTTCGCCAGCGATGCTCTCTCGTCGAACGCGTACGCGACCCAGGAGATTCTCCTCGTCCTCTCCCTCGGCGGCTTCTCCCTCTTCCAGTTCGGGCCCCTCGTGGCTGCCGCGGTGGTCATCATCTACTTCACGGTCATCGCCTCCTACCGGCAGACCGTGCATGCCTATCCGAACGGCGGTGGCGACTACGAAGTCGTTGCCCGCAATCTCGGCCCGAACTGGGGTGTCTTCGTCGCGAGCTCTCTTCTCGTGGACTACGTGCTCACGGTGGCGGTGTCGATCTCCGCCGCCGTGGCGAATCTCGGCTCAATCATCCCCTTCGTCCAGGAGCACAGCGTCTGGTTCGCCGTCGGGCTGATCGTGCTGGTCATGCTGATGAATCTGCGCGGGGTCAAGGAGTCCGGGGCCCTCTTCGCCATTCCGGTGTACCTGTTCATTGCCTCGATCTTCGCGATGATCGGCTGGGCCATGATCGAGATGTTCATCTTCGGGCAGACCCTCACGGCGGAGAGCGCCAACTGGGAGATCGTGGCCGAGGACTCCTTCACAGGTCTTGCCCTGGCGTTCCTGGTGGCACGTGCCTTCTCCTCCGGCACAACCGCCCTGACGGGCATCGAGGCAGTCGCCAACGGCGTACCAGCCTTCCGCAAGCCCAAGTCGAAGAACGCCGCCACGACCCTCGCCCTGCTCGGCCTGATCTCCATGACGATGTTCGCGGGCATCACGTGGCTGGCTCTCCAGACGCAGGTCAAGATCACCGAGAATGATGCTGATCTGGTTGGGCTTCCCCCCGGAGAAGCCCAGAAGACGGTGATCGTGCAGGTCGCCGATGCGGTCTTCCACCACTCGAGTGTTCCGGTGCTGATCATCGCGGTCGCCACCGCCGTGATCCTTGCGCTTGCTGCGAATACCGCCTTCACGGGCTTCCCCGTTCTGGGGTCCGTCCTCGCCAGGGACGGGTACCTGCCGCGGCAGTTGCACACCAGAGGCGACCGACTGGCGTTCAGCAACGGGATCATGACCCTCGCCGGACTGGCACTGCTGCTTGTGGTGATCTTCCAGGCTCAGGTGAGCAGCCTCATCCAGCTGTACATCATCGGAGTGTTCCTCTCCTTCACCCTGAGTCAAATCGGGATGGTGCGTCACTGGAATCGGCTGCTCCGAGGTGACGCCAGCGGCGAGGACCGACGACGCATGCGCCGGTCGCGAATGATCAATCGATTCGGTCTCGTCATGACGGGCTCGGTTCTCGTCATCGTCCTCGTGACGAAGTTCACCAAGGGCGCCTGGATCGTCGTCGTGGCGATACCGCTGATCTTCCTGCTCATGAAGGCCATCCACCGCCACTACGAGCGGGTGCGAACGGCGATGCTCACCTACGGTGACGGCAAGGTGACCCTGCCCGCGAGGGTGCATGTCATCGTCTTGGTGAGCAAGGTGCACAAGCCCACGCTGAGGGCTCTCGCCTACGCCCGAGCATCGCGACCCACGGTCCTCGAGGCGGTGACCGTTGACGTCGATCAGGATGAGACAGCCTCACTGGTCCGGGAATGGGATCGGCAGGACATTCCGGTGTCGCTCAAGGTCCTCGCGTCGCCCTACCGCGAGGTGACCAGGCCGGTCCTGGACTATGTGCGGCGCCTGCGTCGGGACAGCCCGCAGGATCTCGTCACGGTCTTCATCCCCGAGTACGTGGTAGGGCACTGGTGGGAGCAGATCCTGCACAACCAGTCGGCCTTGCGCCTGAAGAGCCGACTGCTGTTCGTGCCCGGCGTGATGGTGACCAGCGTGCCCTGGCAGCTGGATGTCTCGCCGGACGAAGCAGATGCCGACAGGTGAGCCACGCCGGGAGCTATCCCCCGGTGAGGAGCTCTGTGTCACGACGACGGTGATCGCCCATGGCGGGCATGTGATCGCTCATGCCGAGGGACGCACGCTGCTCGTGCGCCATGCATTGCCCGGCGAGACGGTAAGGGTGAAGGTGACGGACGTCAGCCGACGTGTCGTCCGTGCCGATGCGGTGGAGGTGCTCGAACCTGCCGAAGGGCGGGTCGAGCCCCCCTGCCGGTGGTCGGGACCGGGCGGCTGCGGGGGCTGCGACTTCCAGCACGTGGAGCTCTCCCTGCAGCGTCGGCTCAAGAGCGAGGTCCTGACGGATGCCCTCATGCGCTTCGGCGGCATCTCGGCCGAGGAGGCAGCGGGTCTGTCGCCCGAGGTCAAGGAGCTCGAGGGCTTCCCCGAGGGCCTGCGATGGATGCGGCGGGTGCGATGGGCACGGGACAAGGATGGTGCGGTCGGCCTGCGCCGGCACCGCAGTCATGACGTGATCGAGGTGGATCACTGCCTGTTGGCACGGGAGGACATCGACCATCCTGGTGCCGTGCGTGCGGGCCACGATCACCATGTCGTGCGCGATCGCGAATGGCGGGTGGGGGGCTTCTGGCAGGTGCATGCCACCCTGCCCGAGGCGCTCGTGGCGGCCGTGCTGGATCTCGGAAGGCCGCAACCGGGCGAGCGATGGTGGGATCTCTTCGCGGGGGCGGGACTCTTCGCCGCATTCCTCGCCGAGGCCGTCGGCACGCACGGATCCGTGGTCGCCGTGGAATCCTCGGGTGATTCGGTGCGCTCGGGCCGCAGATCGCTCGGCGACCTGCCCCAGGTCCGATTCCAGGAGGCTGCTGTGGCGGAGTGGATCGTCGCCGACGATCACGAAGCCCCGGATGGCATGGTGATCGATCCGCCCCGTTCGGGTGCCGGTGAGGCGCTCATGGCCGAACTCACCCAGGCGGGTATTCCCCGGATGGTCTACGTCGCGTGCGATCCCGTCGCCCTGGGGCGAGATGTCCGCGTCGCCCGGTCCCACGGCTATGCGCTCACGGCGATCCGCGCTTTCGACGCGTTTCCCATGACGCACCACTTCGAGACCGTCGCCCTCCTTGAGAGGGACGCCGTCCAGCCGCTCATGACCTGAGGCCATGCGTTATCTTGACGTCGAGATACCCATGGACGTGACTGGAGGACCCGACGTGCCCAGCATCGACAGCTTCGGAGCTCGCGGCAGCCTGACCGTTGGCTCGCAGACCTACGAGATCTACCGCACGGCTGCTGTCGAGGGCTCTGAACTGCTGCCCTTCACGCACAAGGTGCTCCTGGAGAACCTGCTCCGCCATGAGGACGGCGCCAACGTCACCGAGGCGACCATCGCTGCCCTGGGGCATTGGGATCCCTCGGCTGAGCCGTCCCAGGAGATCCAGTTCACCCCCGCACGGGTCATCATGCAGGACTTCACGGGCGTCCCGGTGGTCGTCGATCTCGCGACCATGCGCGAAGCCGTCAAGGGTCTCGGGGGCGATCCGTCCCGGATCGAGCCGCTCAATCCTTCAGAACTCGTGATCGACCACTCCGTGATCGCCGACTTCTTCGGAACGCTCGATGCCGAGGAGCGCAACGTGGAGCTCGAGTACGAGCGGAATCGTGAGAGGTACCAGTTCCTCCGCTGGGGCCAGAGCGCCTTCGATGAGTTCAAGGTCGTCCCTCCGGGACAGGGCATCGTGCATCAGGTCAACATCGAGGCACTTGCGCGCGTCGTGATGGCCCGTGGCGGCCAGGCCTACCCGGACACCGTGGTCGGCACCGACTCCCACACGACCATGGTCAACGGTCTGGGTGTCCTGGGCTGGGGAGTGGGCGGCATCGAGGCAGAGGCCGCCATGCTCGGACAGCCCGTGTCGATGCTCATTCCCCGGGTCGTCGGGTTCAAGCTGACCGGCCAGCTGCCGGCGGGTGCCACCGCCACCGATCTCGTTCTGACGATCACCGAGATGCTCCGCAAGCACGGCGTTGTCGGCAAGTTCGTGGAGTTCTACGGAGATGGCGTGGGTGCCGTGCCCCTGGCCAATCGGGCGACCATCGGGAACATGTCACCCGAGTACGGCTCCACCGTGGCCATCTTCCCGATCGACGAGGCAACCGTGGAGTACCTGCGTCTCACGGGCCGGAGCGAGGAGCAGATCGCCCTGGTCGAGGCCTACGCCAAGGAACAGGGTCTCTGGCACGACCCCAGCCGGGAGGCTCGGTACTCGGAGTACCTCGAGCTTGACGTGTCCACGATCGTCGCCTCCCTCGCCGGACCGAAGCGACCGCAGGATCGGGTGCTCCTCTCCGAGGCCAAGGCCAGCTTCGAGGCGGCACTGGCCGACTACACGTCCAACCCCGCCGCAGTGGTCGAGACCACCATCGACGGCGAGCCCGTCGAGATCGGTCACGGCGCCGTATCCATCGCCGCCATCACCTCATGCACCAACACCTCCAATCCCTACGTCATGATCGGTGCCGGACTCCTCGCGAAGAAGGCGGTCGAGCGCGGCCTGTCCCGCAAGCCCTGGGTGAAGACGACCCTCGGTCCGGGCTCACGGGTGGTCACGGACTACTACGAGAAGGCCGGCCTCCTGCCCTACCTCGAGAAGCTCGGTTTCGACGTGGTCGGCTACGGGTGCACCGTCTGCATCGGCAACTCCGGGCCGCTCATCCC
>DMPC01000111.1:0-12510 GCA_003456155.1 Actinomycetota bacterium | reverse complement strand
TCGAGGGCCGGATCAACCCCGACGTGAAGATGAACTACCTCGCGTCACCGCCCCTCGTGGTCGCCTATGCGCTCGCGGGAACCATGGACATCGACGTCATCAACGAGCCGCTGGGATACGACCCGGAGGGCAAGGGCGTCTACCTCGCGGACATCTGGCCCAGCGCGACGGAGATCCAGGCTGTCATCGACCAGGCTGTCAGCCGGGACCAGTTCGTTCAGCGCAATGCCGACGTCTTCACCGGCGATGAGCGCTGGCAGTCCCTGCAGACGCCCACGGGGGACACCTTCGCGTGGGCGCCGGACAGCACCTACGTGCGCAAGCCTCCGTACTTCGACGGCATGGGCATCACCCCGGATCCGGTTCAGGACATCAGCGGGGCCCGAGTCCTTCTCAAGCTGGGCGACTCCGTGACCACCGACCACATCTCTCCGGCGGGCTCGATCAAGCCGGAGAGCCCAGCAGGCCAGTACCTGCTCGAGCACGGTGTCGACCGGCGGGACTTCAATTCCTACGGCTCCCGCCGGGGCAACCATGAGGTGATGATCCGAGGAACGTTCGCGAACATCCGCCTGCGGAACCTCATGCTCGACGGGGTCGAGGGCGGATACACCGTCGACTTCACCACCCCCGATCTCTCGACCGTGCCGGTGTACGACGCGGCGATGGCCTACGCGGCCCATCACACGCCACTCGTCATCCTTGCCGGCAAGGAATACGGATCTGGATCGAGCAGGGACTGGGCCGCCAAGGGGACCGCACTCCTCGGGGTCCGAGCAGTGATCGCCGAGTCCTACGAGCGCATCCATCGTTCGAATCTCATCGGCATGGGCGTGCTGCCGCTTCAGTTCCCGCAAGGGGCCTCAGCCGAGTCGCTCGGACTGCAGGGGGATGAGGTGTTCACCATCCGCGGCATCACTGCGCTGAACGAGGGATCCATTCCCCGCACCGTCGACGTGGAGGCCGTGGCGGCAGACGGGCGCACCGTCGAGTTCACGGCGATGGTCCGGATCGACACTCCCGGCGAGGCGGACTACTACCGTCATGGCGGCATCCTGCAGTTCGTCCTGCGCTCGCTGCTCTGACCACGGTGCCGCCCACGGTTCCGCCCGGCTGGCCTCGCGATCTCCCCGCGCCCTCGGAGGCGGAGTTCGATGCCCGCGTCGTCGGCTGGCTGCTGGATCGCTCGCCGGCAGGCCTGCGCAGCTCAGCACTGACGACCTTCCCTGCCGCCCTCTGCCTTGTCGTGCAGGACGTGGTTCGCGGCGAGATCGACGGCCTGAGAGCGGCCTATGCGTCCGCGCGGGTGCGCCTGGCGACCTCCCTGGAGCCTCAGCAGGTGGCGACGGTCCTCGCGGCCCTGGAGAGCGAGGGGGCCGCCCTGCTCCAGATCCAGAGAGAGGTCGATGCGGTGGGTCGGGCCCTCATCGGGGACTGAAACCCAGGCGCTCGGGGACTGGGGCCCGCACGTCGCGTCGACGGGTGCCGACCGGGTGCATCACCTAGAATCGGCCGGTGACCCTGCTGGACGACATCCACGACCCCCGTGATGTCCGCGCCCTGCCGAGCGACGATCTTCCTCGACTCGCCCAGGAGATCCGGTCCTTCCTCGTGGAGAAGGTCTCCGCCACAGGAGGCCATCTGGGCCCGAACCTGGGTGTCGTCGAACTGTCCATCGCCCTGCATCGGGTCTTCACGTCCCCTGATGACGTCATCCTGTGGGACACCGGCCATCAGGCGTACGTGCACAAGATCCTGACCGGGCGTGCCGCGGAGTTCGGGGCGTTGCGACAGTCCGGCGGCCTCTCCGGATACCCGAGCCGCCAGGAGAGCGTCCATGACGTGATCGAGAACTCTCATGCGTCGACGGCCCTGTCCTACGCCGATGGGATTGCCAAGGCCCTCCAGCTCCAGGGGGACCTCGGTCGCCGTCGTGTCGTGGCGGTGATCGGGGACGGTGCGCTCACGGGTGGGATGGCGTGGGAGGCACTCAACAACATCGCGGCCTCGGAGCGGCCTCTGGTGATCGTGGTGAACGACAACGCTCGCTCCTACTCTCCGACCATCGGGGGAGTGGCTCATCACCTGTCGACGCTGCGCACCACGCGGGGGTACGAGCGCGTGATGGGCTGGGGCAAGCGCGTCCTTCACCGGACGCCGCTAGTAGGCGATCCGATCTACGGAGCTCTCCACGGCATGAAGAAGGGTGTCAAGGACATCGTCGCGCCGCAGGGACTGTTCGAGGATCTCGGCCTGAAGTACATCGGACCTGTCGATGGCCATGACGAGGCCGAGGTGGAGTTCGCCCTCGGGAGGGCACGCGACTTCGAGGGTCCCGTGATCGTTCATGTGATCACGCACAAGGGGTACGGATATGCGCCCGCTGAGAATGACGAGGCGGATCGCTTCCACGGCGTGGGTGTCATCGATCCTGACACCGGGCGCCCCGTGTCGCAGTCAGGACCGACGTGGACCGGTGCCTTCTCCGACGAGCTCGTCCGTATTGGTCGCGATCGCGACGATGTCGTGGCGATCACCGCAGCGATGCTGGGACCCACCGGGCTGGATCGCTTCTCGCGGGAGTTCCCGGAGCGCACCTTCGACGTCGGCATCGCCGAGCAGCATGCGGTGACGAGTGCGGCCGGCATGGCCTATGCGGGCCTGCACCCGGTGGTGGCCCTCTACGCCACCTTCCTCAATCGGGCGTTCGACCAGGTGCTCATGGACTGCGCCCTGCACCGGGCAGGGGTGACCTTCGTGCTCGATCGCGCAGGCATCACGGGCGATGACGGCGCGAGCCACAATGGGATCTGGGACCTCTCCGTCCTTCAGGTGATTCCCGGACTCCGGATCGCGGCACCGAGGGATGAGGCCACCTTGAGACGGCAGCTCCGCGAGGCGGTTGCCGTGGCTGACGCGCCCACGGTCGTGCGCTTCCCCAAGGGCACCCTCGGGCCGACGATCCCAGCTGTCGAGAGGCTCTCCGATCACGATGTGGTCTTCGACGCGGACGCCCCGGACGTCCTCCTGGTCACGGTAGGCCCCTTCGCATCCCTGGGGATCGAGGTGGCGGAGCGGCTGCGCGCCCAGGGTGTGGGGTGCCGAGTGGTGGATCCATGCTGGGTGAAGCCCGTCCCCCCTGGCGTCGTCGAGACCGCTGCTCGCTACCGCCTCGTGGTGACGCTGGAGGACGGTGTTCGCGTCGGTGGCGTGGGCGTCGCCCTGGCCCAGGCCATGGGTGATGCGGGAATCGACACCCCGATTCGGACGTTGGGGGTTCCGGATCGCTTCCTGGACCACGGGAAGCGCATCCAGGTGCTGGCGGCCTGCGGCTTGTCGGCGCAGGACATCGCCCGCTCCATCGTGGAGACCATCGCCGGGCGTTCCGATCCGCTGCTCACGCAGTCTGCGGCCGTCAGGGATCCTGGCTGAGCCTGGAAGCTAGCCGGGCAGTGACGCAACTCCGCGGGGCAGGAATCGTCGGCCCCCTGACATTTCGGCGGCTCCCGTCCGGTCGAGGTAGGGCGTCAACCCGCCCAGCCAGAAGGGCCAGCCAGCGCCCAGGATCATGCACAGGTCGATGTCCTGAGCCTCGGCCACGACGCCTTCATCCAGCATCCGACGCGCCTCGTCGGCGAGGGCCAGGCTGATCCTCTGGACCAGCTGCTCCTCGTCCGATGGCGAGTCACCTTGCACCAGCACCTCGTTCACACGCGGATCCAGGATGGGGGTGCCCCCATCTCCTGGGATCCACACCGACGTGATGCCCGCCTCGACCATCCGCCGCATGTTGTCCGATACGGCGTAGCGGTCCGGAAAGGCATCGTGCATGGTCTCGGAGACATGCAGGGCAACGCCCGGGCCCACCAGCGCGAGCAGCTGGAAGGGGGACATCGGCAGTCCAAGCGCGTTGCTCGCGCGATCGGCCACGTCGATGGGAGTCCCCTCGTCGACAGCCGCGACGATCTCGTTGAGATACCGGGTGAGGAGCCTGTTCACGACGAACGCCGGAGCATCCTTGACCAGCACACATGACTTCTTCAACTGCTTGCCGACCACGAATGCCGTCGCCAGGGTCGCGTCGTCCGTCTGCTCAGCCCGGGCGATCTCCAGCAGGGGCATGACCGCCACCGGATTGAAGAAGTGGAAGCCGACCACGCGCTCGGGATGAGCCAGGCCCTCAGCCATCGCCGTGACCGAGAGGGATGAGGTGTTGGTCGCAAGGATGCATTCCGCTGAGACGACGGCCTCCAACTGCGTGAACACCGTCCTCTTCACCGCGAGATCTTCGAAGACCGCCTCGATCACGAAATCCGCATCCGCGAAGACCGTCGAGTCGGTGGAACCGCTCACCAGTGCGGTCAGGCGATTGGCGCGATCCGCGGTGAGGCGACCCTTGTCCCGATCAGCAGCGATCTGTCCATGGATGTAGGCCAGCCCCTTCTCGACCCGCTCCTGATCGAGGTCGGTCATGACGACCGGCACCTGAAGACGCTTCGCGAAGAGCAGTGCCAGCTGGCTGGCC
The DNA here is from genome assembly GCA_003456155.1 of Actinomycetota bacterium. Lineage (GTDB taxonomy): Bacteria > Actinomycetota > Actinomycetes > S36-B12 > S36-B12 > UBA10649. Next base: position 7,985 of record DMPC01000111.1, on the reverse strand, counting down.
ATGAGCCCGGCGCCTACGACACCGACCTTGCGGACCGGGCGGGCGAGGGACTTGTCCGGGGCTCCCATGGGTCGCTTGGCACGCTTCTGGACCAGATCAAAGGCGTACAGCGAGGCCCGGAGATCCTCACCCATCACCAGATCCGCAAGCGCCTCATCCTCGGCCGCAAATCCCTCGGTGCGCGAGCAGGTTCGTGCCGCACGCACGAGATCGAGGGCTCGGTACGGTGCGGGCGTGGCCCGATGAACCTTCTCATCGAGCATCGTCGTCGCGATGTCGACAATCGCATCCCAGTTCTCGCGGTCGATCTCGGGACGCTTCACGATGACAGTGCCATTGAGGACACCGGCAGCCCAGCGCAGCGACTGCTCGAGGAAGTCGGCGGAGTCGAGGACCACATCGACGACGCCCAGCCGGAGAGCATCCTTCGGCTTCAACTGCTTGTTCTGCTGCAGGGCATTGGCGACGATCACCTCGAGGGCAGCTGCAGGTCCGATCAGGTTCGGCAGCAGCCACGCACCACCCCATCCGGGGATCAGCCCGAGGAACACCTCCGGCAGGGACATGGCGGCCGCAGCCGTGGACATCGTGCGGTAACTGCAGTGGAGGGCGATCTCCGTGCCACCGCCCATGGCCGCACCATTGACGAAGGCGAATGAGGGGACAGCAAGCTCCCCGAGGCGGCGGAACACGGCGTGGCCCCGTTGGCCGAACTCCAGGATCACGTCGCGCTGATCGACCAGCCCGATCGCTGAGAGGTCAGCACCCACGGCGAAGATGAAGGGCTTGCCGGTGACGGCGACCGCGGAGATGTCGGTCATCGCCGACACCTCATCGATCGCCGCATCGAGCGCCGCGAGTCCGGCGGGCCCGAAGGTGGTGGGGCGGGTGTGGTCGCGATCGTTGTCGATCGTGATCATCGCCAGAGTCCCGGCTCCGTCCGGGAGCTCGATGCGCCGTACCCGGGCGTGGGTGACGACCTCGTCCGGATTCGCTGTCGCAGTGTCGCTCATGCCCTGCTCCCAGTGGTCTGAAGGTTCTCCCAGATGACGGTCCCGCCCATGCCCAGGCCGATGCACATGGTGGTGATGCCGTAGCGCACCTCCGGATGGCGCTCGAAGTCCTTGGCCAGGTAGGTCATCAGCCGGATGCCGCTGGAGGCAAGGGGATGCCCGACTGCGATAGCGCCTCCCATCGGGTTGACCCGTGGGTCATCGTCGGGGATGCCGAAGTGGTCGAGGAGCGCGAGCACCTGGACAGCGAACGCCTCGTTCACCTCGAACAGGCCGATGTCATCGATGGAGAGTCCCGCCCTGCTGAGCGCCTTCTCGGTGCTGGGGACCGGACCGACGCCCATGAACTCCGGCTCGACACCGGCGAAGGCGAAGCCGACCATCCGCATCTTCTTGGTCAGGCCCAGGTCGTCTGCCATCGCCTCCGAGGCCAGCAGCGCTGCCGTCGCACCGTCATTGAGGCCAGACGAGTTTCCCGCCGTGACACGGCCATGGGCGCGGAACGGGGTCTTCAGACCGGCGAGGCCAGCCAGCGTGGTCTCCGGTCGCATGGACTCGTCCTGGCTCAGCATTCCCCAGCCGAGCTCCTGCGAGCGTGTTGCGATCGGAACGAGGTCCGGCTGGATCCAGCCCTCGGCATAGGCCTTCGCCGTCTTCATCTGCGATGCATGCGCGAAGGCGTCAGCGCGGTCCTTCGTCAACTGCGGGTAGCGGTCATGGAGATTCTCCGCGGTCGCTCCCATGACGAGTGCGTCGGTGTCGACGAGACGCTCCGAGAGGAACCGCGGGTTGGGGTCCATGCCGTCGCCCATGGGGTGCCGCGACATGCTCTCCACACCGCCCGCCAGGGCGATGTCGTAGGCCCCGGCCATGATTCCCGAGCTCAGGGTCGTGACCGCCGTCATTGCGCCCGCGCACATGCGATCGATCGCGTAGCCCGGCACCGTGAACGGCAGCCCCGCGAGGAGCGAGGCCGTGCGGCCGAGCGTCATGCCCTGATCGCCCACCTGTGTCGTGGCGGCGACCGCGACATCGTCGATGCGCTCCGCGGGCAGGTTGGGATTGCGCCGGAGGATCTCTCGGAACACCTTCACCACGAGGTCATCGGCTCGTGTCTCGGCAAGCGCGCTGCCGGCCTTGCCGAAGGGGGTGCGAACGCCGTCGACGAAGACGACGTCCTGGACGGTTCGGGACACAGCGACTCCCTGCTCTCGGTCAGTGAACCGATATTACTCGTCAGTAACTTCAGTGGCTACTCATCGGTAACTTCTGGCGCGTCCTCGATGGCCATGGCGGTCAGCAGCACCGGAAGGCACGCCTCCACCTGCCACGACCGGGCACCTTGACTCACCAGGATGGCGGCCACCGTGGCCTCATCGGCGGGGTCGGGGGGCGACCAGCACAGCCGCCGCACGGTCTCGGGAGTCAGCAGGTTCTCCACCGGCATTCCCCAATGGTCAGCCGTTTCGGCGAGTCCTGTCCGAGCCGCCGACAGACGCGCATGCGCCACGGGATCGCGCTCCGCCCACGCGCGGGCAGGCGGCGGGCCCTCCGAGCGGGGCGCCGGGCTCGGGCACTCAGCATCCGGCAGAGCCCGGGCCTGTGCGATGGCGTCCCACCATCGAGACAGATAGCGATGGGCTCCGCGTCCGTGGAAGCCGGAGAGCGAACGCAGATCCTCCTTGCTCCGAACATCGCTCGTCGCGGCCACGATGATGGACGAGTCGGGGAGCAGGCGCCCCACCGCCACGTCACGCTCACGAGCGAGCTCATCTCGAGCCCTCCACAGCTCCCGGACGACCGCCAGGGCATGAGGCTTCCTGACCTTGTGCAGGCCCGAGGTTCGGCGCCACTCGTCGGCCGTCCGCGGCCTCGGTTCGAAGGAGAGGAGGGCGGCGAACTCCTGTCGGGCGATCTCCTCCTTGCCCGCAAGCATCAGCGCCTGAGCCAGGGCATCGCGGAGCTCGATGAGCAGCTCCACGTCCAGAGCCGCGTATCGCAGCTGCGCCGCCGTCAGCGGACGCATCGACCAATCGGTCGCCCCATGACCCTTCTCGATCACAGCACCGAGCTCACCCAGTACCAGAGGTGCCAGTCCCACGCGCTCCCTGCCGAGCAGGCGCCCGGCCAGCTCAGTGTCGAACAGCGAGCTCGGTGTGAGCCCCACTTCGGCGAGGCAGGGCAGATCCTGGGTGGCGGCGTGCAGGATCCACTCCGCGTCAGCCAGGGCACCCTGCAGCGGGGCAAGGTCCTCGATGGCGATCGGGTCGATGAGAGCCGTACCCGCACCCTCCCGCCTGATCTGGATCAGGTACGCGCGTTGGCTGTACCGGTATCCCGACGCCCGCTCCGCGTCGATGGCCACCGGTCCTTGCCCTGCCGCCAGCCGCTCGCAGAAGGCGTCGAACGCGTCCTGAGTCTCGATGACCGCCGGAACTCCGTCACGCGGTTCGAGGGGTGCAGGCCCGGGTGACTCGGAGCCTTCGTTCGTCTCGACGGGGTCGGTCAGCGCCCTCAGCCTCCGACCCGATTCCTGCGCGACCCCATCAGGGCCACCCCGTCCGGGATGGGAGGCAGGCCCGCCGCCTGCGCCATGAGGTCGAGCCACGCTCCTGCATGGTCGACGATGTCATTCACGAGGTTTCCGTCGGCGTCCTCCACCGGGGTCCATGACGCGCGAATCTCCAGGAAACCGTCGCTGGGCCGGTCCGCCATGCTGCCGAAGGAGCGCCCTGCCGTACGCGTGACGGTGCCTCCGAGATGCGTGCTCACGCAGCCGCGGAACTCCAGTGCCTCCTGAACCCAGCTCCACGCCACGTCATGCAGGAGATCCTCCTCCAGCAGGCCCTCGTCCCATTCCGCCCGCACGAAGGCGACCGCCCGGAAGGATCCCTCCCACTCGTCCACCCCATCCGGATCGTGCAGCAGGACGAACCGGCCGCTCACCAGATCCGAATCCGGGTCGGACATCTCAGCGGTGACCGCGACCGTTGACGGCGCGAGCCGGTGGGGGGCTGGTGCCTCCTGGACGGTGAACTCCGGTCGGACCTCCAAGGCGGCGAGGCCGGACAGGACGGCCTCGAAACGGTCCTGGCCGGGGACGATGCTCCTCACTCCGGCAGGCTACGACGCCCGTCACCTCGCCCCGGGGTGCCGCGCCGCACGCGGCCTGGGGGGACTACGGGCCCGGTTCGAACGTCAGGCTCACCGAGTTGATGCAGTAGCGCTGGTCGGTCGGCGTGGGATAGCCCTCCCCGTTGAACACATGTCCCAGGTGGCCTCCGCAGGAGGCGCATCGGACCTCGGTGCGGACCATGCCCAGGGAGGAGTCCTGCAGAAGCACGACAGCCTCACCGGCAAGGGGAGTGAAGAAGCTCGGCCAACCGCAGTGCGAATCGAACTTGCCGTCACTGCGGAACAGCTCCGCCGAGCATGCCCGGCACCGGTACACCCCCGTCTCGCGCGTATCGGTGTACTCACCCGTGAAGGGCGCCTCTGTTCCTGCGGCGCGCAGGACCCGGTACTCCTCCGGGGTGAGCAGCGCCCGCCATTCCTCCTCGGTGCGGATCACCGGGTAGGCGGAGCCATCGGGGCGGGTGCTGCCATCTGACGCGGGGGTGCTGTGGGCCATGCGGCGAGTGTAGGTCGATCGGCATCACGTCTGGATGCTCCCCGGACAACGAGGGGCCGACCGAGCAGACACCACGTCCGGGCGCGCGCGCATTCCGACCGAGCAGCAGGACGCCGGATAGGGTCCACGATGTGAGCGACATGCTGGATACCCGTGGCGCATGGCTGGCCGAAGGCGACCTCGAGTCGGCCCGCGAGCGCCTGCCCATCGTGTACATCGACGCGGTCCCCGTGAGAACCGATGAGCGCGGACAGATCCTGGAGATCGGCCTCCTGCTGCGCGCCATGCCCGACGGCAGCATCTCCCGCGCCGTCGTCTCCGGACGGATCCTCTACGGGGAGCGGGTGAGGGATGCCCTGATGCGTCACCTGGAGAAGGACCTCGGAACGATGGCCCTGCCTCGTGTGGCTCCGTCTCCTCAGCCCTTCACCGTGGTCGAGTACTTCCCCGACGCCGACGTCACGGGTTTCCACGATCCGCGGCAGCACGCGGTGTCACTCGCGTTCATCGTTCCCCTCGAGGGCGACTGCTCGCCGTCCCAGGATGCTCTGGATCTCGTCTGGGTCACGCCCGAGGAAGCGGTCTCACCGGTGTTCCAGGCCGAGATGAGCGGGGGTCAGGGGCGCCTGGTGCGCATGGCCCTCGCCCACTGCGGCCTACTGCCCTAGCGAGGGGTCAGTCGTCGTAGGGATCGATCCCGAGCAGGGTCTCGTCCTCCGGAGTGAGGTCCTCCGGCGTTCCCTCGAAGGGGTCGAACAGCGGATCGGCGCGCTCGGCATCCGTCTCGTCGTCTGCGTACGCGTCGTCGTCCGGATCATCAAGATCCACGATGTGCATCGCAGCGACCTCGGCCCCGACCCAGGGCTTCGGCGTCAGGCCGCCGGCATGCAGGGGATCGTCACTCGCGTCCTCGGCATCCTCCATCGCCAGCGTCGCCTCGACGTCCTCCAAGGGGTAGGGCAGGTCGTCGAGGCTCCCCTCGCCGCCGCCGCCATTGAGCGCATTGTGGGTGGCCTCTGCCGCCATGATCATCGTGAGGCGCTCGGCCTGATCCGCTGCATCCCCAGCAGGATCCCCGCTGTCGTACGTCTGACGAGCAACCTCAGCGGGCGAGGCAGCACCAGCAACCTTGTCGCTCATCTGAACCTCCGTGAACTCGATGGACGGATCACTCTGCCTTTCTCAGGGTAGCCCCGCGACAGCGGTGAAGGCCGTTCACGAGCCCGGTGGCCGATGTCACCTCGGCCGGACCTGCAGCATGTGTCAGGCTGTTCCCGTGACTCAGCCACTGCTCTCTGATGATGTGCTTGCCGCCGAACTCGAAGGCGTGGTCGAGCAGGAGCTCGCTCGCCACCTGTCCACCGCACGCGACTGGTACCCGCACGAGTACGTGCCGTGGGGGGAGGGTCGGGATTTCGAGGGCCCGCTGGGTGGTGAGGCCTGGACTCCCGAGGAGAAGCGGTTCAGCGACGCGGCTCGGACGAGCCTCATCATCAACCTGCTGACCGAGGACAACCTGCCCAGCTACCACACCGAGATCGCCCTGAATGTGGGCACCGAGGGAGCGTGGGCGGCGTGGCTCGGACGATGGACTGCGGAGGAGGCCCGGCATGGAGCAGCCATCCGCGACTACCTGCTGACGACGAGGTCCGTCGACCCACGCGCGCTCGAGGATGCACGGATGCTGCACATGCAGGAGGGCTTCACTGCCCTGAATCCAGGCCTGCTCGCCGGCGTCACCTACGTCTCATTCCAGGAGCTTGCCACCCGGGTGTCCCATCGCCGCACGGGCGAGGCGACTGGCGATCCCATCGCCGAGCAGCTGCTGGCGCGGATCGCTCTGGACGAGAACCTTCACATGCTCTTCTACCGGAACGTCATCGAGGCCGCATTCGAGATCGCACCGGACCAGACGATGCAGGCGGTTCTCGGCTCGGTTCGTGATTTCGCCATGCCCGGTCACGGCATCGAGGGCTTCGGACGCATGGCGGTGCAGATCGCCGTGGAGGGCATCTACGACCTTCGACTCCACCGGGATGACGTGCTCATGCCCGTGCTGCGCAAGTGGCGAGTCTTCGAGCGAGATGACTTCGGTCCTGCCGGCGAGGAGGCGCGCGCCGAGCTCGAGGCTTTTCTCACTGGTCTCGACGATCAGGCCCGACGGTTCGAGGAGAAGAGGGACGCCCTCAAGGCGCGGATGGCCGCGCGCGACTGAGTCGTACGCCTAAGGGACCTTGACGCCCACGGCGCCTCCGAGTTCGACGGCCCACCTGCGGATCGCCTCACGTGTCTGCGGGGAGCGGGGCAGTCCCGAAGCGCGGCGCAACTGGGACTTGGAGAGCTTGAGTCCCGCGTCGTCGAGCACCAGGGGGTGGTGACGGATATCGGCCTCGAGGAAGCCGGCGTCGGGAAGGAAGCCGGCCAGATAGAGCTGGGCGGCGGTCGAGACCCGCAGGTCCTCGCCGCGCAGGATGTGCGTGGTGCCGTGGTCGGTGTCCTCAACGACGGAGAACCACTGATAGGCGGGGCGGTCGTCGCGGCGCCAGACGATGAAGTCCCCCAGCACGAGATCCAGCTCGACAGCCTCGCCCTGCACGTCGATGGTCGTTCCCGGCGGCACGTGGATGCGAAGAGCCGATTCACCCACGTCGAGAGGGCGGTCGGCCGCTCGGCAGTCGCCGGGGCAGCCGTGCGTAGGTGTCGCGGCGAGGGTGCGCCGTGAGCAGTTGCAGGCATACGCCGGCATACCGGCCTGCAGCGCCTGCTCAAGGACATCCCAAGCCCGCGTTGACCGTGCCGCCCGAGCCTCCTGGCACTCGACCACGGTGCGCGGCCCATGCGTCCACCGGATGCCCAGCCAGTCCAGCAGTTTGAGGATGTCCTCGATGTACTCCGGTCGCGCACGGGCGTCATCTAGGTCGTCGATGCGCAGGCGCAGCTCCAGGCCGTCGTCCATCGCCCAGGCGGATGTCACGAGGGCATTTGCGGCATTTCCGACATGCAGGAAGCCACTCGGGGTGGGCGCCACTCGAGTTTGCATCGCCCAGCGTCCACCTCTCGCACCGCGCTCCCCGTGACATGAGCGCCCACGGGGTCCCTCCGCTCGGGCGCGAGCATGCCACCCGACTCCCGAGAGGATCTCCTCGGCCTGTCGAGTTCCTCCCTCATGACTTCCGTGCGAGAGTGGGAGGGTGCTTCCCCGCGCGCGTCTCACGGCTGCCCTCCTGGCGACGGTGTGCCTGGCAACCCTGCCGACCGCAGCGCAGGCCGACGATGACGGCTCGTGGACCCCCACCAACTGGACCGGATTCGTCGCTGGCGCACCTGTGCCCGGAGTCGGG
>DMPC01000204.1:2639-4005 GCA_003456155.1 Actinomycetota bacterium | reverse complement strand
GTCGGATCATTGGCCGATGTCGGGCCACCAGGGATCGTGACGGCATCGGGGCCTGAGGTGGCAACAGCGGGAGTTGCCGGAACCAGCGCCAGGGTCAGGCCCAGGACGCCCGCGCCCACCCCGACCACGACCGCACTGAGCCGGGTCACGGCCCTTCGGGTGCTTACGGGCGGGGTTGTCTGAACACCGTTCACATCTGCATCCTCGCAGCGGATGTGAAGGGTGTCAATCATCCCGCCTGCGCGAGCGGTCAGGATGGTTGACGTCGCGGAGGCGGACCGCTACGTTCCAGATATGAACACCGTACAGATTGCCTCGGAGAAGCGCAGGACACCTCCCTTCGCCCGACTCGGCGCCTTCGTGGCGCGGTACCGCTGGCCGGTGCTCATCGGCTACCTCGTCACCGCGATGGTGTTCGGCGTCTTCGGGGTGCAGGTCTTCGGCACGATGAAGAGCGAGGGATTCATCGATCCCGGCGGGGAGGCAGCGCGCGCGGCCACCGTCCTCCAGGACGACTTCGGGACCACCGATCCGGCCGTCGTCGTGGTGATCCAGACGCCCACCGACGTCGACACGGATGCGGCCGCCGCGACAGCCCTTCTCGACGAGGTCGCCACCGTTCCCGGCGTCGAGGGGATCGTCTCGTACTGGTCTACGGGCTCCCCGCAACTGCGCAGCGAAGACGGTCGCACCGCGCAGGCCTTCATCTACGGCGATCCCGATGCCGACCGCGAGCAGCTCGCGAGCGACATCGTCGACAACTACACCGGCCAGCGGGAGGGCCTGGACGTCTATGCCTTCGGCGGGGAGGTGATCGGCAATGCGTTCACCGAGCTGATCTCCGGGGACATCGCGCGCGCGGAGAGCATCGCGGTGCCACTTACCGCCATCCTGCTCATCTTCGTCCTGGGATCCGTCGTGGCCGCGGGGCTGCCCTTCCTCGTGGCCATCGGCACCATCCTCGGCAGTTTCCTCGTGCTCTACCTGATCTCGCTGGCCACCGACGTCTCGATCTTCTCGCTGAACCTCGTGACCGGTCTGGGCCTGGCACTCGGCATCGACTACGCGCTGCTCATCATCAACCGGTTCCGCGAGGAGCTCAGCGCCGGCAGAGCCGTGCCGGATGCCGTGGCCACCACCGTGAACACCGCCGGCAAGACGGTGTTCGTGTCCGGCCTCACGGTGGCCGTCGCGCTCGCCTCGCTGCTGTTCTTCCCCCAGTACTTCCTGCGCTCGTTCGGCTACGCCGGGATCGCTGTCAGCGTCCTCGCCGTCCTCGGGGCACTCACCGCCATCCCCGCACTCCTTGCGATCCTGGGGCCTCGCATCAACAAGCTCAAGGTGCGGCGTGGCGATCTCACGCCGA
>DMPC01000204.1:0-2372 GCA_003456155.1 Actinomycetota bacterium | reverse complement strand
GTGCTGGCGGCACCCGCGCTGGGCGCCGTCTTCGGCCAGGTCGACGAGCGCGCCCTGCCCGCCGACAACCCCGTGGCCCAGGCCGGCCAGGTCCTCCGCGAGGAGTTCCCCGGCAACGAGAACGCGCCCTACGACATCGTGCTCATCGATGCTGGCTCCCCCGATGACGTCCGTGCCTACGCGGCCCAGGTCTCTCAACTGGAGCAGGTGGAGCGCGTCACCACACCCACGGACATCATCATCGACGGCCAGGTCGTCGCACCCAACCCGCAACCGGACACCTGGACCACCGGCGACGACGTTCGCGTGGCTGCCGTCGGCAACGTACCCCCCATCGACCCCGCGGGAGAGCAGCTGCTCGCGGACATCCGCGACATTCCCGCACCCGCGGCCGAGGTTCTCGTGGGCGGCGTGGCGGCGGAGTGGGCCGATGCGACGCAGAGCATCCTCGACCGCTTCTGGCTCGTGATCGGGTGGCTCGCCCTGACGACGCTCGTCATCCTGTTCCTCTACACCGGCAGCATCCTCATTCCCGTCAAGGCCTTCGCACTCAACCTGCTGAGCCTGTCGGCCGCCCTCGGCGTGCTGGTGTGGGTCTTCCAGGACGGACGACTGTCATGGCTCACCGGCGAGTACACCGTCACGGGCACCATCGACATGTCGACACTCGTCCTGGTCGGCGTGATCGCCTTCGCCCTGTCTATGGACTATGAGGTGTTCATGCTCTCCCGGATAACCGAGGAGCACGCCGCGGGCAAGGACACCACCGAGGCCGTCGCCTTCGGCCTGCAGCGCACCGGACGCATCATCACCGCTGCCGCCCTGCTCATCGCCATCGTCTTCGCGGCATTCCTCACCAGTGGGGCGACGAACATCAAGCAGCTGGGGCTCGGCGTGACGGTGGCGATCCTGCTGGATGCCACTGTGGTGCGCGCACTGCTCGTGCCCGCGTTCATGCGCATCGCAGGACGGGCGAACTGGTGGGCGCCCCCGTGGCTGCGCAAGGTCCACCAGCGAGTGGGGCTCCAAGAGGGCTGAGGCAACCCTGGGCCCCTATGGTCGGCGTGCCGGCTACTCAGCCGCGCAATCGGGGGGCCAGCGACCCGACTTGCACTTCCTCCGAAGGTCGCGCAGCATGAAGGAATGAGTGAGATGACGTGCCCCAAATGCCATGCAGCGATGCGCTCCTACGAGAGGAACGGCGTGCACATCGACCAGTGCACCGACTGTCGGGGCATCTTCCTGGACCGAGGGGAGCTCGAGCATCTGATCGCCGCGGAGTCGACCTGGTCAGCAGCCCCTGCTGCGCCTGCCACACCCCCGCCGCCGCGGAGTGATTCGCGCGGCTATGAGTCCTACGACACACGCGGCTACGCGTCCTACGACTCCAAGCCCAAGTACCCCAAGCGCAAGAAGAGCTTCCTCGAAGAGCTCTTCGACTGACCACACGAGTCACGACAGAACGGGCGCGCTGATGACGCAGGCGAGAATCGGCGGTGGGGACACACCGCTCACCGAGCGTGGCATGGCGACGATCGAGCCCACGCCAGGAATCGCGCCCACGCGCCAGATCGCGCGCAGGTCAACCGCCGGGCGCGCCAGACGTTCACGATCGCTTGGCGTCACGCTGTCGATCGTGGGAATTACCCTGCTGGCCGCATGCTCCACGGAGCACTCCGGTGCAGAGCACGCAGGCAACAGCGCATCTGAGTCGGCAGGAGGGTCAACCTCGACATCTTCCGAGTCCCTCTCCACTGCCACTGATGCCTCGCCCGATGACGTCATGTTCGCCCAGATGATGATCCCGCACCATCGACAGGCCGTTCTCATGGCCGAGCTGGCCGATTCGAGGGCGACCGATCCGATGGTGGTGCAGCTCGCGCAGGAGATCCTCGCAGCCCAGCAGCCCGAGATCGATCAGATGAGCGCGTGGCTCGTGGAGTGGCAGGCTGAGGTGCCCGCGCCCGGAGACGATGGCGGCGCACACGCCGGGCATGGGATGGCGGGGATGCTCACCGATGAGCAACTCGCCGATCTCGAGGCTGCCAACGGACCGGACTTCGACCGCCTGTTCGCCGAGGGGATGATCGAGCACCATGCCGGTGCGATCGAGATGGCCCGTGCGGTGACCGGCTCCAGCGACGCGCGGGTTGCCTCCCTGGCCGAGGCCATCATCGCGACGCAGCAGCGCGAGATCGATCAGCTGCAGGCCTTCCTCGACGGCAAGGCTGTCGGACAGTAGCGAAAGTCACGCTGTCGGGAGGCCGCTCGAGAGCATCAGCGACCGCTTGAGCACAGTCGGGCGACTCGGGCGGTCAGTGCTCCAGCCGGTCACCGAGCCGGGCGGTCAGCGCTTCCAGATGTCAACCCTG
>DMPC01000037.1:3249-13300 GCA_003456155.1 Actinomycetota bacterium | reverse complement strand
CAGGAGCGGTTGCGAGGCTCGCCATGACCGTGCCATCCAGATAGGACAGCGTGCGTTCCACCGCCTCCGTGTCATACGGGCGTGCCCGCAGATAGTTCCTGATCTCGCGGTACGGATCGGAGTCGGTGATCGACGCTGCGCGGAGCACGTCACACCAGAAGGGGACTCCCACCAAGGCGCCGATGAGGCCTTGACTGAGAGCCGCCGCGGCAATGGTGATGCCGCCACCCTGACTGCCGCCGCCCACAGCGATCCGTGATGCATCCACGCCAGGCAGGATGCGAGCGGTGTCCACGGCCCGGGCCGCATCGACGAACACGCGGGCGTAGTAGTGCTCCCCGGGCTCGGTGATGCCTCGAGTGACGAAGCCTGGCACCTGCGGATTCCCGCTCATTCCCTCATCGGGGGTATCCGCCCATCCCTGGCCGCGGGTGTCCATGACGAGTGTCGCCCAGCCGGCCGCGGGCCACAACGTCCACTCATGGTGGCGACTGCGTCCTCCGCCGTACCCGATGTACTGGACCAGGCACGGGAGATCTCCGTCGACTCCCTTCGGCCTCAGGAACCAGCCACGCACCGGATGGCCATCAGCGCCGCTGAACTCGACGTCCCCGACCTCCACCATGGCCAGCGGTGTCGCGACGGGAGTGACCGAGGGATCCCGTGCCAGATCCCTCGCCTTCTGGAGTCGCTGCGCCCAGAACTCCCGCACATCGGACGCAGGAGCGACCGCGCTGCGGTGCTCGCGCAACTGCTCGAGCGGCAGATCAAGCCAAGCCATGCCGCTCCCTCCCTTCCATAACGCCGGCAGGCCGCACTCTCGGCGACCCTGCTGGATCTACTTGCCGCTGCCGGCGAAGAGTCCACTCACGATGTGCTTCTGTGCGTAGAGGAAGATGATCATGACCGGTAGCGCTGTCAGGACGGCGCCGGCGGCGAACACCCCCCAGTTGTCATTGCGGAACGACATCATCCCGTAGAGACCCACTGCAGCGGTCTGCATGTTGGTATCGCTCAGGATCACGGACGCAATGACGAACTCCCCCGAGATGCCAACGAAGACAAGCATGCCGACGATGACAAGGATGGGCGCCACGAGCCGGAGGATGATCGTGAAGAAGATCCGCGCATGCCCCGCGCCATCGAGCTTCGCCGCCTCGTCCAATTCTCGAGGGATCGTGTTGAAGTAGCCGTACATCAGGTAGGTGTTGACGCCGAGTGCGCCGCCGAGGTAGACGACGATGAGGCCCAGAAGTGAGTTGAGACCCAGGGCCGGGACGGCATTGCCAATCACCACGAGCATCAGAAAGATGGCCACCACGCCGAGGAACTGAGGGAACATCTGGGTGAGCACCAGAGCCCCCAGCCCTACGCGCCGACCGGTGAAGCGAAGCCGCGAGAAGGCGTAGGCAGCCAGCGCGCACAGGAAGACCGAGGCGACCGCGGTGACACCGGCTACGAGGATCGTGTTCAGCCACCAGCGGAGGAAGGGTCGTCCCGGATCACTCATGAGATTGACATAGTTCTGCGTGCTGACTTCGCGGAACAGCTCGTTGGATCCAGTGAGCGTTCCCGACGGGTTCAGGGAGGCGGAGAAGATGTACAGAAGTGGGAAGAGGGCCACGACACACGCGATCAGTCCGACAGCGTGACGCCAACCCACGGTCGTGAGCCACTGCGTCGGGGTCCGGCGCCGTGGCTTGATCACCAATGGCTCCTCCAGCGGCTGGCTTCGCGCCACCGCCTCAAGCTCCTGAAGCTCGATGCTCTCCATTAGTAGACGTTCTCCAGTGACTTGGTGCGACGGAAGAGGATCACCGAAATGGCGAGGACAATCAGGAAGATCAGCATGGAGAAGGCACTGGCCAATCCGTAGTCCTTCGAACCGCTCTGGAACGCGAGCTTGTACACCACCGTGATCAGGATGTCGGTCGATCCGGCTCCGATTGGTGACGACGGATTTGCCGGCCCACCCTCACTCAGCATGAAGATGGTGTTGAAGTCATTGAAGCTGAAGGCAAATGCCGCAATCAGCAGAGGACTGACAGCCACCAAGAGCAGCGGCAGCTTGATGTGCCGGAAGAGCTGCCATGGAGAGACTCCGTCCACCTGAGCGGCCTGGAGCACGTCCTCCGGGATCGACTGCAGGGCGCCGGTGCACACGAGGAAGAAGTACGGGGCACCGAACCACACGCTGACAAGGATCACCGTCACCCGCGCGAGCCATTCGTCGTCGAGCCACGGGATCTGGACTCCTCCGAGAAGAACTTCGTTGATGAATCCGTACTGCTGGTTCAGCAGGCCCGACCAGATGAGGCCCGTCAGGAAGAGTGGAAAGGCGTACGGCAGGATCATGATGAGTCGGTAGACACGTCTACCTCTCACTCGCCTGTCGTTGAAGACGAGCGCCAGGAAGGTGCCGACAGTGAAGGACAGGAACACCGACATCAGTGCGAACACAAAGGTCCAGACCGTGACACCGATGATGTCGGTCTGGCCACCGGCGCCCACGGCAGTCGCGTAGTTCTGCAAGCCGATGAAGGTCTTCCAGCCCGGCTCGAGATTGGTGCCGTCGGACGATTCGAAGTTTCCTTCCCCGTTGTCCACGTAGACGGTGCCGGTGACGAGGTCCTGCATGGTGTCGGTCTCCGGTGAGTAGACCATCGTGCTCGTGAATCTGTACGCATTGAGACCGTTGACGGTCTTGAGATAGCCATCAGCCGCAGAGGCGCCGAGCGGCACCTGGAGCGTGGTCACAGCCTCCTGCTTCTGCAGCAGGTCGCCGAGTGTCAAGGTGGTGTAGCCCGGGACACCCTTGGCCTGGCCGCCCTCGAAGACCGCCTCGGGGGCCGGGGCCAACGACGTGGTGGCTGAACCCAGGAGCGCCTGTCCGTCCGAGGCGGTGGCAAGGAGATAGAGCTCACCACCCTTGTCCAGCACCGCCACCGGGTAGGCCTCCGACCCAGGCAACCGTGTCACGGAGTTCGCCTGGATGGCTTCGATGGCAGCAGGCTTTTCGATGTTGTGGCCGTATCCGAAGTTGGTGAAGGACACGAAGACCGAGAAGCCGATGACGAAGATCTGGAACACGAGGAGGAAGATCAAGCCAGGGATGACGTACTTTGCCGGCAGGTTTCCCGCACGGAAGTAGACGATGTTGATGATGATTAGTGCAGCGGCCACCACGCCCGCGATGATCATCTGGTCAGTCGCGGCGAACCTGAGCACCAGGTAGATGCCGAGCGCATCAACGAGGGCCATGAGGGCGACCTTGACGACAAGGGCCCAGCCACTCGCCGGCGACTCCGGAACGGCCTTGGGACGAGTCGCCCGGCCTGTTCGAGTTGGCGCCTCAAGCGTCATGGATGCTCGTTTCGCTTTGGGGTTCAGACCGCCTGCAGAGATGAGCCGGGGGGCCGCCAAAGGCGGCCCCCCGGGGTCAAACTACATCTTGGCGATATCCGCCCGGATCTTCTCGGCCATGTCCTTCCAGAGCTTGACCGGATCACCCTTGCCGCGCTGGATCAGGACCTCCGTCTCGCCCCACGGGCCCCACACCTGGCTCATGGCCGGAATGGGCGGAGTCGGCACTCCGTAGGCTCCGATCTCGCCGAACGCCTTCATGTACGGATCGTCGGCCACGGCCTCGAACGCGGCGGTGAGCGCCGGCGGGTTCTGCGCACCCTCCCAGATCGCGACCTGCGATTCCGTATTGGTCATGAAGTCTGTAAGGAACAGCTGCGCGGCCAGCGGATTCGCCGCCTGTGAGGAGGCGTACACCCCGTAGTTTCCGACGAACGGGGCAGCGGGCTCCCCACCGGCGGTCGGGATCGCGTCGATGGCGAAGTTCACGCCCGACTCCTTGATGCCACCCAGGTCCCACGGGCCAGTCAC
Organism: Actinomycetota bacterium; assembly: GCA_003456155.1. GTDB lineage: Bacteria > Actinomycetota > Actinomycetes > S36-B12 > S36-B12 > UBA10649. The sequence goes on along the minus strand of DMPC01000037.1, from coordinate 9,406 downwards.
GAGGAAGGGGCACTCGCCGTCCTTGAACTGCTGGAGAGCGATGTCCAAGGTCATGTCGGGATTGAGGGCGCCTGAGGCTCCCGCCTCACCGAGCCACTTGGCGAATTCCTGACCCGCGGCATCGTCGAGAGTCAGCTGATTGCCGTCGAAGTTGCCATTCGCATCCTGAGCGAAGATGGTCGACCCGAAGGACGACATGAACGGCATGAGGAGGTAGCCATTGCCGCTCTTGGGGTCCTGGCCGATGCAGAAGGCGGACTTCGCCTTGCCCTCATCAACGAGTGCGTTTCCGGCCGCGATCATCTCGTCGAAGGTCGCCGGCGCGGTGGATGCGAGATCCGTGTTTCGGTAGAGCGCAATGTTCTCCACCGTGAAGGGCACGCCGTAGATCTGGCCATCCTGAGTCACGGCTGCGATCGCGCCGGCATCGAAGCCCGCGGCCAGGTCGCCCAGCTCGACCGGCGCAGCGACGCCGTTCGAGACCAACTGGTAGGTGGCGGTAGGTGCGATGAGCAGGTCGGGGCCCTCCCCAGCCGGGACGGCAGCGATGAACTCATCAGTCATCGTGTAGAAATCCTTGGTCACGAAGTTCACGTTGATGCCGTTCGCCTCAGCCCAGGGCTTCACGGCGGGCTCGAAGATCTTGACGTAGTAGTCCTCGGTCCAGATCGTGAGATCCCCCGCTGCCTGCGGCTCAGCCGATGCACTGGCCTCTGCAGATGGGGCTGCGCTGGCGACAGCGCTCTCGGAGGCCGAGGGGGCAGCTGACGAGGCGGTCGCCTCGCCAGATTCTGCCGAGCCACCGCAGCCTGCAAGGAGCAGGGCTGCCGTGGCAGCGAGCGTTCCGGCGCCCATGAATTGGCGCGTTCTCAAGAGGGCCATGCATCTACCTTTCGTGGGATCCCGGGTGACGGGACCAGGGATGAGGTGGGGCGGCGTGACTAATATCGTACGTATGATGTATCTCGTCAAGCAGTTCGTCCGAGGCCCAGATAACGATGCGGTAACGACTCACCGGGAGACTCCGCGGCCGTTCGCCACGATGCCGAACGGCAACACGATCCCGGCGGAATGGGCAGGCACTTCCAGCCAGTTGTCGTGAGCCGGCTCCCAGCCAGGGCCGTCGATGAGGTGCAAGGCGAGCGGCTCCGTGCTTCCGTCGATCGCAACCTTCAGTCGCACCGGTACCCCCGTGTGGTTCGCCAGGGCAACGCCCGGGTGAGAGCCGTCGTCAGGGGCGAACACCGCGAACGGATGATGCTGCTCCCCCGCCGCGGTGTGCACGGACGCGCCCAGCTCGTCCCGGTACTCCCCGTCCCAGAACCAGCGCCGCCATGTAGTGCGCAGTTCGTCCATGGACCTGCCGTAGGCGGCCGTGAGGGGGAAATCCTCGAGGCGCCCTTGGAAGTTGAACGGCTCGTAGCTCAGGATGTAGCGGCGGACGAGCGCTTGGCCGATGAGGTTCCGGTCGTCGAAGCCGACGCTGGCCACGGCCAGTTGGGCGCGGGGATGCATGAAGCGCGTCAGCGGAATGTGATCCACCTCGAAGCTTCGATGGTAGGAGAGCGGGTAGACCCCGAACTGCCCGTCGTAGATCGCCTCTCCTGCGAAGAGGAATTCCGGATTGACCGCTCGGGCATAAGACGCGAAGGCCTCGATGAGTGCGTCGTCGAAGTTGAAGACCGACCCTCCCGAGCGGTGACCGTGCGTCGCGTCGAAGCAGAGCAGTGCCCTGCCGTGATGCAGGCACTCGTCAAACAGCATCCCGTCGGCGCCGAGGTCGACGATTCCGCGGAAGTCGGACTCGCACAGAGCCCGGTAGTGCTCGCTGGCGAAACACATCGGGACGAGCTGACGCGTGCTGACTCCGAGCAGCTGCGAGACGGTGTTGTACTTGTAGCCGGGGTGATCGTAGGTGTCGCCGTATGGGTCGCGGATCGCATCACGATGCAGCTCGGTGCGGTAGAGCGCGCTGCTCCGATCCGCCCAGGTGAACTTGGCGAAGAGCACGATCCGGACCCCGAGCCGCTGACACTCGGCAATCGCCTCCCTGAGGGCTTCCGTCCCACCGAGTCGCGGGTCCGGCGTGTGGTTGGGGTTGTTGCGGTCCTGGCCGCCCTCATTCCAGCCGACAAGCTGGATGGAGCCGACACCATGGTGCACGCAGCTGCGCGCAACCTCCGGCAATCGGTCGAAGGGGAGTCGCAACTCGTCCTCAGGCGAGTTCACCTGAAGCTGCATCCAGGCCGTGGGCCCTGTGGCCCACTCCGGCGGATCCGCCGGAGACGTCCAGGTGGAGCGCCGCTCGCGATAGATGCCGGCTCCGGCCTGCCAGCCACCGGTGAATGCGGCCATGGCGATTGACGGCAGGGTGCACGAGGCTCCCGCGGGCAGGTACGGCAGATGCGCGACGTCGATTCGGACGCAGGTCGGCTCGGGTGCGGACATGTCGCGATCCGGCACCTTCAGGTGCATGGAGTCCGACCAGCCGGGACGCAGCTCCAGAATCCATCCGACGATCTCATGGGACGGCTGGTCCAGCCCGAGGTACAGGCCACGCTCGCCGTCCTCCACCAACATGAACGGCGTGTAGGGCGCAGCAGCGCTCTGTTCCATCGGATCGTTGATGTAGGCAGGACGGTCGACACCGAAGTAAGGGACGGAGTCCAGGAACCGGGGGCGGAATGGTCGGCGGCGGCCGTCTGCGTAGCCCGCCATGAAGCTGTAGAGCGGTCGGTCAGTCGAAGCCTGCCGCACGTCGCCAACGCGCGGGAATCTCGCGTCCTCAACCATCAGCTCGGAGTGGTTGTCGATTGTGAGCGAGAAGACCAGCCGCTCCCCCTCGACGCACACCGTCATGCGCACGGCGATGTCGTGCTCACCACCATGCTCCGAGCGCACACGGGCCCACTCGGCCACAGCAGAGGTGCCATCGTCGGCGATCTCCCAAGCAGGCGGCGGCTGCTCCCTGGAGTCGACGGGGTTGTTCCTGCGACCGTCTAGTGGCACTAGCAGGGAGAATCCCAGACCCAGCCCGTCCCCTTCAAGGATCGGCCATTCACCGTCGACCGTCACCAGATGGATCAGTGATCCATCGCGGGTAGCGAAGGTCGCCTGCAGACTGCTGCTGGCAATGACGATTGTGTCCGTCATAGTCGGTGATCGTCGATGGTCGACGCGATGCACAGGAACACGGCAGCGGACCAGCTGTATCCGCGATCGCGTAATGGACGACCGCTGGTAGCTTCGTAGTTCTCCGCAAAACCGCCCGCCCGGGCCATCGCTGCGAAACCGCGGCCGAGGTCGTCGGCTCGCGCCTGATCGCCGCATGCTGCGAGTCCGTCCATGACTAGGTACGTGGTCGGCGCCCAGATCGGACCCCGCCAGTAGCCGTCGCTTTCGTGCAGCGGGCTGCCCGGACCCTGGCTGGCGATGCCGTGCGGCGTGATGACGGCGTCGACCTCTGCCAGCAGCGCGGCACGCACGTTCTCGGGCAGCCGCTCGCCGAGGATGAGTGGAAGGTAGAAGACCTGGCTGAAGCGGTCGTACGCCACCACACGGTCGCCACCACGGCGAACCACGAAGTGCGTGTCCTGCCAGAGGTTCTCCATCACAGCACTCAGCTGCTCATCCGCGCGTCGACGCCAGGTCGAGGATTCCTCCATCCGACCGATGCGCGCGGCGACATCGGCAAGGACGTCCATCTGCACCACGAGGAAGGCGGCCAGGTCCGGGGAGGCGGCCGGGAACCCGATCTGGTCGAAAGCGGCCGAGTTGTCCTGGCCGCTGTCGCAGCCGTGGAAGTACTCCGCCAGGCCATCGGAGTCGTCATCGCGATACGTGAGCCACCAGTCCGTCCATGCGGCCAGCGGCAGGTACACCTCCTCGAGGCCGCCCGGGGGCACGGCTCCCGCCTCCATGAGCCTTCGCAGGGTCCAGCCGTGAACGGGCGGCTTGCAGAATCCCCAGATGCACCCGTAGTCGGAGATGATGTCTGCGAGCATGCCGTCCGGCGACTGGCGATCAAAGAAGAGCATGAACTGATCCCAAGCCAGACCGGGGTCGCCCTGCGAAAGGCCGAGGGCCACGAAGCAGTGGTCCCACGACCAGACCGCGTGCATCCAGTTCTTCGACATGAGAACGGCCGGCCGCCTCAGGTTGTCTCGCGCCGCGACCGTGTTGGTCCACAGGAGCGCAATCGCCGCATCGCGGGCCGGCTGCAGATCGGAGGCCACCGCCGGGAACGCCGCAGCCCAGGAGTCGAGGTCCGCGGCCGCATCCGCCTTCGCCTCGTCGAAGGACTGCCATTCGCGGGGAGCGCGAAAGCCGGTCCGGTACTGGGTGATGGCCAACTCTGCCCAGCCCTCGGCGTCCGGTTCCAGGTCGATGACCTTCCTGTCCTCGGTGTCCCCCGATCCCGTCCGCACCCTCGGCGCATCGATGACGAGATGTCCGGTCAGGCAGGTCATGGCGTAGTGCGCGTCCTCTCCCATCTGTAGACGCCACGTCGAGCTGCCCACCGGGAAGGCGAGCGCCGCGTCCATCGGGTCGATCACGCTCTGGATCAGGCGCAGGCCCGTGGACCTCGCCCGGAAGCGCATCGTGTCTGTGCCATCCCAGGTGATCTCGACCTCACCGTCACCGGCGGCCAGGCGCAGAAATGTGGGCTTGGCTTCACTGACGGTGAGCGGAGCCGGCTCGCCGTCACTGAGGCCAACGATGCGGAATACACCGTTCCACCGCCAGAGGCGATAGCCGCCGAGATCGCACAGGTACAGGCCAGGGTCGATCGGATGATCTCGCCCCGGATGATCGCGGGACTCCGTGTTCATGGAGAGCGACATGTAGGAGCCACGTCGACTCCAGGGGACCGCCTCAAGATCGACCGGACGCTCGACGAAGGCACCCATTCCGATCACAGGCCCTGCCGCAGTCGGTAGTAGGCGGCATCCCAGCGCAGCCGGTCGCGGATGCCTTCGACCGTCGAGTCGGCGCCGATGAGGACCAACTCGACGCCCGCCATGTCAGCGAAGTGACTCAAGGTCTCGGTCGGTACGGCCGAGGTCAGCACCGTGTGGTGCGGGCCTCCGGCGTAGAGCCAGCTCTCGGTCGCGACCTGGAAGGTGGGCCGGGGCTCCCATACGGCGTGGGCCACCGGGAGCCTGGGCAGCGGCTCGTCAGGGGGAACGACGTCGATCTCGTTCGCCACCAAGCGGAACCGGTCGCCGAGGTCGGACATGCCGATGACGACCGCTGGGCCCGGGGCAGCGCTGAAGACGAGACGGGGCGGATCCTCACGCCCCCCGATCGACAGCGGATGGACCTCGAGTCTGGGGGTGCCCTCCGCAATGGACGGACACACCTCGAGCATGTGCGCTCCGAGGACCCGCGGTGTCCCGGGCCCCAGATGGTAGGTGTAGTCCTCCATGAAGGAGGTTCCCCCAGCCAGCCCCTCGCCCATCGCCTTCACGAGCCGAAGCAGAACTGCGGACTTCCAGTCCCCCTCACCGCCGAAGCCGTAACCCTCAGCCATCAGTCGCTGGACGGCAACGCCCGGCAGTTGGCGCAGGCCGCCGAGATCCTCGAAGTTGGTGGTGAAGGCACCGAAACCGCCCTCCTCAAGCAGAGCCCGGAGGGCGACCTCGATCCGAGCGCCGTACCGCACGGCCTCATGGCGATCGCCGCCCGGTAAGAGGTCGGGCGTCATGGCGTATAGCTCTGTGTAGGCAGTCACCACGTCATCCACGTCCGCATCGCTTGCGGCAGCCACGGCGTCCACGAGAGAGGTCACCCCGTAGGTGTTCACCGAGACACCGAAGCGGATCTGGGCCTCGACCTTGTCGCCCTCGGTGACCGCGACGTCGCGCATGTTGTCCCCGAACCTGGCCACCTTCAGGTGCTGCGCCTCGTTCCAGCCGATCGCGGCCCTGGCCCACGAGCCGATGCGCTTCGCGACCTCAGGGTCACTGGAGTGACCCGAGACCGTCGCCCGGTCCAGGCGCAGGCGGGTCTCGATGAACCCGAACTCCCTGTCCCCGTGGGCGGCCTGGTTCAGGTTCATGTAGTCCATGTCAATCGTGGACCACGGCAACTCGCGAGCAGCCTGAGTATGGAGATGCAGCAACGGCTTGGTCAGTGCGGACAGGCCACCGATCCA
>DMPC01000037.1:2468-3014 GCA_003456155.1 Actinomycetota bacterium | reverse complement strand
TCAACTGACGCTTCGATGCATGCCGCTCGAATGGCATCAGCGCCAGCCAGCACCGGCTTCCACACGAGTCTGGCCGGTAGTGCGCCGGACGCCTCGAGTGCGGCAACCACATCTCGCGACTGCTCCGCCACCTGGGCGAGAACCTCGGGCCCATAGAGCGTCTGGCTGCCCGTCAGAAACCAGATCTCGGGTGTGCTTTGCCTCATCGTGACTCCCCTTGGCCGTAGTCGTGCTGGTACCGGGTGTACAGAGCGTCGATGTCGTCAGGAGCCAAGGGACTGACCGGCCCGAGCTGCCGTGCCAGGTGCACCGTGCGGGCGATGTCCTCGCACATCACGGCAGCCTTGACTGCAGCTGTCGCATTCGGCCCGATCGTGAAGACACCGTGCCCGCGCATCAGCACCGCCGGTGAGCGATGACCGCGAAGGGTCTGTACCACGCCCTCGCCGATGGCATCGTCACCGATCCTGGCGAACGGTCCGATGGGAATCTCGCCACCGAACTCGTCGGCCATGGCGGTGAGCACACATGGGATCGGCTCGCCAA
>DMPC01000037.1:1401-2151 GCA_003456155.1 Actinomycetota bacterium | reverse complement strand
CAGACGACCATCGAATCAGCGGTCAGGTCCGGGTACCGGACACCACTGGGTTTGATCACGAAGAGTTCTAGCCCCGGTACCCGGCCGGAGATATTGCCGCCCGTCCAGGAGACCAGGCCGTGGGCAGGCAACTCGTCATGGAGTTGGGCGACCTTCAGCCGCACGGCCCGCACACGCTCCATCTCGTCAGGAGTCAGCGTGCGCATCAGCCATCACCTCCCGTCGCAGTGCGGCGAGACGCCGCATGACCTCGTTGCCGCCCCGACCGAACCAGTCGTGCAGATGGACGTACTCGGAATACAGACGCGCGTATGCCGCATGCCGGCTCGGGTCAGGCTCGATGGCTTCCGGCTCGAGCCTGCCCATCGCCGCAGACGCCGTCATGACGTCGGGGTACACCCCCGCTGCCACGGCTGCGTGGATGGCTGAGCCCAGCGCCGGGCCCTGGCCCGATGCCACGCATCGGATCGGCATCCCCAGCACATCGGCGTACACCTGCATCAGCCATCGGTTGCGCGTCAGCCCTCCGGCCGCGACGAACTCGTCGATCGGAACGCCGGAGTCCTGGAACGTCTCCACGATCATGCGGGTGCCGAAGGCGGTGGACTCGACCAGGGCGCGATACACATCCTCCGGTGGAGTCGACAGGGTCAAGCCGAGAATGAGCCCCGACAGATCGTGATCCACGAGCACCGAGCGGTTGCCACTCATCCAGTCCAGGGCGATGAGACCGTGCCCGCCCACGGGCTT
>DMPC01000037.1:0-1153 GCA_003456155.1 Actinomycetota bacterium | reverse complement strand
GGTGGGACGAAACTCTCGACAAACCAGCCGAAGATGTCCCCCACGCCGGACTGGCCGGCTTCGTAGCCCCAGAGGCCGGCAACGATGCCGCCGTCGACCACCCCGCACATCCCGGGGACTTCGACGAGCCGATCGGCGTTCACGACGTGGCAGGTGGACGTGCCCATGATGGCAACAAGCCGGCCCGGTCGAACAGCATCGGCCGCTGCAGCAGTGACGTGCGCATCGACGTTGCCCACGGCCACAGGGGTTCCCTCGGGCAGGCCTGTCCACTCTGCTGCGCGCGCCGACAGGCCACCGGCCATCGCTCCGAGCGACCCCATCGGTCCGGCGAGCTTCTGCTCCGCGAAGTCGGCGAACGCCGGGTGCAGCGCGCCGAGGAAATCCCTGCTCGGATAGCGGCCGTCCTGGAAGATTCCCTTGTACCCGGCCGTGCAGGGGTTGCGGACCAACGCGCCACACAGTTCCCAGACGATCCAATCGGCACCCTCGACCCACAGGTCGACGGCACGGTAGACCTCCGGGTCCTCCTCGAGCACCTGAAGGGCTTTCGCGAACTCCCATTCGGCGGAGATGGCGCCGCCGTACCGAGGCAGCCACGCCTCGCCCATCTCGCGGGCGAGGGCATTGATGCGGTCCGCCTGACCCTGGGCCGCATGGTGCTTCCAGAGTTTCGGCCAGGCGTGGGGGCGGTCGGCAAGCGCGGGCACCTCGCACAGGGGGACGCCGTCCGTCGTCACCGGCAGGACGGTGCAGGCGGTGAAGTCCGTGGCGATGCCCACGACGTCCGCGGGCTCCACGCCACTTGCCCGTACGGCCTCGGGTACCGCCTGCTGGAGCACCGCCCGCCAGTCCTGAGGGGACTGAAGAGCCCAGCCGGTGCCGAGGGCCCGACCGGTCGGTAGGCGTGCATCGATGACGCCATGCGCGTACGCGACCACCGCGCTGGCGAGCTCGGTGCCGTCGTCGACGGACACGACGACGGCACGGCCCGAGAGGGTTCCGAAGTCGACGCCTACAGCTACGCGGCCCACGATCTCTCCTCACTGCTCTCAGCCTGGCGTGTTAGCGATAACATGGTGGATGGTAGGGCTCTCGACGCACACCTGTCTACGGGGACGGCCCAACGGGCGGCGCCATCCGCGGCAGGTGC
>DMPC01000139.1 GCA_003456155.1 Actinomycetota bacterium | reverse complement strand
GATCTCGCTGCCGGCGAGGGCGTCCACGACCAGCGTGGGCTGGAAGTAGTGGGCGCCCAGCTCGGTGTTCACGGTGCCGCCGTAGGCAATGGTGGCGCCGTCCTGCCGCGCCCGGTCGACGAAGCCCTGGACCCGCTCGATGTGAGCGAGATGGATGTTGGGGCCGATCTGGGTCTCCTCATCACGAGGATCCCCCTGCCGGATCTGTGCGGCCCGCTCCCGGAAGCGCGCGATGAAGGCATCGGCGACGCCCTCCTGGACGAGGAGTCGTGTTCCGGCGAGACACACCTGCCCAGCGTTGTCGTACTGCTCGACGGCCAGGTCGACGGCAAGGTCGAGGTCGGCGTCGTCGAGGATCACGGTCGGGCTCTTGCCACCGAGTTCGAAGGAGCAGGGGATCAGGTTCTCAGCCGCCGCCCGCGCGATCACCTTGGCGGTCGGCACGGATCCGGTGAAGCAGATCCGGGAGACACCGGCGTTCTCGGTCAGTGGTGCTCCCGCCTCGACGCCGAAGCCTTGCACCACGTTGAAGACGCCGGCGGGAAGGCCAGCCTGCGCCGTGAGGTCGGCGAAGTAGGAGGCGGTGAGCGGCGCCCACTCCGGTGGCTTCAGGACGACGGTGTCACCGGAGGCCAGAGCCGGGCCGATCCGCCAGGTCGCCAGCATCAGGGGTGCGTTCCACGGGGTGATGATGACGGCCACCCCGGAGGGATCCCAGGACACGTGGTTGTCGTGGCCGCGGGTCTCGAAGACCGGATGGTTGAGCCGGTTGATCGCGTAGTCGGCGAAGAATCGGATGTTCATGGCCACGCGGGGCATGACTCCACGCCGGTGGGAGCGCAGCAGCGAGCCGTTGTCGGTCGTCTCGAGGATCGACAACGGCTCGATGTGCTCCTCGATCAGATCGGCGAGGCGGAAGAGGATCACGCCCCGCTCGTCGGCCGTCATGCGCGACCACAGGGGGAAGGCTTCCCGCGCAGCGGCCACCGCTGCGTCGGCCTCGGCGCGACCGCCCCGGCTGACCTGCCCCAGGAGACTGCCGTCGATGGGGGACACATCGTCGAAGGTCGACTCTGAGGCCACCCGCCGGCCACCGATCCAGTGCCGGGTGTCGACCTCGACACCGGCGACGGAGATGACGGACATAGGGCTCCCTCGGTCATGGGCGTGCGTCAGCGGTGTCGGCACATCATAGGTCGTTCGGACCCAAACGGATAGTCGGATCGGCTGAAATTCCGGTGAGGGCCGTGCCATGCTGTGCTGTCGCGGCCGCCACGGTGTTCCGGTGGCCGCCTCGCCTACCATCCAGTGGATTCGTCGGGGTCCGAACGATCATCGGACCCGCTAGTGCCCGAGGAGACCCATGAAGCACGACCTGGCCGAGACGCGCCGCATCCTGGAGACGCAGGGCATCGACGTGCTGCGACTCATCTTCACCGACCTTCTCGGCATCACGCGGTCGAAGGACATCCTGGTCTCGCAGCTCGAGCGTGCGGCTGCCCATGGGCCTGCCTTCTGCCAGGGCACCTGGGTCACGACAACCCGCGGCGACGTCCTCGACGCGGGATCCGGCAGCTTCGGTGACGGGCTGCCCGACATGATCTCGCGGCTGGACACGGACACCATCCGACCGATTCCGTGGCTGCCCGGCGTGGCCTATGCCATCGCGGACATCGACAACCCTGACGGCTCGCGCAGTGACGTCGCGCCTCGGGCCGTACTCCGATCGGTGCTCGACGAGTACGACAAGCTCGGGCTGACCCCGGTGTGCGGTCCGGAGCTGGAGTTCTACTTCGCCCGGCGCACCGAGGACGGATGGGAGCGCATTCTCAACAAGACGGGGCGCGTCTACACCACGGGCGCGCACGTCGACCCAGACGGCCACTACCTGCACCTGCTGCGCATGCTCGACCAACTCAACATCGGGGCCTTCGCGGGCAACCATGAGTTCTGCCCCTCGCAGTACGAGATCAACCTGTGGCACAGCGAGGCGATGGATGCGGCTGACCGCACCTTCCTGTTCAAGACGGCGATCAAGGACGTCACGGCCACCCGCGGAATCCTGGGAACCTTTCTGGGCAAGCCCTGGAACGACGAGGGTGGATCGGGCTTCCACCTGCACTTCTCCGTCACGGATGCAGACGGCAACAACCTCATGCATGACGGCGCGGACGGTCTTTCACAGACGGCCCTGCAGATGATCGCGGGAGTCACCGAGCACGCGGATGCCATCGCGGCGTTCACCAATCCGACCGTGAACGCCTACAAGCGGCTGGGCCCCGACACCCTGGCCCCCTTCCGGTCGAATTGGGGATATGACAACCGATCGACGATGATCCGGATCCCTCCGGAGCGCGGTCAGGGCACCCGCCTGGAGCTCCGCATCGGAGACGGCGCAGCCAGCCCATATGTCGTGATCGCAGTGGTTCTTGCTGCGGCCCTCGACGGAATCCGCCGAGGACTCACCCCGCCACCTGCGGCCGAGGGCTGGGCCTACGAGGACGAGGCGAGGCCGGTGCTGCCGATGACGCTGAGGGCCGCACTGGATGCCCTTGACGAGGATGCCGCCCTGCGCGATCTGCTCACCGGTGACTTCATCGACGTCTTCGTCACGATGAAGCGCGACGAGGTCGAGCGCTACGAGGCCGCGGTCGAGGACCCAGAGACCCGGGAGGTCACCCGGTGGGAGCTCGAGGAGTACATCGAGGATTACTGATCGGAATGCGTCACCGCAGCCTCACCAGGTGACGCGAAGCTCGGCAGGTGCCCGGAACTCCCAGCCACGCATCGTCACCTCATGCTGGGGATCGAGGGCGAGGTCGGGAAGCGACGAGACGAGCATCTCGAGAGCAATGCGCTCCTGGCCTCGGGCGAAGGCATGCCCGGCGCAGAAGTGCGGGCCGTA
>DMPC01000174.1 GCA_003456155.1 Actinomycetota bacterium | reverse complement strand
GGGGGATAGGGGTTGTCTGGATCACGACCGGTGAGGTACTTCGCCACCTTGTAGATGGCTCCGGCGATGGGAACTGCGATGAGCGCGCCCACGATGCCCAGGATGATGCTCCCGGCCGCGATCGAGAAGACGATGGCCAGCGGATGGAGGTTCACCGCCTTGCCCATGACGAGGGGCTGCAGGACGTCCCCATCGAAGGAGCCGACGAGTACGGTCAGGCCGACGACGAGCAGGGCGACGAGGGGCCCTCGCTCGGCCAGGGCGACGATGGCCGCGAAGAACGTGGCGATTGGGGCGCCGATGACGGGGATGAAGGCGCCGAGGAAGACAAGAGCAGCCAGGGCGGGTGCGAGGGGCACCTGCAGGATGAGAAGGCCGATGAACACGAGCATCGCATCGGCGAAGGCGACCACGACAATGCCGCGGGTGTAGCCCGAGATCGCGTCCCAGGCCAGTGTCCCCGAAACATTCACGGGCGTCCGGATGCCCGAGGGCATCCAGCTCATCAGCCATCCCCAGATGGCCTTGGGGGTGAGCAGGAAGAAGACGACGGCGTAGAAGAACACCGAGCCGGCGATGACGAGGGTGCCGACGGATCCCAGGGCGCCGACCGCGTCACCCAGGAGTCCCGTGGCGAAGTTCTTGCCCCAGGACTGGGCCTCGGTCAGCAGGTTGTTGAAGTTCGCGTCGCTCATCTGGAGTGGGCCGGTCTTCAGCCAGGTCTCGATCTCCTTGAACCCCGACTGAATCGAGGCGACGAGTTTGGGCCCTTCCTGGATGCTCGAGCTCACCACCGCACCGACGATGACCACGACCAGAGTCAGGATGATGACCAGTGCGAGCACCATCGAGATGACCTTGGGCAGCACCCGATGGATCAGGTTCATGATCGGCTGGGTCCAGGCCGTGACGAGCAGGGCGAAGAAGAGGGCGAAGGCCACGGGGAAGATGAGGTCGAGGACGTACCCCGCTACGAGCAGACCGGCGATGACCACCAGCAGTCGCCAGGTGATCCCAGCGGTCAGTACCAGCGTGCCGGGTACTCGACCGGAGGCCGGCGGGTTCGGGGAATCAACCATGGGCGGAGGCTATCGGTCGGGGGCGATCAGCCCGGGTGAATTGCGGCAAGCTCAGGCGTCGAGATTGTGGGCGGCGCGCTCGCCGATGTCCGGAACGGTGATCTGGTCGTCGTGCGCTCTGGCCACCACATAGGTGGAGTCCTCGAGGAACTGGACAGAGAAGTAGCCTCCGGGAGCCGTGTAGGTGCCGGCCTCACCCGGTCCCAGAATGGCACCACCGATCTGGATCCGGCCGGAGACGACATAGGTGACCGAGCCGCGGGTGTAGCCGTGCTCGGGGACGCTGTCCCCCTGGCGCCCATGGACGACCGTGAGCATGGCTCCGTCGGTCCTCAGGCGCGTGACCATCGAGCCGAGGACGTTGCGCTCCCACTCCATGGCGGAACGGGGCACGGGTGTGAAGGCGGACATCGGATCTCCCCTGGGTGGGCCGGTCGGTCAGTCGATGCGTACGGAACCGTGCGGGGTGGCGAACCAGACGGCGACGATGCCCGGTTCCTCGCCGTCCACCCACTCGACGGTGATGCCCTCGAGTGCAGCGCTGACACCCGTTCCCAGCCAATCGGCGATGGCATCAGGGTCGCCGCTCATCTCGATGCGGTCGATGGCGACGGTGGAACCCCCCGCTGAAGGATGCTCGGTGGTCTGGCACGACCACTCGACGAAGAAAGGGAGTTGAGGATCCTCCATGACGTTGAGGATGCCGATCTGCTTCCAGGTCAGTTCCACGCCGTCCGGCCTGATGCGATGACCCGCTCGGGCCTCGCGGCCGAGCCTGCCCTCAACGGGGGAGATGTCATCGACGGCGACGACCCAGCTGAACCAGCCACCCCCGTCGGCTGCCGATGCTGCCACGGCACGACCGAAAGGGGCCTTCTCGGCAGCGGGGTGGTCAAGGGCCGAGACGACCTCGACGTAACACCCATGCGCGAGGGGGAGGATGAAGTTGCGGGTCCCGAACGAGGGGTGGCGACCTCCATCCACGAACGTGGCGCCGAGGTCGCCGCCGATCCGCTGGATGACGTCCGCGATCTCGGCAGTGGTGCAGGAATACGAGAGATGGTCCAACCGCATGACTGCATCCTGCCCAATGACGATTCAGGGCCTGCAGGTGGCCCCCTATCGGGGTCAGCTGTGGCAGGCTCGCCCCATGTCCACGCCCGAAGAGCACGCCCCTGACGTCGTTTCCAGCGATGCCCCGCAGGGTGCAGCGCCGACCGCCCAGCTCGACAAGCGGAAGTCGATCATCCTCGGTCTGATCGGCCTCGCCGTGATCGTGCTGATTTTCTGGAAGGTGATCCCTCAGGTCACCGGCTCGAACTACCAGCAGGCTTTCGCGAATCTCGAGAGCATGACGCCGATGGCCCTGGTGATCATCGGCGTGACGGTCATCGCCTACCTGCTCGTCTACGGCTTTCCCTTCATGGCGGCAACCCCGGGCCTTCGGTACTGGCCATCGCAGCAGGTGAATCAGGCAGCCTTCGCCATCTCCAACGGCGTCCCGGCCGGTGGGGCGTTCGGACTTGCGGTGCAGTACGCGATGCTCGCGACGTACAAGATCTCTGGCTCCACCGCGACGGCCGCGATCACCGCGGTCGGCCTGTGGAGCATCTTCGTGAGTCTGGGACTGCCCATCCTTGGAGTGGCGGCGCTCTCGGTGGAGGGCGGCAACAGCAGCTACAACTGGGTGGCGCCCCTGGGGCTGGGCATCCTCGTCGTGATCATTGTCGGATTCGTCCTGATCATGCGATCCGAGAAGCTTGCCGCGGGAGTCGGCCGTCTCGGCAACCGCATGATCAACCCGCTGCGATCGCGCTTCGCCAAGCTCAAGGATCTCGACCTCGTTGCTCCCATCTGCAAGTTCCGTGCCGACATGTACGACGTGCTGCGGCGCCGTTGGCTCCTGCTCACGGCCGCTCAGGTCGCCGTCATCATGACCCAGTTCCTCATCATGTACGCGTCGCTGCGCGGCGTGGAGGGTTGGGACACGGATGGAACGTCCCCGCTGGCCGCCTTCGGCGCTTTCGCGACCAGCCAGATCATGCTGATGGTTCCCATCACACCCGGCGGCCTGGGGACGACCGATGCCCTGATGATCGCCCTGCTCCAGAGCATGGGGGTCTCGGGCTCTGTCGCCCAGGCGGCCGACGTCGTCTGGCGGATGGCGTCCTACCTGCCCCAGGTCATCATCGGCGTCATCGCTCTGGTGCTGTGGTTCCGGAAGGCGAATCGCGCCTTCGCAGGAGCACCCAAGACCGGTGAGTGAGCCTGCCGGCGTGTCGGTGCAGAAGGCCGCTGGGGGCTCCACTAGCGTTGCGTCTGCCCGGTCGTCGCGGGAGGGGAAGCCTTCGACGGCCGGGCCTCTTGCTGCCATGGCACCGACGCCGCTGAGCTCGGATCCGTCCTCGTCGCTGTGGCCTCGTGCATGGCGGTCCTACGTCGCCCTCGGTGACAGCTTCACCGAGGGGCTGGAGGACGAACGGCGAGCCGATGGTCGCCACCTCGGCTGGGCTGACCGCGTGGCCGGTGCACTCGCCGCAGGCCGGGGTGAGGGGGACTTCACCTACGCCAACCTCGCCATCCGTGGTCGCCTGCTGCCCGAGGTGATGGGAGAGCAGGTGGCACAGGCTGTCGCGCTCGGTCCGGACCTGGTGACCGTGGGCGCAGGGGTGAACGATGCACTGCGTCGCCGGTTCGACCTGGACATGATGGCCACCAGGCTGGAGCGAGGAGTCCGCGAGCTGCGCGCCACGGGTGCAGACGTGGTGCTCTTCTCCTTCGGGGATCCTGCGCGACGCTCCCGGGCGATGGCGCCGATTCGAGGTCGGCTGCGTGGCCTGAACAGTGCGGTGCGCTCCATAGCGGCTCACTACGGCTGCCGAGTGGTCGACTTCTGGGGGGCAGCTGTCTTCGATGACGACCGCCTGTGGGACGAGGATCGCCTGCACCTGTCACCTCAGGGCCACGCACTGGTGGCTGAGTCCGTCCTGGAGACGCTGGGTCACGGCAGCGATGATTGGCGAACCCCGATGGTCTCTGGCGTACCTTCGCGGTCGACCCTCCAGCCGGTCCGCCATGCCCGGTGGGTGGCCCGTCACGCATCACCCTGGCTCAGCAGGCGCGTGCGCGGCCAGTCCTCCGGTGATCGGGTTACCGCGAAGAACCCGGCATGGGTGGTCGTCAACAGGGATGGTCAGCCCTCCACAGTCGACTGACACCTCCTGGCATCAGGGCAGCCCCGACACGAGAGTCGGGGCATGACGTCCACACTCGCTGAACGCATCAGCCTTCGCAGCCCGGCCGCGTTGTGCTGTGCCGTCCCCCATCTCCTCGGTTTCCACCCCCGCTCCAGCGCCGTGTTCCTATGGCTCAACACGGGTCGAATCCTGCTGACCCAGCGCCTTGACCTGCCCGAATCCCGTGCAGAGCTGTCCGACTGGATTGCTCTTGCGTGGCGTCATGACGCCGCTGGGCGCGCTGATGAGATCGTGCTTCTCTTCGTCGTTGAGCATGGTGTGGGTGCGCTCGAGCATGAACTCGCCGAGGCGGTCGTATCCATTGCCGCCGCCCGGGGCACCACGATCCGCGACATCGTTGTCATGCTGGGTGACCGTTGGACGAGCCTGCTCTGCCGGGACGAGGTGTGCTGCCCGGCCGCAGGCCATGCGATTCCCGCTGAGGTCAGGCGGGCGATCGGCGCGGAGTTCGACGCTCACGGACCCGAACCGATGCCGTCACGCGAGGACCTCCTGGTCGATCTCGTGCGGGATGATGTGCGGGCACAACGCGTCGCTGTCACCGGGATGCTGGGCCAGCGCCGATGGAGGAGCAGGAAAGCCCGGGAGCGATGGCGGGAAGAAGCTCTGGCGAATCTCCTGCACTGGCTGCGCGTCGACGTCGGCGAGGCCAGTGACTCGCGCTGTGCCCACCTGTTGCTCGGGCTTCGCGACGTGAGGGTTCGTGACACGGTGCTGTGGGAGCTGAGCCGGCTGAATTCGGAAGCATGGCGCCTGGCTCAGCAGAGGCTGACCACGCTCATGCGTGCTGCGCCCGTGGGTGACACCGCTCCCGTGGCGGCCTGCACTGCTGTGATGTTCTGGCTGATCGGAGACGGCGTGCGCGCGCGGGGCGCGGTGGAGTTGGCCCTGCTCGACGATCCCGGCTACTCACTTGGCCTGCTCCTTGAGCGCTCGATCGACTTGGGTCTCGCCCCGGACACCTGGGTCGTGGGCATGCGCGGTCTGAGCCGTGAGGTATGCCGCCACGGGGACGCCTTGCAATCCCGAGAGCCATTGCTATAGTTCTGACGAGGTCAAGAGTGCCAGCGTCAAGCTCCGGCTTGCTGGACGGCAACCCTCCACCGCGGTGGGGTGCTCCGGATGAAGACCAGGCCCGCCGAGGCGGGCAAGCGCGGGTCTTGCACAGGGCAAGGCCCCGGACTACCAGCGAGGTCACGATGTCCTGTTGTCGGCGAATGCTCCTCCGCTGATGAGGGCACCCGGTGAGGGTGCCCCGTCAGCGGAGTCCAGCCGCCCGGCCGCCCCGGGCACCGGAGCCTGCGGATCCGAAGTCCTGGGGATACCCCCGTCCTGATCGAGCGAAGTACAACCAAGCCGGACGGCACCGTCCGTCCCGAACCCCTACCTGTTCAAGGAGAGCCACGTCATGAGCGCCAACTGGTCCTTCGAGACCAAGCAGATCCACGCAGGACAAGCACCCGACGGCACCACGAACGCACGTGCCCTGCCCATCTACCAGACAACGTCCTACACCTTCAACGACACCACCCATGCCGCCAACCTGTTCGGGTTGAAGGAGATGGGCAACATCTACACCAGGATCATGAACCCCACTCAGGCCGTCGTGGAGGAGCGCATCGCTGCACTGGAGGGGGGAGTTGCGGCACTGCTCGTGGCGAGCGGTCAGGCAGCCGAGACCCTGGCGATCCTGAACATCGCCGAGGCGGGTGACCACATCGTGTCGAGCCCCAGTCTGTACGGCGGCACGTACAACCTCTTCCACTACACCTTGCCCAAGCTGGGCATCGAGTGCACCTTCGTCGAGAACCCCGATGATCCGGAGTCCTGGCGGGCTGCGGTGCGGCCGAACACGAAGCTCTTCTTCGGAGAGTCCATCGCTAACCCGAAGAACGACATCCTCGACATCTCGGGGATTGCGGCCGTTGCGCACGAGGTCGGTGTGCCGCTCATCGTCGACAACACTGTCGCCACCCCATACCTGATCAATCCACTGGCCTGGGGCGCCGATGTCGTCGTCCATTCGGCAACGAAATACCTCGGTGGGCACGGCACCGCCGTTGCGGGGGCGATCGTCGATGGCGGTACGTTCGACTACGCCCAGTACCCCGAGCGCTTCCCCAACTACAACCAGCCCGACCCGAGCTACCACGGGCTTGTGTACGCGAGGGATCTCGGAGTGGGCTCCGCCTTCGGCGCCAATCTGGCCTTCATCCTCAAGGCTCGCGTTCAGCTCCTGCGCGACCTCGGCGCAGCTGTCTCTCCTTTCAATGCCTTCCTCATCGCCCAGGGCATCGAGACCCTCTCGCTGCGCATGGAGCGGCATGTCTCGAACGCCAAGGCTGTCGCGGAGTTCCTCGAGGGCCGTTCGGACGTCCTCCAGGTGAACTACGCGGGTCTGCCGTCGAGCCCGTGGTACTCCGTCGGACGCACCTATGCCCCCCGAGGGACTGGCGCGGTGCTCGCCTTCGAGATCGCGGGTGGCCTGGAGGCCGGGCAGCGTTTCGTGGAGGCTCTGGAACTGCACAGCCACGTTGCGAATATCGGCGACGTGCGGAGCCTGGTGATCCATCCCGCATCCACCACGCACTCCCAGCTCACGCCTGAGGAGCAGAAGGCGGCGGGGGTCACCCCCGGCCTCGTGCGGCTCGCGGTCGGGATCGAGAGCATCGACGACATCCTCGCTGATCTGGAGGCAGGATTCCGCGCGGCTGCCCAGGGCTAGCGTGGCCGACTACGGACCTCTCACCTACGAGGGTCGTCCTCCCGCCAGCGGCGCCTGGCGGGAGGACGACCCCGTGGGTGAAAGGCATTTCGTCGACGTGGGAAGCGTCACCACGGAGAGTGGCGTGGAGATCCCCAACGTCCGGGTCGCCTATGAGACCTGGGGGACTCTGAACGCCGACCGCACGAATGCGATCTACATCTGCCACGCCCTGACCGGGGACTCTCATGTGACGGGACCGGCGGGGCCAGGCCACGCTACGGCTGGCTGGTGGGAAGGTTTGGTCGGGCCCGGCTGTGACATCGACACGGACGAGTGGTTCGTCGTGTGCGCGAACGTGCTCGGAGGCTGTCAGGGCACCACGGGTCCGTCCTCTCTCGCGGAGGATGGCCGCCCCTGGGGGAGCCGCTTCCCGGTCGTCACGGTTGCGGACATGGTCGAGGTGGAGAGACGGCTCTCCGATGCCCTCGGGATCGACACCTGGGCTCTACTGCTCGGGCCCTCATTGGGCGGCATGCGGGTGCTGGAGTGGATGGTGCGCCACCCCGATCGAGTGCGAGGCGGGCTGGTTCTCGGCTCCACAGCCGCTGTCAGTGCTGATCAGATTGCCACGCACGCGACCCAGATCGGCGCGATCGAAGCCGATCCGTGCTTCCAGGGTGGTGACTACTACGGATCTGCGGATGGAGAGGGTCCGCATCAGGGGATGGGCCTGGCTCGACGCATTGCTCACTTGACCTATCGCACCGAGACGGAGTTGGCGGATCGCTTCGGCCGTGACGCTCAGGACGGCGAGGATCCTTTCTCCGGGGGTCGATTCGCGGTGGAGTCCTACCTGGATCACCAGGCGGACAAGCTCGCCCGCCGATTCGACGCGAACACCTACATCGCCCTGACGCGGGCCATGAGCCTGTTCGACCTCGGCCATGGGCGGGGCGGACTGGATGCGGCCCTGGGATCGATCACGGCGCCGTTGACCGTGGTCGGTATCGACACGGACCGCCTCTTCCCCACGCGACTCCAGCAGCAGATCGTCGATCTGACGCCCGGAGCCGACCGTCTGCACCTGATTCTCTCCCCCTTCGGCCATGACGGCTTCCTCGTCGAGGATGAGCAGGTCGGCGTGTTCGTCGCCCATGCCCTCCATCGGGTCAGGCGAAGCCAGCAGACCTGACCGGTTCGGTTGTCCACAGGTGCCTGATGACGGCCTGGGGTGTGGGCGTCGTGCGGGTTAGCGTGCGGGCATGCGCGACGCGGGAGTCCGGGCTGCAGTGGCGGCAGTGGCGGTGGTCGGTGTCCTCCTCGCGCCGAGCACATCAACCTCAGCGGTCGCCGTGGACAGGACAGCCTCGGTCGAGGCTGACGATCGTGGTGACGCCTACGTGGGCACCGGGGGGCTGATCCTGCCGCCGGGCGTGGATCAGTCGATTCGGTGGAGCGTGGCCGCCTGCCGGGACTGCGTATGGCGGGTCACGAGTCCGTGTAGTGACTCCTCGCTCGGCAACGCCTTCGATGAGCAGCCAACCTGCCGGGGCATGTCCCGAGGATGTCCGGACGGCAGCATGAAGCAGGTCTGGTTCCGTCCGGTGAGCGGCGTCTGGCGTGACCTTGGGTTCATGTGCCTTCGTGACAAGCCCACCACCGTCGCCGACGTGGCGCAGCAGATCCGCGGACGCCTCGTGCACCACCTGCCCGCTCTGGCACCCGCCCACCTGCCCGAACGGGGGATCGTGACCCAGATCCCGGTCATCCTCTCGGCGGGCCAGCCCGAGGGCCCCCTCTCCTTCGCGTGGAACGTCATGGGCGAGCCGGTCCGCGTCAGCGCGATGCCCCGCTGGAGGTGGAGCTTTCCTGATGGCACCTTTCTGAACGCGGACGAGCCTGGGCGCCTGGCTCCGACCGGTGGAATCGACCACGTGTTTCGTCGGCCGGGGACGATGCTGGTGACCTGTGCAACGACCTGGCTAGGGGAGTTCACGGTGGCCGGACTCGGACCCTTTCCGGTCGGGGAGCCGATCCACCAGACCGCATCCGTGCAGCTCGCGGTGGGAGAGGGACGGGCCCTGCTGGCGCCCTGAGGAGGGCGTGCCACAATGGGCGCATTCACGGCCCGTACCCAAGCCCCAAGGCTTGACACGGGCCCTTGTCGTGGGCGACCGCGAGGAAGGCGCAGCCATCTCGATGACAACCAAGGCCACCAAGACAGCCAGCAAGAAGGCCCCGGCGAAGGTCCCCGCGAAGAAGGCCGCGGTCAAGAAGGCGCCGGTGAAGGCTCCCGCGAAGAAGGCCGCGGTGAAGAAGGCGCCGGTGAAGGTTCCCGCGAAGAAGGCTGCGGTGAAGAAGGCGCCGGTGAAGGCGCCGGTGAAGGTTCCCGCGAAGAAGGCTGCGGTGAAGAAGGCGCCGGTGAAGACCCCCGCAAAGCTCCCGATCAAGGCTGCTGCGAAGGGCCCGGCGAAGGCTCCGGCGAAGAAGGCCGTCGAGGAGAAGACCCCCAAGGGTCGCGGGTC
>DMPC01000155.1:12149-16729 GCA_003456155.1 Actinomycetota bacterium | reverse complement strand
CCTGAAGGAGGAGATCATCCCCAAGTCGGCCCACGTGGCCGTCTACTGGCTGGCACCGGTGATCTCGGCGACCATGGCCTTCCTGGCGTTCGCCGTCATCCCGTTCGGCCCCGAGGTCTCGATCTTCGGCGTCATGACGCCGCTGCAGCTCACCGACTTCCCGGTGTCCGTCCTCTACGTGCTGGCCATCGCGTCCATCGGGATCTACGGCATCGTGCTGGGCGGCTGGGCTTCAGGCTCCACGTACCCGCTGCTGGGCGGTCTCCGCTCGAGCGCGCAGATGATCTCCTACGAGATCGCGATGGGGCTCTCGTTCGTTGCGGTGTTCCTCTTCGCCGGCTCCATGTCGACGTCGCAGATCGTCATCGCGCAGGAGCCGATCTGGTACGCCGTGATCCTGCTGCCCTCATTCCTCATCTACTGCACCGCCATGGTGGGGGAGACGAACAGGGCTCCCTTCGATCTTCCGGAGGCCGAGGGCGAGCTCGTCGGCGGCTTCCACACGGAGTACTCGTCGCTCAAGTTCGCCCTGTTCTTCCTCGCCGAGTACATCAACATGGTCACCGTCTCGGCCATGGCGACGACGCTGTTCCTCGGCGGATACCTCGCTCCGTGGCCGCTCTCGCTCTGGGCGGGCGCCAATGAGGGCTGGTGGCCCATGCTCTGGTGGCTGATCAAGGTGATGATCTTCATCTTCATCTTCATCTGGCTGCGCGGCACGCTGCCTCGTATGCGCTACGACCAGTTCATGCGGTTCGGCTGGAAGGTCCTCATTCCCGTCTCGATCGCATGGATCATGATCGTGGCCGTCGCCCGCGTCCTGCGTGACGACGTCTCACTGTCGACCACCGAGATCCTCATCGCCGGTGCGATCGTGATCGTGCTGCTGCTCCTCGGTTCCTGGCTGCTCCAGTCGCGGCAGGACCGCAGGCAACGGGCTCGTGAGGAGGCCGAGGCCTTGGCGGCCGCAGCCCCGTTCGACCCGATGGCGGGTGGCTTCCCCGTACCGCCGCTGCCTGGGCAGTCCTTCACCTACACCTCGCGCCGGGCGGCTGCCCAGGGCACGACGATCATGCAGGAGCCGGCGGTCTCCACCCCGGCTGTCGCGGATGGCTCGACCGAGTCCGATGAGGAGGGCAACCATGCCTGAGCTGCCTCAAGCCGTGCGCGGCTTCGGCGTCACCTTCCTGACCATGTTCAAGAAGGTGGTGACCGAGCAGTACCCGGAGCAGAAAGTCCCGACGAAGCCCCGGTTCCACGGACGGCATCAGCTGAATCGCTGGGCCGACGGACTGGAGAAGTGCGTCGGATGCGAGCTCTGCGCCTGGGCATGCCCGGCGGATGCGATCTTCGTCGAGGGTGCCGACAACTCCGACGAGGAGCGGTTCTCCCCGGGTGAGCGCTACGGGCGCGTGTACCAGATCAACTACCTGCGGTGCATCTTCTGCGGCCTGTGCATCGAGGCCTGCCCCACCCGTGCGCTCACCATGACCAATGAGTACGAGCTGGCCGATGACTCGCGGGCAAAGCTCATCTACGAGAAGCAGGACCTCCTGGCTCCGCTCCTCCCGGGCATGGTCGCGCCCCCTCACGCCATGTACCCCGGTACGAACGAGCGTGACTACTACGCCAACAAGGTGACCGGGTCCTCGCCCGAGCAGGTCACCACCGAGGTCGTCTCGGAACGTGCGGGGGAGGCCTCGTGATCGCTCCTCTGGCTGAGGTGGCCACCGAGACCAATACCGGCGAGGTGGTCGTGTTCTGGATCACCGCCATCCTCTCGGTGGCCGGGGCGCTCGGCATGGTCCTGTCCCGCAAGGCGGTGCACAGTGCCCTGTGGATCGCCCTGACGATGATCAACCTGGCGATCATGTACGTCGCACTCGCCGCCCCCTTCCTGGGCATGGTTCAGGTGATCGTCTACACGGGCGCCGTCATGATGCTCTTCCTGTTCGTCCTGATGGTCGTCGGAGTCGACGCGTCCGATTCCCTCATCGAG
Organism: Actinomycetota bacterium; assembly: GCA_003456155.1. GTDB lineage: Bacteria > Actinomycetota > Actinomycetes > S36-B12 > S36-B12 > UBA10649. Next base: position 14,730 of record DMPC01000155.1, on the reverse strand, counting down.
ACGATCAAGGGGCAGCGTCTGGCGGGCATCCTGCTCGTGCTGGGCCTGGCCATCCTGCTGATCTGGGGTATCGGCACGGCTCTGACCGAGTCTCCCTCGGTCGGCCTCGACGCCGCCAACGAGGAGTTCGGCGGCAATGTCCAGGGCATCGCCAACCTGATCTTCACGCAGTACGTGCTCGTCTTCGAGGTGACCTCGGCCCTGCTGATCACAGCAGCGATGGGCGCGATGGTGCTGGCTCATCGTGAGCGCTGGATGGCGAAGATCACCCAGCGTGACCTCTCGATCAGCAGAGTCCGCGACGGTGGTCACCCCGGAAACCTGCCCAACCCCGGTGTCTTCGCTCGCCACAACGCCGTCGACACTCCCGCGCTCCTGCCGGACGGCGGGACAAGCGACCTCAGCGTGCCCGCGCCCGTGCGCGCTCGTGGGGATGAGCGTCCGCTCGACCGCGTCGATATTGATGAGGTCCGCCAGATCAGCGAGGGCGAGACGGCGCTGCCTGAGGGGAAGAGCGAATGAACCCGTCGAACTACATCATCCTGTCGGCGGTGCTGTTCAGCATCGGTGCCGTGGGCGTGCTCGTCCGGCGCAACGCGATCGTCGTCTTCATGTCGGTGGAGCTGATGCTCAACGCCGCCAACCTGGCCTTCGTCGCCTTCGCCCGCATGAACGGCAATCTCGACGGACAGGCCGTGGCCTTCTTCGTGATGGTCGTCGCGGCGGCTGAGGTCGTCGTCGGCCTGGCGATCATCGTCACGATCTTCCGCACCCGACGGTCGGCTTCGATCGACGAACCGAACCTCTTGAAGTACTGATGGCTTTCCCGACTCCGACGATCGATAGGACCGCGCCGTGACCGAGTTGATGCCCGCTGAGGGGGTGCTCTCCCTCATCTGGCTGCTGATCGCTCTGCCGCTCGCCGGCGCCGCCATCCTGCTCTTCGGCGGACGACGGACGAACTCCTGGGGCCCCTACCTAGGTGTCCTCACCGTCTCCGTCTCGGCTCTGCTCGGCTGGCTGATGCTCCTGGCGATGATGCAGAACTCCCCGGAGGAGCGCACCTTCGACCAGACGCTCTTCACCTGGATCTCGGTCGGTGGCTTCCAGGCGGACATGGCCTTCCAGCTCGATCAGCTCTCCATGGTGTTCGTTCTGCTCATCACCACTGTCGGCGCCCTGATCCACGTCTACTCACTGGGCTACATGTCCCACGATCGTGACCGCCGCAAGTTCTTCGGATATCTCAACCTGTTCGTCGGGGCGATGCTCATCCTCGTCCTGGCCAACAACTTCCTGCTGCTCTACGTGGGCTGGGAGGGCGTCGGTCTGGCCAGCTACCTGCTGATCGGCTTCTGGCAGGCCAAGCCGGCGGCAGCTGCTGCTGCCAAGAAGGCCTTCGTCATCAACCGGGTGGGGGATGTCGGTCTCAGCCTCGCCATCATGCTGATGTTCGTCACCTTCGGATCCATCAGCTTCCAGGACGTCTTCGGCTCGGCCAGCGAGGCCAGCGAGGGCACCCTGACGGCGATCGGTCTGCTGCTGCTCCTGGCGGCAGCAGGCAAGTCCGCGCAGTTCCCTCTCCAGGCCTGGCTGCTTGACGCGATGGAAGGCCCGACCCCGGTCTCCGCCCTGATCCATGCCGCCACCATGGTTACCGCCGGCGTGTACCTCATCGTCCGCAGCAACGTCATCTTCACCACCGCTGAGTGGGCTGCGACGGCCGTCATCATCGTGGGTGTCATCACGATGTGGATGGGCGCCATCATCGGCTCGGCGAAGGACGACATCAAGAAGTCCCTCGCGGGATCGACCATGAGCCAGATCGGCTACATGGTCACGGCTGCCGGCCTCGGCCCCGTCGGATACGTCTTCGCCATCTTCCACCTGCTCACCCACGGTGTCTTCAAGGCCGGTCTGTTCCTCGGGGCAGGCTCGGTCATGCATGGCATGCGCGACAACGTGAACATGCGCCGCTACGGAGCGCTCTTCGGTGTCATGGGCATCACTGCAGTCACCTTCATCATCAACTACCTGGCCATCATCGGCATCCCTCCGTTCTCGGGATTCTGGTCGAAGGACTCGATCATTCACGCGGCGTTCGAGAAGAGCGTCCTGGTCGGTGTCCTGGCCATGGGCGCTGCCGGGCTCACCGGCTTCTACATGACGCGCATGGTCGCCATGACCTTCTTCGGCAAGGCGCGCTGGGAGGACGACGAGCACCCGCACGAGTCGCCCAAGGTCATGACCATCCCGCTGATCATCCTGGCCCTCGGTGCCGCGTTCCTCGGCATGGCGCTGCTCTTCTGGGGCAACATCGAGACCTGGCTGGAGCCGGTCACGGGCTACGAGCACACCCCGCTGCCGCTTCCGGAGTGGGTGTACATCGCCATCACACTCACGCTGGTAGTGATCGGCTCGGTCACCGCCTGGATCAAGTACGCCCGGCACGACGTCCCTGTCGAGGCACCGCACGGCTCCTGGCTCACGCGCGCAGCGCGTGAGGAGCTGTACGGCAACCAGGTCAACGATGTGCTCGTGGTGGATCCCACGCTATCGCGCGGCCTCGGTGGTCACGGTC
>DMPC01000155.1:9075-12015 GCA_003456155.1 Actinomycetota bacterium | reverse complement strand
CCGTCTTGGTCGTCCTCGCCCTGGTTCTGGTGAGGGCATCGTGAACTACCCCTGGCTGACCACCCTCATGGTCGTCCCGCTCGTCGGCAGCATCATCGTGGCGCTGCTGCCTCGCGGCCGCGCTCTGCTCGCGAAGCAGGTGGCGCTGATCTTCTCGATCGCGACGCTGGTGATCACGATCCTGATGGCCCTGAACTTCTCCGCCGACTCGACGGAGAGGTTCCAGTTCGTCGAGTCGCATTCGTGGATCCCGGCCTTCGGCATCTCCTACGCCGTCGGGATCGACGGCATCAGCCTTGTCCTCATCGCGCTGGCAGCAACGCTGGTGCCGATCGTCATCCTGGCCGGCTGGAACGACGTCGATGAAGGAAGCCGCGGCTCCGTCAAGGGCTACTTCGCCCTCATCCTCGTCCTCGAGGCGCTGATGATCGGCGTGTTCGCCGCGACGGACGTCTTCTTGTTCTACGTCTTCTTCGAGGTCATGCTCATCCCGACCTACTTCATGATCGGCCGCTTCGGCGGCCCGCAGCGCTCCTACGCGGCGGTCAAGTTCCTGATCTACAGCCTGGTCGGCGGCCTGTTCATGCTCGCAGCCCTCATCGGGCTCTACGTCGTCTCTGCCCAGATGACGGGCACCGGCACTTTCGACTTCGGCGTGCTCGTCGGGCTCGATATCGATCCGGACGTCCAGAAGCTGCTGTTCCTCGGCTTCTTCCTCGCCTTCGCGATCAAGGCGCCGCTGTGGCCCTTCCACACCTGGCTCCCCGATGCGGCGGCCGAGGCCAAGCCTGGAACATCGGTGCTGCTGATCGGCGTGCTCGACAAGGTGGGCACCTTCGGCATGATCCGCTACTGCCTGGAGATCTTCCCCGATGCCTCGCAGTTCTACGCGCCCATCGTCATCGCCCTCGCAGTGATCGGCATCTTCTACGGTGCCCTGATCGCCCTGCGTCAGCACGACATGAAGCGGCTGTTCGCCTTCTCGTCGATGTCCCACTTCGGTTTCATCACGCTGGGCATCTTCGTCTTCACGTCACAGGGGCAGAGCGGCTCCGTCGTCTACATGGTGGCCCACGGCCTGTCCACGGCAGCCCTGTTCCTGACGGCCGGCTTCCTGATGGCCCGAGCCCATGGGTCCAGCCTCATCTCCGACTACCAGGGAGTGAACAAGGCGGCCCCCGTGCTGGCAGGCTTCTTCCTCATCGCCGCGCTCTCCTCGCTGGCCCTGCCGGGGCTGGTGTCGTTCGTGGGAGAGTTCCTCGTGCTCCTGGGCGCCTTCGAGCGCTACATGTGGGTGGGCGCGATTGCGACCCTGGGCATCGTGATCACGGCGGCCTATGTCCTGCGCCTGTACCAGAAGACCATGACCGGCCCGCTCAAGCCGAGTCTCGAGGGCATGCCGGATCTGCGGGGCCGTGAGGTCACCGCTCTGGTTCCCATCGCCGCGCTGAGCATCGTCCTGGGATTCTTCCCCGCGCCGCTGCTCAACGTCATCAACCCGGCGGTTGATCAGGTGATGAGCATCGTCGGGACGACGGATCCGGAGCCGACGATCCAATCCCATGCATCGGTCTCGGAAGGGAGCGAGCAGTGAGCGCCTCCGCGATGATCCTGGCAGCGGATACCGAGTTCACCCTGCCGACCATCAACTACTACGCCATCGCCCCGATCCTGATCATGTTCGGTGCGGCCGTGGTGTCGGTTCTCTTCGAGGCCTTCCTCCCGCGTGCGGCGCGTCGGCCCAGCCAGTTGGTGCTGGTCATCGGCGCGATCGTGGCGGCGCTCGTGGTCACGATCGACCTGCGCGGCACGCGACTCGTCACGGGCGAAGGGGCGATCGCTGTCGACGGCCCCGCACTGCTGATGTGGGGCGCGCTCCTGGTGATCGCCCTGCTCGCCGTGTTCCTCATGGCCGAGCGCACGGTGGATCCGCTCGGCGATGCCTTCGCACCCCGGGCGTCCGCACTCCCCGGATCCGAGGACGAGCAGCAGTTCACCAAGCGGGGGTACTTCCAGACGGAGGTCTGGCCGTTCTTCCTCTTCGCGCTCACGGGAATGCTGGTCTTCGTCGCAGCGAACGACTTCCTGCTGATGTTCGTGGCACTCGAGGTCATGTCGCTGCCGCTCTACCTGCTTGCCGGTATGGCCAGGCGCCGCCGACTGCTGTCCCAGGAGGCCGCGCTCAAGTACTTCCTGCTCGGCGCATTCTCCTCCGCGTTCTTCCTGTACGGGGCGGCCATGCTGTACGGCTACAGCGGGTCCCTCGGGTTCGTCCAGCTCTCCGAGGCCCTGGCGGCCAAGCCCTCCGAGGGCACGCTCGTCGCCGTGGGCATTGCCCTGCTGCTCGTCGGGCTGCTCTTCAAGGTCGCCGCCGTGCCGTTCCACCAATGGGCGCCGGACGTCTACCAGGGAGCGCCCACCCCGATCACGGCCTTCATGGCAGCCACCGTCAAGATCGCGGCTTTCGGTGCCATGCTCCGCCTGCTCTATGTCTCGGTCGGCGGCCTGCGCTGGGACTGGACCCCCATGCTCTGGATCATCGCGGGTCTGACCATGGTGATCGGATCTGATCCTCGCGATCACGCAGACCGACATCAAGCGCATGCTCGCCTACTCTTCGGTGGCGCAGGCCGGATTCATCCTCATCGGTGTCGTCGCTGCGTCGCCCGCGGGCCTGGCCAGCTCGATCTTCTACCTGATCGCCTATGCGTTCACGACGATCGGCACGTTCGCCGTCGTGACCATGGTGCGCAATGCCTCGGGCGAGGCCACCAGCATGGCCGCGTGGGTGGGTCTGGGCAAGAAGTCACCGGTGGTGGCAGCTGTGTTCTCGCTCTTCCTGCTGTCGCTGGCGGGCATCCCGCTGACGAGCGGCTTCATCGGCAAGTTCGGGGTGTTTGCTGCGGGCATCGAGGCGGGTGCGACCTGGCTGGTCATCGT
>DMPC01000155.1:4849-8800 GCA_003456155.1 Actinomycetota bacterium | reverse complement strand
CCGAGGACACGGCCTCCGTCGTGGTTCCCTCGACCTTCACCACGATCGCCCTCACCGCCGCCACGGTGATGACCATCGCCCTGGGCGTGTTCCCCCAGTGGCTGCTGGACATCATCGAGCAGGCGGGGGTCTTCGTCCGGTAGTACGTTGACGAGATGACCGACGCCCTGCTTGGCCTTCCGCTGCCTGATGCGGGCCTTGAGGCGTCGCTCTCCCGCGGCCTGCTGGAGGTCGAGGACGGTCTTCGGGAGGCTGTCGCCAGCGACGACCCCTTTGTCGCTGATGCTTCCCGCTATCTTGTCGACGCGGGCGGAAAGCGCTTCCGGCCGCTGCTGGTCCTCCTGGCAGCGCAGTTCGGGAACCCCGCGGCCGTGGGCGTCGTGCCGGCGGGTGTGGTCGTCGAGTTGACCCACCTGGCAACCCTGTACCACGACGATGTGATGGATGAGGCCAAGCTGCGGCGCGGCGCCGAGTCGGCGAATGCCCGCTGGGACAACACGATCGCCATTCTCACCGGCGACTTCCTCTTCGCCCGGTCCTCCAAGATCCTGGCCGACCTCGGGCCGGAAGCCGTTCGCATCCAGGCGGCGACGTTCGAGCGGCTCTGCAAGGGGCAGATCCGCGAGACCGTGGGCCCCCGGGAGGGCCAGGATCCGATCGAGCACCATCTGGAGGTTGTGGCGGACAAGACGGGATCGCTGATCGCCGCCTCGGGAAGATACGGCGCGCTGATGGCGCAGGCCAGCGACGATCACATCGAGCTGCTCACCGCGTTCGGGGAGCGCATCGGCGTGGCCTTCCAACTCGCTGATGATCTCGTCGACATCACGTCGGAGTCGATGCAGTCGGGCAAGACCCCGGGGACGGACCTGCGGGAGGGGATCCCCACGCTGGCCGGTCTCTACGCGCTGGCCAGCTCCGATCCCGCGGATGTTCGCCTTCAGGAGCTCCTGTCGCGGCCGCTGCCGGACGATGACGAGCACGCCGAGGCCCTGGCCCTGATGCGCCGTCACCCCGGCGTGGTCCGGGCCCGGGAGGAGGCGCGGGCCTGGTCGGATTCGGCACGGGAGCTGCTCGACGGCCTGCCCGAACAGCCGGCCCGGGACGTGCTCGCCCTGCTCTGCGACTACGTCGTCTCCCGAACCGGCTGATCTCTCTCGCGATGCCGGGGTGTCCTCGGGCGGAACCCGGCCATGGTCGTCTAGATGACTGCTACGGTCGGCGCCATGTCCCTTGAGGCGCGGCCGGCGCCGGTTCGCCCGGTCCACGACCGTCCCACGCTCGTCACGTACGCCTCCCTGGCCACCTGGTCGTGGTTCGTCTACGGCTTCGGCGCGAGCCTGGCCCTGCTGCGTGACGACCAGGGCACGTCCGCCTGGCTCGGCGGCCTGCACAGCACCGCGCTGGCGCTCGGGGGCATCGTCGGTGCCCTGCTCACGCCACGACTGAACCACCGGTTCGGTCGTGGTCCGGTCGCTCGGGCTGCTGCCATCGGCACAGCGCTGTCCATCGTCGTGTACCTGTGGCCGGGGATGCCGGTGGGCGGCACGCTGGGATCGATCCTGGTGGCCTGCTTCTTCGGCAACGTCGTCATGGTCGTGGTCAACTCGTTCATAGCCGCGCATCAGGGAGCGGCGAGCCCGCCTGCCTTCACCGAGAGCATGGGCCTGGCGGCCCTCATGGGACTGCTGGCACCCCTGGGCGTGGGCCTGGCCGCATCCACCGTCCTGGGATGGCGCGCCGGCCTCTTCGTCACGGTCATCGCCTTCGTGCTCGTCGAGATCTGGCGGGGGCGAAACCTCCTTGTCTACGGCGGGCCCGGCGAGGTGCGCACCCGCAAGGATGGCGGCTCCCTGCCGCCCCGGACCTGGTGGGCCCTGGTCGCCGGCATGACCTACATCGGGGCCGAGTTCTGCCTGAGCCTGTGGGGTGTCGACCTGCTCCGCGAGCGGGCCGGCCTGGGCCCCGCAGCGGCGGCGGCCGGCCTCAGCACGATCCTGGGTGGCCTGTTCGTCGGCCGGGTCTTCGGTATCCGCTTGGCCGAGCGCTTCCCCGTGGAGCGACTGCTGCGCGTGTCCATCCTCATCGGCCTCGTCGCCTTCATGGTGGCCTGGCTGGCCACCTCGCCGGTGACGATCCTCATCGCCCTGTTCATCACCGGTATCGGCCTCTCCCTGGTGTGGCCCCTGAGCATCTCCAGGATCATCCGTGCATCCGGTGACAACCCTGACCGGGCATCTGCTCTCGCCCTGGCCTTCACGACGGCCGCGATCGGGCTGGCTCCGTTCGTGCTCGGCGCACTCGCGGAGAGCATCGGAGTGCACCTCGCCTTCCTGATCGTGCCGGTGCTCCTCGTGGTGACGTTCGTCCTGGTCGTCGTAAAGCCGGTCCCCGATTCGGAGTGACCCCGGCATCAGTCCGGCTCCGTGACCTCAAGGTCATCGACGCGCGTTCGGGAGTGCCGTAGTCCGTCGATGCTGATGACCGCGAGGGAGATCCAGACCAGGACGAACCCGATCCAGCGGCTCGATGACATCGCCTCGTGGTAGACGGCCACGCCGATGATGAACTGCAGGACGGGCGTGATGTACTGCAGGAGCCCGAGAGTCGACAGAGGGATCCTCGTCGCGGCGCCACCGAAGGCCAGCAGCGGGAGCGCGGTGACCGCGCCCAGCAGGATCAGCAGGATCGTGATGACGGGATCTCCTGAGGCCAGACCGGCGCTTCCCTGCGCGGCGATCACCGCCATGACGACGAGGGCGACGGGCGCGAGCACGGCCGTCTCGATGGTCAGGCTCTCCACCGAGCCGATGCCCACCTGCTTCTTGATCAGGCCGTAGACCCCGAAGCTCACCGCGAGGGTGATGCTGATCCAGGGGGGCCGTCCGTAGCTGAACGTCAGGACGCCCACGGCCAGCAGGGCGATGCCCACGGCCACCCACTGGGCGATCCGCAGGCGCTCGCGGAGCACCAGGACGCCGAGCGCGACGGACACCAGGGGATTGATGAAGTAGCCGAGGGAGGCCTCGACGATCTGATCGGAGATGACGGCCCAGACGTACACGCCCCAGTTCAACGAGAGGAAGGCGGCGGCCAGCGCCAGGAGCCCCACGTTGCGGCGGGATCGGGCTGCCTGGAGCACCTTGACCCAGGACCGGGTCGTGACGATGACGATGATCAGGAAGACGAGTGACCACACCACCCGGTTGGCGACGACCTCGACGGGTGACACCTCGTCGAGGAGGTGGAAGTACAGCGGAAACAGGCCCCACAGGATGTAGGCGACGAGCCCGAGCAGGACTCCCGTGCCCGCCTGCGAGGTGGGTCGGTGCGGACGGGTCAGCTGACGTTCCAGGTGTCGCCGCCGTTCAGCAGCGACTGGAGGTCGCCCTCACCATGCTTGGCCTGGACCTCCGCGAGCTGCTCACGCACGAGGCGGTCGTAGGAGGGTCGCTCGATGGCGCGGAAGATGCCGATCGGGGTGTTCTCCAGAGTGCGCGGGTTCGACAGTCGGGAGAGCGCGAAGGCCAGGCCGGGATCCTTCGCGTGGGCATCGTGGCGGATGACGGCGTCCTCACCCACCTCGGCGACGTCGGCAACGGCGATGTGACCCTCGGAGGTGCGGATGACGCCCTTCTCCATGTCCTTGCCGAACCGAATCGGCTCACCGTGCTCCAGCCGCATCATCATGTCGTCCCGGGTGTCGCCGTCCTTGAGCGGCTCCCATGCACCGTCGTTGAAGATGTTGCAGTTCTGGTAGATCTCCACGAGCGAGGTGCCCTCGTGGTGGGCGGCGGCCCGCAGGACGTCCGTCATGTGCTTGCGATCGGAGTCGATGGTCCGGGCGACGAACGTCGCCTCGGCGCCCAGTGCGAGCGAGACCGGGTTGAACGAGTAGTCCAGGGATCCCTCGGGCGTGGACTTGGTGATCTTGCCCTGCTCGGAGGTGGG
>DMPC01000155.1:2414-4615 GCA_003456155.1 Actinomycetota bacterium | reverse complement strand
GGATCTTCAGGTTCACGTTGCGGCGGAGCGCATGGATCAGGTGGTTGCCACCGATGCTGAGAGCGTCGCCATCACCGGTGACGACCCAGATCGACAGGTCGGGTCGCGTCGATGCCAGTCCGGTGGCGATGGCCGGCGCGCGGCCGTGGATCGAGTGCATCCCGAAGGTGTTCATGTAGTACGGGAAGCGGGACGAGCAGCCGATGCCGGAGATGAAGACGACGTTCTCCCGTGCCAGCCCCAGCTCGGGCAGGAAGCCCTGGACGTTGGACAGGATCGAGTAGTCGCCGCAGCCGGGGCACCAGCGGACCTCCTGGTCGGACTTGAAGTCCTTGGCGGAGAGGTCGACGTCGGACTTGGGGATGAGATTCAGGTAGGTGGCAGTCATCGGTTCCTCACAGGCTCGAAACGGCGTCGGTGATCGCGGTGACCAATTCGGTCGACTTGAAGGGCATCCCCCGCACCTGGTTGATGCCCTGGACATCCACCAGGTACTTCGCCCGCAGCAGCAGGGCCAGCTGGCCCAGGTTCATCTCGGGGACGAGGACCTTGTCGTAGGAGCGGAGCACCTCGCCCAGGTTGGGCGGGAAGGGATTCACGTGGCGAAGGTGGGCCTGTGCCACCGCGACGCCGGTGCGGCGGGTGATCTCGCAGGCGGCGCCGATGGGGCCGTAGGTCGATCCCCAGCCGAGGACGAGCACGCGGGCGTTGCCGTCGGGGTCGTCGACCACGAGATCGGGGATCGTCTTCGCGATGGCGTCGACCTTGGCCTGGCGAAGGCGGACCATCCGGTCGTGGTTGTCGGCGTCGTAGGAGATGTTGCCCGTGCCGTCGGCCTTCTCCAGGCCGCCGATGCGGTGCTCCAGCCCCTTGGTTCCCGGAATGGCCCAGGGACGGGCGAGGGTCTCCTCGTCACGCTTGTAGGGCCAGAACGATTCCTCGCCGGAGTCGGAGATGTGGTTGGGGCCGGTCGCGAAATCCGGGTCGATGGTCGGCAGGTCGTCGACGCTCGGCACGCGCCAGGGCTCGGAACCGTTCGCGATGTAGCCATCCGAGAGGAGGAAGACGGGCGTGCGGTACTCGACGGCGATCCGCGCTGCCTCCATGGCGGCGTAGAAGCAGTCGGACGGCGACTGCGGCGCGATGATCGGCACTGGCGACTCGCCATTGCGCCCGTACATCGCCTGCAGCAGGTCGGACTGCTCGGTCTTGGTCGGCAGGCCCGTGGAGGGTCCGCCGCGCTGCACGTCGACGATGATGAGGGGCAGCTCCAACGACACCGCCAGGCCGATCGCCTCGGACTTCAGGGCGATACCGGGGCCTGACGTGGTGGTCACGGCGAGTGATCCGCCGTAGGAGGCGCCGATGGCGGCGCCGATGCCGGCGATCTCGTCCTCGGCCTGGAATGTCGTGACGCCGAAACGATGGTTCTTCGCCAGCTCGTGCAGGATGTCGGACGCGGGGGTGATCGGGTAGGAGCCGAGGAACAGCGGCAGGCCGGATCGCTTCGATGCGGCGATGAGCCCGTAGGCCAGCGCTGGGTTGCCCGTGATGTTCCGGTAGACGCCAGCCGGCAGGTCGTCGGCCTTGGCCACCTCGTACTGGACGGAGAAGGCCTCCGTGGTCTCTCCGAACGACCATCCGGCCTCGAAGGCGGCGAGGTTCGCCGCGAGGATCTCGGGCTTCTTGGCGAACTTCTTCTCCAGGAAGGCCCGAGTGCCCTCGGCAGGCCGGGAGTACAGCCAGCAGAGCAGGCCGAGCGCGTACATGTTCTTGGAGCGCTCGGCTTCCTTCTTGCTCAGGTCGAAACCCTTGAGCGCCTCGACCGTCTGCGAGGTCAGGGCGATGGCGTGCACGCTGTACTGGTCCAGCGACCCGTCCTCGAGCGGGTTGGCTTCGAAACCGACCTTCTCGAGGTTGCGCTTGGTGAACTCGTCGGTGTTCACGATGATGTCGGCGCCCCGGGGAAGATCCTTGATGTTGGCCTTCAGGGCTGCCGGGTTCATCGCCACGAGCACGTTCGGGGCATCGCCGGGGGTGGTGATGTCGTGGTCCGCGAAGGCGAGCTGGAAAGCAGATACGCCACCGATGGTGCCCGCTGGAGCTCGGATCTCCGCCGGGAAGTCCGGCAGCGTGGACAGGTCGTTGCCGAGGCCGGCCGTCTCGGAGGTGAAGCGATCACCGGTGAGCTGCATGCCGTC
>DMPC01000155.1:0-2213 GCA_003456155.1 Actinomycetota bacterium | reverse complement strand
AGTCCCCGGCGAAGCGAATGACGACGCGATTGAGGGTGACGACCTGCTTGGTCACGGGCTTCCTTAGGTCGGGCGGAGGAGGGCCCTGGAGCGGCGTGGGCATTGTGTGCTCGTGGCCGTCAGGAAAGTTATGTGGACGTCCAAGAAGACTACACCCGGTCATGAGGAGATGCCCCGAGGAGGCTCATCACTACGCTGGCGCCATGCCGGCACCGGGGATGCTCGACCTGCGGCTCGCCGATGACGCCGGGGTGTCGGTGAGCGTCCTGTCCCTGGGACTGGCCTGCTGCGCGGTCGAGGTCGATGCCGCGGTTCAGGCCGGCCTGCTGATCCCGTCCGACACGATCGAGGGTCCGGCGCCGCGCCTGACCGTCCTCGTGGTGGCCGGAACGGTCACGGCTCCGCTCGTCCCGGTGGTGGAGTCCGCGCTCGCCGCCTTGCCCGCGACGTCGGCGGTGCTCGCTTTCGGCGCATGCGCCAGCACCGGCGGGCCTTACTGGGACTCGCCGAGCGTCATCAACGGGGTCGACCGGCTGGTCGAGGTCCGTCAGTACGTACCCGGTTGTCCGCCCCGTCCTGAGGCCCTGTGCGATGCGCTGCGGGAGATGGCGTGACGACGCCTGGTGCGCGCTCTGTCGAGCGCACGGACTGGGCCAGCGCGGTCGCTCGGCTGCCGGCCGAGGGCTTCACGATGGTCGACCTGCTGACGGCGATCGACCGGACCGACCACCTCGAGGTCATCGCGGTCGTGGTGAAGCCCGAGTCCGGGGATCGCGTGCTGCTGCGCACCTCAGTCCCTGCGGATCAGCCCGAGATCACGTCGGCGTCGGCCGTCCTCCCGGGAGCCGCGTGGCACGAGCGGGAGACTGCGGAGATGTTCGGCATCCGCTTCGTCGGGCATCCGGATCCCCGGCCGCTCCTGCTTCGTCCGACCGATGAGGCATCCGAGGCGGTGCCTCCGCTGCGCAAGGCCGCGGCGCTGGAGTCGAGGGTCGAGGCGACCTGGCCCGGGGCGGTCACGGGAGAGGAGGGCCGGCGGGCCCGACGCCCGCAGTTGCCTCCGGGGGTCCGTGCGGAGTGGATGCCGGGAGTCGGCGAGCGATGACGTCGCGTCCGGCGCGTGGCGTGATCGCGCTCATCCCCGAGGCCTGCACCTCCTGCATGATCTGCGTGCAGGAGTGCCCCACGTGGTGCATCTCCCTCGAGAGCCATACCGAGCAGGTCAGCGAGGAGGGCGCCCGTCGCCCGCGATCCGTCAGCATCCTCGATCGCTTCGCGATCGACTTCGGGCTGTGCATGTACTGCGGCATCTGTGTGGATGTCTGCCCGTTCGACGCGCTGGAGTGGCAGGCGCAGCACGACTATCCCTCGAACGCTCGCACCGGTCTGGTCCAGGAGACGGAGCGGCTCGCCTCGTGGCGCTCCTGAGGTTGCGTCAGCGGTAGTTGTCGAACTGCACCGCGAAGTCGAGGTCGGCCTCGCGGACGAGGGCCTGAACGGCCTGCAGGTCGTCCCGACTCTTGCTCGTGACGCGGAGCTCGTCACCCATGACCTGGGCCTTCACGGACTTGGGGCCCTCGTCGCGAATCAGCTTGCCCAGCTTCTTGGCCTGCTCGGACGAGATGCCGGCCTTGAAGGTGCCGCCGATCTTGTACTCCTTGCCGGACGCCCTCGGATCGCCGGCCTCGAAGGCCTTCAGGCTGATGCCCCGCTTGATGAGCTTCTCGCGGAACACTTCGAGAGCGGCACTGGCGCGCTCCTCCGTGCTGGACGTGATCTCGACGACCAGTTCACCCTTCCACTCGATGGTGGTGTCGGTGTTCTTGAAGTCGAATCGCTGCACCAGTTCCTTCGCGGCCTGGTTCAGGGCGTTGTCCGCCTCCTGGCGGTCGATCTTGGACACGATGTCGAAACTGCTGTCGGCCACGGCTCTCCTCGAATCCTCGATGGTGCGGTCTGCGCCCGGGCTTCAGGAAGGCAGGTCGCGCAGGACCGGTGCCGGGAAGTCCGGGTGGGGCAGGTCGATCTCGCGGGCAAGCCTATGTCCGTCGAAGACGGCCTCGGAGATCCACCGGGGTGATTGGGCGTCGCCGATGAGGAAGAGCTGGGCGATGCCGGCCTCCGCGAGAGCCGTCGGATCGGATCCGAGCTCCCGATGGAGATCGTCGACGGGCACCTGATGCGTGACGAGGACGAGATCGTCGACCCCGAGG
>DMPC01000180.1:14374-14786 GCA_003456155.1 Actinomycetota bacterium | reverse complement strand
CTGGGGGAGAACTCGCAGGCCTCCTTGATCACCCGAGGCCTGGCGGAGATGGCCCGGCTCGGGGTGGCGCTGGGCGCCGACCCCCTGACGTTCCAGGGACTTGCGGGGGTGGGTGACCTCGTCGCGACGTGCCAGTCACCGCTGTCGCGCAACCGCACCTTCGGCTTCAACCTCGGCCAGGGGCTATCCGTCGAGGAGACCATCGCGGTGACCAGGCAGACGTGCGAGGCCTACAAGAGCTGTCAGCCGATCCTCGCCCTGGGCCAGGAGCACGGCGTCGAGCTTCCGATCACCGAGCAGGTGGTGCAGGTGCTGTACCACGGCCGCTCGCCACGACTGATGGCGTCGTCGTTCATGTCCCGGGACACCAAGGCGGAGTCTCCGCTGGGCCAGTAGTCCCGGAAGCCGTCAG
>DMPC01000180.1:5393-14169 GCA_003456155.1 Actinomycetota bacterium | reverse complement strand
CCGTCAGCCCGTCAGCCCGTCTGCACCGCGACGAGCGCTGCCGTCAGATCCGACCACAGGTCCTCTGCTGACTCGATGCCGAACGAGAGTCTGATGAGGTCGTCAGGCACCGTGTCGCTCTCCAGCGGCCAGCGGCGGCGACGCTCCAGGAGCGACTCGACTCCGCCCAGGCTCGTCGCATGCACCCACAGTCGCACTGAGGCGCACAGTCGGTCGGCGGCCTCTGTGCCGCCCGCCATCTCGATGGCCGCGATGGTTCCCCACCCCGGGTACCGCACGCGTGAGACTGCGGGATGCGTGGTCAGGCGGGCGGTGATGACGCGCGCGTTCTCCTGAGCACGCTCCACGCGCAGTGCGAGAGTGCGCATGCCGCGGAGTGCGAGATAGCAGTCGAAGGCACTGGGGGCAGCGCCGAGAAGGACCCTGCGGATGCGGATCTGCTCCGCCAGCTCCGGATCGGCGGTGACGACGGCACCCATCAGGACGTCCGAGTGGCCGCTCAGTGCCTTCGTCACGCTGTGGAGGACGAGGTCCGCCCCGAGCTCGAGCGGCCGCTGGATCAGCGGAGTGGCGAAGGTGTTGTCGACGAGGACGCGTGCGCCCGCAGCATGACCGGCCTCGATGCAGGCCGGCAGGTCGGCGACCTGCATCAGCGGGTTGGTGGGGGACTCCAGCCACAGGACGGATGCGCCCTGGCATGCGGAGACGACCGCGTCGGTGTCCTCGACGTCGACGATCGACAGCCGAATCCGCTCCATGCGGGCGAGCTCGCGCAACCGAACCGCAACTCCGGTGTAGGCGGCACTGGGAGCCACGACCAGCCCACCGGGCGGAACGATGTCCATGACGGCATTCGCTGCCGCCATGCCCGAGCTGAACGCGACAGCGGTGCCGGACTCCAGCGCGCCGAGAGCCGTCTCGAGTGCCGCGGTCGTGGGTGCGCCTTCGCGCGCGTACTCCCATTGGCCCCCCGCATGGAAGGTCGAGGCGGGGACGATCGGGGTGTTGAGGGGAGCATCAGGGGAGGCCGCGGGGCGGCCCGCGGTCACGGTGATGGTCTCGGGCGACCACGGGCTCGGTTGCACGGGCCGCAGCGTAGCGGTGCCGCGCGGGAACGGGACGAGATGGCGATAGCGTCCTCCCGTGGAGCGCACCCGGGTCGCCGTGCTCATGGGCGGTAGGAGCAGTGAGCACTCGATCTCCTGCATCAGCGGGCGATCGATCGTGCAGGCGCTTGATCCGCAGCGCTACGACATCCAGGTCATCGGAATCCGGCGCGACGGGGTCTGGGTCCGATCCTCCACCGGGGGGCTGGATGTGCTGTCGCAGGAGGATCAGCTGCCCGAGGTCTCCTCCGAGGCGGACGTTGTCTCGATCGAGGTGGCGCTGGACGTCGACGTCGCCTTTCCCGTCCTTCATGGACCGTGGGGGGAGGACGGCTCGATCCAGGGCGTGATGGAGACGCTGCAGGTCCCGTTCGTGGGATCCGGTGTGCTGTCCTCCGCTGTCGCGATGGACAAGGGCTTCATGAAGACGCTGCTTGCTTCGGCAGGGCTCGAGGTCGGCAGGTACGTCGCCATCTCCGATCGTCGGTGGATGGCCGATCGCGCAGCCGTCCTCGGGGAGGTGGCGGCGCTGGGGCTGCCGGTGTTCGTCAAGCCGGCCCGTGCGGGTTCGTCCCTCGGCATCTCGAAGGTCTCCCGGGAGGATGAGCTGATCCCGGCCATCGACCAGGCCCGCGAGCACGATCCAAGGATCATCATCGAGGCATCGGTGGAGCAGGCGCGCGAGATCGAATGCGCGGTGCTGGTCGATGACCACGGGCACCCGCGCGCGAGTCGATGCGCAGAGATCGTCGTCCGTGAGGGGCATGACTTCTACGATTTCGAGGCCAAGTACCTCGATGACTCCGCCGACCTCCTCGTTCCGGCGGATCTTCCGGCGGCCATCGAGCAGCAGGTCCAGCAGGTGGCTCTGGCGGCCTTCGAGGCGCTGGCGTGCGAGGGACTTGCGCGGGTGGACTTCTTCGTGGGACCGGAAGGCGAGGTGGTGCTGAACGAGGTGAACACGATGCCCGGCTTCACGAGCATCTCGCTCTTCCCGCGCATGTGGACATCCTCCGGACTCGACTACGCGGCACTGGTCGACCGGCTCGTACAGGACGCCCTGCGCAAGGGCACGGATCTGCGCTGACAGACTGGCGGCATGGCTGACGAAGTGACCCTCCGCGACACGGGTGAATTCGCACTGATCTCGCGCATCACGGACGGGCTGGCCGCCGATCCGCGCGTCCTCGTGGGGCCTGGCGATGACACCGCCATCCTCGAGACCTCCGGGAGCCCCATCGCGGTCACCTGCGACGTGCTGGTCGAGGGGCGGCACTTCCGTCGAGACTGGTCGACGGCGATCGATGTCGGCCGGAAGGCCGCGGCCGCCTCCCTCGCCGACATCGCGGCGATGGGCGGGCAGGCCACATCTCTGGTTGTGGGCTTCGGAGCCCCGGCAGACCTGCCAACGGCGTGGGCCGTCGAGTGCACGGCCGGACTCCGGGAGGAGGCATCCGCGGTGGGCGCTTCGCTCGTTGGCGGGGATGTCGTCGAGGCGCCCGTGGTGATGCTCAGCGTGACGGCGCTGGGATCGCTGGTGGGGGCGGCCGTGCTGCGGTCCGGCGCCCAGCCCGGGGATGTCCTGGCGGTGGCCGGGCGACTCGGCTGGGCAGCCGCGGGCCTGGCTCTGCTCTCACGAGGCTTCCGGTCACCCAAGGCGCTCGTGGACGCCCATCGGTTTCCCGAGCCCCCCTATGCGGCCGGCCCCCTGGCGGCCCAGGCAGGTGCGACCGCGATGATCGACGTGAGCGACGGGCTCGTCGCCGATGCCTGGCATATCGCGGAGGCGTCCGGTGTGGCGCTCGACATCGACACCACGGGCTGGGAGGTGCCGGAGCCCATGTCTGCCGCCGCATCGGCCTACCACGTGGATCCACGGGAGTGGATGCTGACGGGAGGAGAGGATCACGCTCTGCTGGCGACGTTCCCGGCGGTTGCGGCGATCCCCGAGCCGTTCCGGGTGATCGGGAGGGTGCGAGCGGGCGGACCGGAGATCACGGTCGATGGCATAGCCCAGCAGTCGTCAGGGGGATTCCGACACTTCAGCGGGTGACCCGCCGATGAGCCTCGCGGAGCGGGCGGCTGCGTCGAGGTCAGGCGCGGGTGATCTTGCCGGACTTGATGCAGGACGTGCAGGCGTTCACGCGCTTGGGAGTGCCGTTCTGCACCGTCCGGACCGTCTGGATGTTCGGGTTCCAGCGGCGCTTCGTGCGGCGATGGGAGTGCGAGATGCTGTTCCCGAAACCGGGTCCCTTGCCGCAGACATCGCAGTTGGCAGCCACGGTGCACTCCTTCATTCTTCCGTCCGAGGACGGCCGTCGAGATCCGCCCGGAGGACGGGTAGTGGGGCGGCAGCGGATGCCGCGAGGGGAAAGACTAGCCGAGCGGGCTGCGTGGGCCCAAATTGAGGGTAGCGTCGGGGTCCGTGGAGCCCCTGCGCCGGCGGTCGACGAGCTGGGCGGCGAGTTCGCCATGAGCCCTGTCCTCTCCGCTGATCTCGTCAGAGTCTGGGCTCATCATGCGCTGGCGGGACTGGCTGCGGCGCGGTCGCACATCGATGCGTTGAACGTCTTCCCCGTCCCCGATGGCGATACCGGCACGAACCTGTTCTTCACCGTAGAGTCGGCCGCATCCTCGGTCGACGCCTGCTGCGAGGAGGGCCAGCCGGGGGTCGCTGAAGCCGCTCGGGCCCTCGGGACGGGAGCCCTTCTCGGCGCTCGCGGCAACTCCGGGGTGATCCTCTCCCAGATCCTGCGGGGCATCGGGGAGGTGCTCGCTGACGCCGGTGACGTCCCTCTCGATGGACCCGCCATCCACGCGCTCCTCCAGCGCGGCGCCGACCTGGCCTATGAGGCCGTGGCGCATCCGGTGGAAGGCACGATCCTCACCGTCATGCGGGAGGCGGCTGACGCAGCGGGTGTCTCGGCAGCGGATGCAGCGGCCGACGCGGCCATCGTGATCGGTGCAGCGGTACGCGGAGCGGAGGATGCGCTGGCGCGTACCCCATCGATGCTCGAGGCGCTCCGTCTGGCGGGTGTGGTCGACGCGGGAGGCCAGGGCCTCGTGGTCGTGCTGGGCGCCCTCCAGGAGGCGATCTCGGGGGTGCCCCACCCGTTGTCGATGTCCGGGCAGGGAGGAGCTGACATCTCGTCCGGGTCGATCGTGCCCGATGCGGAGCGGACGGCAGTTCGCTATGCCGGACCTGCCTATGAGGTGATGTACCTCCTCGACGCGGAGGATCACGCCATCTCGGATCTGCGTCAGACCCTCGATGGCCTGGGTGACAGCCTGGTCATCGTCGGCGGAGAAGGCCTGTGGAACGTCCACGTGCACGTTGACGACGCCGGAGCGGCTGTCGAGGCGGGGCTTGTCGCGGGGTCGCCCCATCAGATCCGGATCACCTACCTCGGCGCCGAGGCTCGGGCTCACGGTGAGCCGAGCGCTCTGGGGGCACGGAGACTGATCGCGGTGTCGCACGGCCGCGGGGTCACCGAGGTCCTCAAGGGAGCTGATGCACTGGTCGTGCCGGCGCAGGCTCGGGTGCGTCCGTCCACGGCGGAGCTCCTGCGTGCGGCGGAGCAGGCGCACGCCCGGGAGGTGATCCTGCTGCCGAGCGACAAGGACACCACGGGGGTGGCGGAGATCGCCGCGGACCAGGCCCGCGCGCAGGGAATGCGGGTGGCGGTGATCCCCACGCGCGCCGTTGTTCAGACGCTGGCCGCTGTGGCGATGCACGATCCGGCGGCCACGTTCGACGACGATGTCGTGGCGATGACCCGGGCGGCGGGGGCCACCCGGTATGGAGCCGTGACCATCGCGAGCAGGGCTGCGCTCACGACCGCAGGTCCGTGCGAGGAGGGCGACGTGCTCGGCCTGGTCGACGGCGACATCGTGGTGGTGCGCGCTGACCTCGTCGAAGGAGTGCGGGAGATCCTGTCGGGCATGCTCGCCATCGGCGGTGATCTCGTCACGATCGTGTTCGGCATGGACTTCTCGGCCGAGGATCGCGAGGCGCTCTCCGCATGGGTCTCGCGCACCTTCCCCCTCGTCGACGTCTTCGTCATCGACGGGGAGCAGCCTCTGTGGCCGGTGATCGTGGGGGTCGAGTGACCTCTCGGGACAACGACGTGCTCGCCACGCCACTGCCGCGGGTGCTGGGAGGCAAGACGGCCGACGCCTTCCGCAAGGGACTCGGGCTGGAGACGGTCGGCGACTTGTTGCGGCACTACCCGCGCCGTTACGCCGAGCGAGGAGAGGTCACCGACCTCGGTGCTCTGGCCGAGGGGGAGCAGGTCACCGTGGTGGCGCAGGTGCAGTCGGTCACGACGCGACCGATGCGCCAGAGGAGGGGGAGCATCCTCGAGGCGGTCATCAGCGATGGACGCGAGTCGATGACCCTGACGTTCTTCAACCAGAAGTGGCGAGAGCGAGAACTCCGTCCGGGACGGACAGGGCTCTTCGCCGGCCAGGTCGGGCGCTATCGGGGCGCCCTGCAGCTCGCGCACCCGGAGTTCAGTCTCTTCGCCGATGGTGTGGAGGCCGATGAGCTCGCCGTGCTGGATTTCGCCGGGAAGCTGATCCCCATCTACGGGGCGGCGCGCGGAGTCACCTCGTGGCAGGTGAACGCCGCGGTCGACGTGGTGCTGCCGCTCATCGACGGCGTGGTCGATCCGGTGCCCGAGGAGGTTCGCGTCGCACGTGGGCTGATGCCGCTCGGCGATGCGCTCTGGGGGATCCACCGGCCCACCACGCGCGAGGTCGTCGATGCGGCTGTCGCACGACTTCGGTTCGAGGAGGCGTTCGTCCTGCAGGTGCTGCTTGCTCAGCGCCGCGCCGCCACCCGCGCGCTGTCCGCCACTCGCCGGGTGCCGGAGTCCAGCTCCCTCGTGGAGGCCTTCGATGCTCGGCTGCCCTTCGCCCTGACTCCGGGGCAGCTCATGGTGTCGGAGCAGATCGCCGATGACATGGCCGCAGAGCATCCGATGCACCGGCTCCTCCAGGGAGATGTCGGCAGCGGCAAGACAGTGGTCGCGGTGCGCGCCATGCTCCGTGTCGTCGATGCAGGAGGGCAGGCGGCGCTCCTTGCCCCGACGGAGGTATTGGCGGCCCAGCACCATCGGTCGATCACGGCCCTGCTCGGTCCCCTGGCAGAACGGGGACTGCTGGGCGGATCCGACGTGGGGACAAGGGTGGCCCTGCTCACGGGCTCGCAGCGGACTTCCGAACGTCGAAGCCAGTTGCTCGATGTCGTGACGGGCGATGCAGGCATCGTCGTCGGCACTCACGCACTCCTTCAGGAGCATGTGGACTTCCACGACCTCGCGCTCGTCGTGGTGGACGAGCAGCATCGTTTCGGAGTGGAGCAGCGCGCGGCCCTCGCAGCCAAGTCCCGGGAAGGCACGAGACCACACGTTCTGGTCATGACGGCTACCCCGATTCCGCGAACCGTGGCGATGACCACGTTCGGTGACGTCGATGTGTCGACACTCGCCGAGGTCCCGGCCGGTCGCTCACCGGTCGCCACGCATGTGATCGTCGCGCCCGAGCAGCCCGGGCACCTGGCGCGGGCCTGGCAGCGCGTGCGCGAGGAGGTCGCCCAGGGTCATCGGGTGTTCGTGGTGTGCCCGCGCATCGGCGACACCGTGGACGCAACGGGCGGAGAGGATCCTGGCGAAGCCGGACCTGAGGAGGAGGGCCGCAAGGCTGCTGGGGTCCTGGAGCTCGCGGCCCAGCTGCAGGAGGGCCCCCTCTCGGACGTGCGTCTCGGGGTTCTGCATGGACGGATGCCCGCCGAGGAGAAGGAGGACACCATGCGTCGGTTTGCCGACCCGCAGGCAGGCGATGCGCTGGATGTCCTTGTGGCCACCACCGTCGTCGAGGTGGGCGTCGATGTCCCTCAGGCCACCATGATGGTCATCGTGGACGCCGATCGCTTCGGCATCTCGCAGCTTCATCAACTGCGCGGCCGTGTCGGGCGCGGCACCCTTCCCGGACTGTGCCTGCTGATCACCGACGCCGAGGCGGGCAGCCCGGCGCGAGCCCGGCTCGATGCGGTGGCCTCGACGACGGATGGATTCGTGCTCTCCGAACTCGATCTGGATCTGCGTCGGGAAGGCGATGTGCTGGGCACGTCGCAGTCCGGTCACCGCAGGACCCTGCGCCTGCTTGAGGTGGCCCGCCATCAGGAGGTCATCGTCGATGCCCGGGAGGCAGCGCAGCAGGTCGTCGACGCCGATCCGACGCTGGCGACTCTTCCCGGCCTGGCGCAGGCGGTGGATGCCCTCGTCCGTCAGGACCAGGCTGACTACCTCGAGAAGGACTGAGGCGGCGCATGACCCGGATCATCGCCGGCCGTGCCCGAGGCCGCAGGCTCGCTGTACCGGCCCGAGGAACCCGCCCCACATCGGACCGGGTCCGCGAGTCGCTCTTCTCGAGTCTGGACGCCGAGCTGCTCGCGGAGGCGACGCCCTGGAGCGGGATCATCGTGCTCGACCTGTATGCCGGCAGCGGGGCACTCGGGCTGGAGGCACTGAGCAGGGGGGCCCGTTCGGCCGCGTTCGTGGAGTCGGACCGGGCCGCTGCTCGCGTCCTGCTCGCGAACTGCGCTGGATTGGGGCTGCCCGGTGCCGACGTGCTCCAGCGGCGCGTGGAGTCCCTTTCCGGGGTGAATCCTCCGTCGGCAGCAGCGAACCTCGTCTTCGCCGACCCCCCCTACGAGCGAGACGCGGCAGACATCGCCGGGCAGCTGCAGGCGCTGTTCGACGCGGGATGGATCTCCCGGGGCGCACGAGTGGTCGTGGAGCGGCCGTCGCGAGAGGAAACCAGCCCACTCCCGGCCTCCTGGCGCTCGGAACGGCAACGGCGCTTCGGCGACACCTGTCTTTGGTACGGTCGAGCAGTTTCCCCAGGCGAGGAGGCCGACTGATGCATGTGGCGGTGTGCCCCGGCTCGTTCGATCCGGTCACCAACGGCCACCTGGACGTATTCGTGCGGGCGGCGGCCATGGCTGACGAGGTCGTCGTCGGGGTGCTGGTGAACCATTCCAAGGCTGGCCTGTTCACGATCGACGAGCGGATCGAGATGCTCCGCGAGGTCGTCGAGCCCTATGGGAACATCCGGGTCGAGTCCTTTCACGGGCTGCTCGTCGACTACTGCGCTGAGCGCGGGATCACCGTGATCGTCAAGGGCCTTCGCGCCGTCAGCGACTTCGACTACGAGCTCCAGATGGCGCAGATGAACTACCGCCTGGCGGGAGTCGAGACCGTGTTCATCACGACGAACCCCCTCTACAGTTTCCTGTCCTCCTCGCTGGTCAAGGAGGTGGCCAAGTTCGGGGGAGATGTCAGCGGACTCGTGCCGGACGCCGTGTTGACGCGGCTGCGGGGCCGACTCTCGGACACAATGGCCTAGCCCCTCTCTGCCGAAACCTGCCAAGGAGCCCTCGTGGACGTTCAGGAACGCCTTGATGAACTCGCGGTCCTCATCGAGGACGCCAAGGCGATGCCGCTGTCGGCCTCGTGCATCGTCAACCGGTCGCAGGTGCTCGATCTGATCGAGGAGATCCGGCAGTTGCTGCCTGAGTCGGTCCAGCGCGCTGACGAGCTGCTCGCCGATCGTGAGGCCGTGGTCCAGGACGGGCGCCGCGAGGCAGACCGCATCCTCGAGCGGGC
>DMPC01000180.1:3002-5153 GCA_003456155.1 Actinomycetota bacterium | reverse complement strand
GAGGCGCAGGCCCTGCGGGACGTCACCGCGCATGAGACGGCCCGCATGCGCAAGGAGACCGACGACTACATCGATGCCAAGCTGGCCACCTTCGAGATCACGCTCCAGAAGACGCTGCAGACCGTCGACCGTGGACGCGACCGCCTGCGCAGCCAGATGTACCAGGAGCTCGCGCCCGTGGCCGATCCTCGAGGGTCCGACGAGGTCTACGACGCGGAGTCGTGGGAAGCCGAGGACGCGGGCGACGACCGTCGCCGCTAGGGGCTGCGCCGCCCGTCCGGGGGACCGTTTAGACGGATCCGGCGGCAGCAGGGTAGCCTTCACCGGGCCTCTCGCGAGGCCAAGGTCCGTCATGGCGAGAGTGGTGAGCACCGGTGACCAGCCTCGACCCGTCTGATCCGCTCGTCATCGACGCGCGGAACCTGCAGCGCAGGCCGGGGTCGATGGTCGAGGTCAGTCGCACCCTCCCGGCTCCCGCGGGCCTCGGCGTCGCGATGGCTCGGGTGCCTGAGGGATCGCCGATCGAGCTTGACCTGCGATTGGAATCCGTTCTCGAGGGCATCCTCGTGTCCGGCACGGCTGATCTCGAGGTGAGCGCGGAATGCTCGCGTTGCCTGGATCCCGTGCAGTGGCACGAGGAGGTGGACCTCACCGAGCTGTTCCGCTATCCCAGCACCGACGCCCGAGGCGTCGTGCTGGAGGAGGTGGACGAGTCCGAGGATCCACTGCCGGAGGTGCAGGACGACCTGGTCGACCTGCTCCCGGTGCTGCGGGATGCGGTGGTGATCGATCTGCCACTGGCGCCGCTGTGCAGCGAGGAGTGCCTCGGCCTGTGCCCCGACTGCGGGTTCCGGCTGCAGGAGGATCCGCAGCACGAGCACCAGAAGTCCGACCCGCGTTGGGCCGCCTTGGCGGACCTCCTCGAGCCGGGCGACCATCACGCCTGACGCCTCGCCTGAGGTGCCTGACCAGAAGGAAGTGCCGTGGCCGTTCCCAAGCGGAAGATGTCCCGCTCCAACACCCGTCATCGTCGTTCGCAGTGGAAGGCGGCCACCCCGACGCTGGTGATCTGCGCTCGGTGCAAGGACAAGCACATCGCCCACACGGCATGCCCGACGTGCGGCACCTACGCCAAGCGCCGCGTTCTGGACGTCTAGACCTTGCCGACAGTCGCCCTCGACCTGCTGGGCGGCGACCGGGCGCCGGATGTCGTCGCTGACGCCGTTGCCCTCCTTCAGGACGACCCCGAGGCACCTGATCTGCTGCTGGTGGGGCCGGTCGATCATGCCGTGGAACTGCTCCGCGAGCGGGGCATCGATCCCCGTGGATTCGTCGTCGAGCCCGCAACCGGGGCCGTCGGTATGGACGAGGACCCGCTCACCGTCCTGCGCCAGAACCCTGAGGTGTCCGTCTCCGTGGCTGCTCGGCTGGTCGCTCGTGGACGGGCCCAGGCCTGGGTCTCGGTCGGTCACACGGGAGCGGCGGTGGCCGCGGCGGTGCTCGAGCTCGGTCGGATCCCGGGGATGGCACGGCCCGCCCTCTCGGTCGTGGTGCCCTCATTGGCCGGTCCGGTGGTCCTGCTCGATGCGGGGGCGGCCCCGGATGCGACCCCCGACCTGCTGCGTCAGTTCGCCGTTGCCGGGCACACCTATGCGCAGGTCCTGGGTATCGCCGACCCCGGGGTCGGCCTGCTGACGATCGGCAGCGAGGAGGGCAAGGGGGATCGCCTGCGCCGCTCGGCCCATGAGCTGTTCCGGGAGGTGCTGCCCCCGGCGGGCATCCGCTATGTCGGGCCGGTCGAGGGCCATGACCTCGGTCTGGGGATGGCGGCGTCGGTCGTGGTGGCGGACGGATTCACCGGGAACGTCCTGCTGAAGGGGTTGGAGGGTGCCGTCCAGTGGGCGGCCACCCGGATGGGCTCGGCCTATGGGGATCCGGAGCCTGCCTGGCGGGTGGTGACGCAGACGGCGACGTCGGACTTCGCGGGTGGGATGCTGCTCGGTGTGAGCGGAGTGACCGTGGTGGGGCACGGAGCAGGGACGGCCGAGGAGATCTGCGCGTGCGTGCGGCTGGCCGCTCGCGTGTGCGACATGGGGCTGGTGAGTCGAACGGCTCGTGCGTTTTCCACGGAGGTGCGATGACGCACCGGAG
>DMPC01000180.1:2214-2714 GCA_003456155.1 Actinomycetota bacterium | reverse complement strand
CCGCTCTTCGGGGCCGGGCCCGGGCTGGGACTGACCCCCGGCGATGCGATCGCGCTGGCGGATGCGGTGCAGTGGCAGGCGCAGGTGCGAGGCGCAGACTGCGTCCTCGTCGATGCCGACTTTGCTGCGGTGACGGGATCGGCCCCCCTCACCCTCGGCGGGCTCGTGGATGCGGTCGTCTCGCGGTGGCAGGTGGCCGGATGAATCAGGACGCCAGATGAATCAGGACGCCAAGGACCTTCAGGTCGCTCTCGGAGTGGAGATCGACCCCGAGCTGCTCAGGCTGGCACTGACGCATCGCTCGTTCGCGTATGAGAACGGGGGGCTGCCGACCAATGAGCGCCTGGAGTTCCTGGGCGACAGTGTGCTGGGCATCGTCGTCACGGAGTCCCTGTATCGGGACTACCCGGACTGGACGGAGGGGCAGCTTGCCAAGCTCCGCGCAGCCGTGGTGAATGCCCAGGCACTGGCCGAGATCGCGCGAACGCTGGATCTGGGGC
>DMPC01000180.1:0-2015 GCA_003456155.1 Actinomycetota bacterium | reverse complement strand
CTGGGGCGCGGCGAGGAGACGACAGGGGGACGCGACAAGGTCTCGATCCTCGCCGACACCCTGGAGGCTGTGCTGGGAGCCGTCTTCCTCGACCTCGGTCTCGAGCGCGCCCGGGACGTCGTGCACCGACTGGTGGATCCGGTCGTCCGGCGCGGTGCGGCGCTCGGGGCGGGACTGGACTGGAAGACGTCGCTGCAGGAGGCTGCCGCTTCAGCGGACCTGGGCTCGCCGGAGTACCGGGTGTCTCATGAGGGCCCTGACCATGCGCGGGAGTTCACCGCCGCCGTGCTCATCGATGACGTCATCGTGGGGGAGGGATCGGGGCGCTCCAAGAAGGCGGCGGAGCAGCAGGCCGCAGAGCGCGCGTACCACCGGATCAGCGGTATCGATGCCTGAGCTGCCCGAGGTCGAGGTCGTGCGGGCGGGGCTGCAGAGATGGGTGGCGGGTCGGACGATCGCGGATGTCCAGGTGCAGCATCCCCGCGCGGTGCGGCGCCACGAGGCCGGCCCAGCCGACCTTGCCCAGCGTCTGGCCGGGCGAACGGTGCGCTGTGCGTCCCGTCGTGGCAAGTACCTGTGGCTGCCCATGGGCGACGAGGCGCTGGTGATCCATCTGGGCATGAGCGGCCAGGTGCTGCTGCAGACTCCGGAGGATGATGACGAGACCCACCTGCGGGTGCGCGTCCGGTTCGAGGACGGCGGTCGGCAGATGCGCTTCGTGGATCAGCGCACCTTCGGGGGGCTTCACGTCGATGCCCTGGTGGACGATGACGCCGGGGGTCGTGTTCCTGCCTCCGTGCGCCATATCGCCCGTGATCCGCTCGACCCGCTCTTCGGCCGGGACCGGACGATCCGGACCCTGCGGGATCGCCGGACGGAGATCAAGCGCGCCCTGCTCGATCAGGGGCTGGTGTCGGGGATCGGCAACATCTATGCCGACGAGGCGCTCTGGCGCGCTCGGCTGCACGGCAGGCGTCTGACGCAGAAGCTGTCGCGTCGCAGCGTGGACGACGTGCTTACCCACGTGACGGAAGTGATGCACGAGGCGCTCGAGCAGGGAGGGACGAGTTTTGACGCGCTCTACGTCAACGTCAACGGGCAGTCCGGCTACTTCTCCCGGTCCCTCAACGCCTACGGCAGGGAAGGTGAGCCGTGCGCCCGATGCGGCTCGCCGATCCGGCGCGAGGCCTTCATGAATCGTTCGAGCTTCTCCTGCCCGTCCTGTCAGCCAACTCCGTCCCGTCGCCACCGTGTGGCCACCGCGGGCGGGGGTCCGCGCGAAGGTAGAGTCCGGCCGTGCACCTGAAGAACCTGACCCTCAAGGGCTTCAAGTCCTTCGCCTCTGCGACCACGCTGAACTTCGAGCCGGGGGTGACCTGCGTCGTCGGTCCGAACGGCTCGGGCAAGTCGAACGTCGTCGACGCGCTGTCGTGGGTCATGGGCGAGCAGGGTGCCAAGTCCCTGCGCGGCGGGAAGATGGAGGACGTCATCTTCTCCGGCACGTCCGGCCGTGCGCCTCTCGGCCGGGCCGAGGTGGCGCTCACGATCGACAACACCGACGGTGCCCTGCCCATCGACTACACCGAGGTGACGATCTCCCGGACGCTGTTCCGCAACGGCGGCTCGGAGTACTCCATCAACGGCGAGCCGTGCCGCCTCCTGGACGTCCAGGAGCTGCTGAGTGACTCGGGCATCGGCCGGGAGATGCACGTCATCGTCGGCCAGAACCGGCTCACGTCCATCCTGGAGGCCACCCCCGAGGACCGCCGTCACATCATCGAGGAGGCTGCCGGCGTCCTGAAGCATCGCAAGCGCAAGGAGAAGGCGCTGCGCAAGCTCGATGCCATGGAGGCGAACCTCACCCGCCTGCAGGACCTCACGGCCGAACTCCGACGCCAGCTCAAGCCGCTCGGCCGCCAGGCTGAGGTGGCTCGCCGCGCCGTCGTGATCCAGTCGGAGGTGCGCGATGCCCGCCTGCGGCTCCTGGCCGATGACCTCGTCACCCTGCGCGCCGC
>DMPC01000172.1:1124-8915 GCA_003456155.1 Actinomycetota bacterium | reverse complement strand
GAATCGCGATGGCAGGGCTCGACGGCGACGCGGTCGGTGAGGTCGTCGGCGAGGGCGATGCAGACGGGGAAGCGCTCGTGGCCTCGACGGACGGTGACGGCGAGACGGTCGGATCCGGCGTGGATGAGCAGGCGCCCAGGGTGACAGCGCCGGTCAGGACGATGGGGAGCAGGAGACGGCGCACGAGTAGCAGCCTAGGTGGAGTTCCCAAGGACGTCGGGCCGCGGCCGACCCTCGGTGGCAGCACCGCTCGACGGACGCACCACCGACCCGGTGAGCCTACGTGCGGGCGATGTCCTCGCGTGCGCGACGCAGATCCTCCGGGGTGTCGATGTCGTGCAGGCGGGCGTCTCCGTCAGGGAGGGCAAGTTCGACGATGTTGGCCGAGCTCACGATCTCTCTCATGGCCCTGCCATGCAGGTCGCCCAGCTCGTTGACGATGCGACGCAGGGACTCCGTGCGCCATGCCGTGCACAGGTACTGGTGATGTCCGCTCGTATCGACCGGGACGACGGCGTCGACCTCGACGTGGTGCTCGAGCAGGTCCAGTGCGGATCGGAGCACCGGAGCGGCCCAGGGCATGTCGACCGCCACCACTCCCGTCAGAGGGGTCTGGACGAACGGCAGTGCAGCGCCGAGGCCGGCTGCCGGGCCGCCGCCGGGAGGGTTCTCTCGGCAGAAGGTCACGGGCCGAGAGGTCGGCTGCTCATCGCCGGCCACCACGACGGGCATGTCCGCGTCGAGTCCGTCGAGAAGTGAGCCCAGCACGGTGGTGCCACCCAGGGAGAGGGTGGCCTTGTCTACGCCACCGAGGCGACGTCCGGTCCCCCCGGCGAGGACGACCGCTGTGCGATCGGCAGGAGAGTCGGGCCGCGGGGAGATGCTCGCGCCCGAGGGCATGCGGTCGGCCACCCGCCCAGTATGGCGTCGGTGAGGGCGCATCCACCCTGCGCACAGGGGAGGGGAGCGCTGAGCGACTCCTCACGCTGGTCGAGAGGGCCGATCCGGCCATCTCCTAGGATGTCCACGGAATCTCGCCTCGAACGAAGGATTCGCGTGACCGAATCGCTGACCCTGGCCGGTGACTTCCCCGCAGCCACGCGCGAGCAGTGGCTGGCGGAGGTGGGTCGCGTCCTGCTTCGGGGCGTCACCGACGCCTCGGACGAGGACCTTCAGCGAGCGTTCGCAAAGCGCCTGGTGTCCCGCACGGACGACGGCATCGAGATCCAGCCCCTCTACACCGCGGCCGACGCACCGGCGCCTGCACCATCCCCGGGCCAGGCTCCCTTCGTGCGTTCGACGCACGCCGCCCCGGTGCCCTGGGAGATCCGCCAGCGCGTGTGGCCGGACGTCGAGGGGTCATCCGCTGTCACGGAGCTGGAGTCCGGCGCGACCGGGGTTCTCGTCACGATGGCGCAGCCGGTCAGCGACCCGGGGGTGCTGCTCGACCGCGCCCTCGACGGCGTGCTTCTCGAGCTGGCACCGGTGAGTCTGGCCCTGTCCCGCGTCAGCGACCAGGTGGAGTGCGGCCGGGCGCTGCTGGATCGCTGGGATGCGGCGTCCTGCCCGACGGACGCCAGGCACGGCACGCTGGGCGTGGACCCGCTCGCGGCCTGGGCGCGGGCCGGTGGGGCCTTCGACCTCGCGGTCGCACTCGATGCCGTCGCGTCCCTCGTCCTTGATGCGCGCGAGCGGGCACCGCGGGCGCGTGTCCTCGTCATCGACGGGGCCCTGTGGCATGAGGCAGGTGCGACCGAGGCGCAGGAGCTGGGCTGGTCCATCGCGTCGGCTGCCTGGCTCGTCCGCGAACTCGTGAGCAGGGAGGTCCCGCTCGACGTCGCCGTGGCCGCGATCGAGTTCCGTCTTGCCGCGACCGACGATCAGTTCCTCACCATCGCCAAGATGCGCGCGGCGCGACGCCTGTGGGCTCGAGTCCTCGAGGTGGCGGGGCTGCCCGAGCACCAGCGAGCGATGGTCCTGCACGCCGAGACCTCCCGGGCGATGCTCACCCGCTACGACACCTGGGTCAACACCCTTCGCTCGACCGTGGCGTGCTTTGCCGCGGGTGTCGGAGGTGCCGATGCCGTGACTGTCCTTCCGCATGACGAACTGCTGCAGGTCGGCGGAAGCGCGCTCGGACGACGCGTTGCTCGCAACACGCAGACCATCCTGCAGTTGGAGTCGCACCTGACCCGCGTGGTCGACATGGCCGGTGGATCGTGGTTCGTCGAGTCGCTGACCGAGCAGCTCGCGGAGCGGGCCTGGGCGATCGTGCAGGAGGTCGACGCGGCCGGGGGAATCACCATGCCGCTGGAGAGCGGCGCCATCGGCAGTGCTGCGGATCGTGCTCGCGAGGCCCGTGAGGCGCAGGTCGCGACGCGGCGTCGGCCACTCACCGGGCTCAGCGAGTTCCCCGACATCACCGAGCCGGCCCCGGCACCTCGCGTGATCCCGACGGGGCAGCCGGAGCCGGGCGCTCGCTTCACTCCGTTCGTCCTGCACCGACTCGCGGACGGGTTCGAGCAGCAGCGGGCACGCGCGGATGCGCTCAGCCGATCGGGTGAGCAGCCGGTGGTGTTCCTCGCCACGCTCGGCTCGGTGGCGCAGTCGACGGCACGCTCCACCTATGCCAAGAACCTCTTCGAGGCGGCAGGCATCCGCACCGTGGCAGGGCCGGTGGAGGAGTTCGCCGGCTCGGGCGCCACCGTCGCCTGCCTGTGCTCGTCCGATCCGGTCTATGCCGAGACCGGAGCCGACGCCGCGGCCCTCCTGCGTGCGGCCGGTGCGGAGCGCATCTATCTCGCCGGCAGAGGTGTGGACGTGCCCGGAGTCGACGAGGAGGTCGGCGTCGGTTCCGATGTCCTCGACGTCCTGACCCGCGCACTCGACTCGATGGGAGCGTCCCGATGAGCACGGTGCACCCGTCCATCCCCGACCTGGCCTCCGTGCCGCTCGGTGACCTGCCGACCGATCAGGATCGTGATGCGTGGGCCGCGGACGTCCTGAGTCAGACGGGGCATTCCCCGGCGGAGCTGGACTGGACGACGCCTGAGGGCATCGACGTGCCGATCTCCTTCGACGGCAGCGACATTGCCGATCTCGACTTCCTGCAGACCTACCCGGGCATCACGCCATACCTGCGTGGGCCTTACTCGACGATGTACGTCAACCAGCCCTGGACCATCCGCCAGTACGCGGGCTTCTCCACCGCGGAGGAGTCGAATGCGTTCTACCGGCGCAACCTTGCGGCCGGGCAGAAGGGCCTCTCCGTCGCCTTCGACCTTGCGACCCATCGTGGCTACGACTCCGATCACCCGCGCGTGACAGGCGATGTCGGAATGGCCGGTGTCGCGATCGACTCGATCCTCGACATGCGCCAGCTCTTCGAGGGCATCCCGCTCGACCGAATGAGCGTCTCGATGACGATGAACGGTGCCGTTCTGCCCGTCCTCGCCCTGTTCATCGTGGCGGCGGAGGAGCAGGGGGTCGCGCACGATCAGCTGACCGGGACCATCCAGAACGACATCCTCAAGGAGTTCATGGTCCGCAACACCTACATCTACCCGCCTGAGCCGTCGATGCGGATCATCTCCGACATCTTCGCGTACACGTCCGTGGAGATGCCGAAGTTCAACTCGATCTCGATCTCCGGGTATCACATGCAGGAGGCGGGGGCGACTGCCGATCTCGAGCTTGCCTACACGCTCGCCGACGGTGTCGAGTACATCAGGGCGGGGCAGGCGGCGGGTCTGGACGTGGATGCCTTCGCGCCGCGTCTGTCGTTCTTCTGGGCGGTCGGCATGAACTTCGCGATGGAGGTCGCGAAGATGCGTGCGGCGCGTTTGCTGTGGGCCAAGCTCGTCCAGCAGTTCGGCCCGTCGAACTCCAAGTCGCTGTCGCTGCGCACGCACTGCCAGACCTCAGGCTGGTCGCTGACCGCACAGGACGTCTACAACAACGTGGTGCGCACCTGCGTCGAGGCCATGGCCGCCACTCAGGGCCACACGCAGTCGCTGCACACGAATGCCCTCGACGAGGCGCTCGCCCTGCCCACGGACTTCAGTGCGCGGATCGCGCGCAACACGCAGCTGCTGCTTCAGCAGGAGTCCGGCACGACGCGCGTCATCGACCCCTGGGGCGGCTCGTACTACATCGAGCGACTCACCGCCGATCTCGCTGAGCGCGCATGGGCGCACATCCAGGAGGTGGAGCAGGCCGGTGGGATGACCGCTGCGATCGAGGCAGGCATCCCCAAGATGCGCATCGAGGAGGCCGCGGCCCGCACGCAGGCGCGCATCGACACCGGGCGCCAGCCGGTCATCGGCGTGAACCTCTTCCGTCCGGAGGAGCAGGAGCAGATCGACGTCCTCAAGGTCGACAACTCCGCGGTGCGCACGGAGCAGCTCGCCAAGCTCGAGCGACTGCGTGAGGAGCGCGACGAGGCAGCGTGCCGGGCTGCGCTGGACGCCCTCACCGAGGCGGCGCGCGCCTCCGTCGACGGCACTCGCCGGCCGGGCCTGGAACAGAACTTCCTCGCGCTGGCCGTCGAGGCCGCCCGCGCGGGGGCCACCGTCGGCGAGATGAGCGACGCGCTGGAGGCCGTCTTCGGACGCCACACGGCCACGATCCGTACGATCCAGGGCGTGTACCGCAATGAGGCCGGCGACTCCGCGAATGTGGAGCTCGTGCGTGCCCGTGCCGCCGAGTTCGAGGTCCGGCACGGCCGCCGGCCGCGCATCATCGTCGCCAAGATGGGTCAGGACGGTCACGATCGTGGTCAGAAGGTGATCGCGACGGCGTTCGCCGACCTCGGGTTCGACGTCGATGTCGGGCCCTTGTTCCAGACACCGCGTGAGGTGGCCCTGCAGGCGGTCGAGGCCGATGTCCACATCGTTGGAGCTTCGTCGCTGGCTGCCGGTCACCTGACGCTCGTGCCTGCCCTGCGCGACGAACTCGCAGCCCTCGGCCGCGACGACATCATGATCGTCGTGGGTGGCGTCATCCCTCCCCAGGACTTCGACGAGCTCCGGGCTGCGGGCGCGTCGGCGATCTTCCCGCCCGGCACGGTCATCGCTGATGCGGCGATGGACCTCATCGACCAGCTCGACGCCCGCCTGGGCTGACCTGATGGCCGCGCCGATCGACCTCGACGCCTACGAGCGCGGGGTGCTCGCAGGCGATCGCACCGCGATGGGCCGGGCGATCACCCTCGTGGAGTCGCGGCTGCCCGAGCATCAGGTCCTCGCGCAGGAGTTGCTCGCGCGGCTGCTGCCGCACGCGGGGAACAGCATCCGGGTGGGCATCACCGGTGTTCCGGGGGTTGGCAAGTCGACCTTCATCGATTCCCTCGGTACGCATCTGACGCAGGACGGCCACCGCGTCGCCGTCCTGGCCGTGGATCCGTCCTCGACGCTGACCGGCGGCAGCATCCTGGGTGACAAGACCCGCATGACCCGGCTCGCCGTCGACGAGCACGCCTTCATCCGACCCTCACCCACCGCCGGAACCCTCGGCGGAGTCGCCGCGGCAACGCGGGAGGCGATGGTGATCGTCGAGGCGGCCGGCTACGACGTCGTCCTCGTGGAGACGGTCGGGGTCGGGCAGTCGGAGACGGCGGTCGCGAACATGACCGACTGCTTCCTCGTGCTGATGCTGGCACGCACGGGAGATGCGCTGCAGGGCATCAAGAAGGGTGTTCTCGAGCTTGCCGATGTCCTGACCGTCAACAAGGCCGACGGCCCCCATGAGGTCGAGGCGAAGGGTGCCGCACGCGAGTTGGCGAAGGCGCTCTCCCTGCTGCATCCCGCGGGAGCGGTGTGGGTTCCCCCGGTCCTCACCTGCAGCGCGGTGACGGGAGTCGGGATCGATGAGGTGTGGTCCCAGGTCGAGCAGCATCAGGCAGTGATGCGTCGGCAGGGGTTGTTCGCCGAGCGTCGTGCCCGTCAGCAGGTCGCGTGGATGTGGTCGACCGTCGAGGACCGGCTCATCAGTGACTTCCGGGCTCGATCGGACGTCCGCGTGAGGTCCGAGCAGCTCGAGGAGCAGTTGCGGGCAGGGGAGGTCACTCCGACGACTGCGGCGAGGCAGTTGCTCGGCGAGTGACTCACTCGCGATATCGGCTGGCGAGTGACTCACTCGCGCCCTCGACCGGTCGGTCCTTCCCGTGAGACGGGGATGCACGCGCGTGGGCGCGCCTGCCCTACGCGATCGGGACCGCGAGCTCGGTGAGCAGGTTGCGCACCCGATCGCGCACCTCGTCGCGGATGGGGCGCACGGCGTCGACTCCGAGGCCGGCCGGGTCGGTGAGCTGCCAGTCGACGTAGCGCTTCCCGGGGAAGACAGGGCAGGCATCCCCGCAGCCCATGGTCACCACGACGTCAGCCGCCCGCACGATCTCGTCGGTCCACGGCTTCGGGAACTCACCGGAGATGTCGATGCCGATCTCGGCCATGGCCTCGATGGCGGCGGGGTTCACGGCACTGCCCGGCTCGGATCCGCCCGACCACCCGATGGCAGCATCGCCGGCCATCGCGCGGAAGAAGCCGAGGGCCATCTGGGAGCGACCGGCGTTGTGCGTGCACAGGAAGAGGACGACGGGCCGGGCGTCGTCGCTCTTTCCCTCGACGCGGGCCAGCGCCCGCAGGCGCTCGCGGGCGAAGCGCTCGGCGAAGAGCGCGAGGTAGGTCTGGTTCGCGAGTCGCGGGGCGAACTCCTCATAGGAGGAGAGCAGGAACAGCTCGATGGTCTCGTAGCCGAAGGTTCCGGCGAAGTCCTTCTGGAGCATCATGGCTGACGAGCGCAGCGTCATCTGGTCGAGCTCGGCGATGTCGTCGCGGTTGAAGGAGGAGTTCATCGGTGTGCCTTTCGAGGTGAGGAGCCACGGCGACGTGAGACGCGTGGAGCCAGGTGGGAGACCCGCTCGCGGAGATCCGCCACAGCGGTGGTGAAGGCCGCATCGTTGCCGATGGCGGCAGGGTCCGGGATGGACCAGTGCAGGTGCAGGTTGTCGAGTTCGCCGAGCTCCTCGTTGACGGCGTCGCAGACCGACACGACGAGGTCGTCGGGCCGCAGGACGTCGGTGAGGGAACGCGGTGCCGTCTGCGTGAGGGTGAGATGCTCCCTGCCGGCAACCCGGCGGGCCTTGGGGTTGACCTGCTCGGCCGGGTGCGTTCCCGCAGATGAGGTCGGGACCTCGCTGGCCTCGCGCCAGAGTGCCTCGGCGAGTACTGATCGTGCGGAGTTGTGGGTGCACACGAATAGGACGCGCGGGGCGCTGAACCGGGGTGCCGCGGGGATCAGGCCCTCGAGAGCCTCCCGCTCCAGGCGCACGTAGGTGCGGCGGCGATCCTTCTGCGAGGGCACCCGGACGATGAGCCCGGCGGCATCGAGGACCTTCAGATGGTGCGCGAGCAGGTTGCCGGGGATCTCAAGCGCGGCCGCCAGGGCGTCGGGGGAGAGATCCTGCACCGCGAGCAGCTCGACGATGCCCAGGCGCGTGGGATCCCCGAGGGCGGCGAACACCCGCGCTCGGCCCTCGCGGTCCTCTCCCGACACATCAATGGTCATTGACTCAATAATTGTTGAGGCAATTGCGGCTGTCAAGCGGCATGGCCGCGGGAAGTCGCGTCAGCCGACGACGATCGTCTGCAGGTTGTCCACCGCAAGCCGTCCGTCACTGGTCCACAGGCGTCGCTGCTCGCTGGTGAAGCCCTCCCGAACCGAGCTGAGGATGCCGTGATGGATCAGGGCCTCGCCGGGCGTGAGCGACGCCGGATCGATGAGGAGGTTCGC
>DMPC01000172.1:0-862 GCA_003456155.1 Actinomycetota bacterium | reverse complement strand
GCGATGAGCGATGCAGCGGTCCAGGGAGTCGGCTCGCGGTAGGACGACCATCCCAGGGTCTCGGCGGATCCGCCCTGCAGCGGGAACCCGGAGTGCACCCGGTACACCAACTGGCGCGTGAAGGGTGGGAAGGGAGGAGGCGTGGGGGAGAGGGGAACCTGCCCCGACGCTGGCACCTCGGGCGCCCGGATCGGGCTCCAGGAGGATTCGTCGCGCTCGATCGAGCTGCGTCGCGGCGCTGCCGTGATGATCGAGCCCCCGCCGACAGTGCCCCCTTCCGCATCAGTGACGGACACCGCCCAGGTCGACATCCCAGAACCGATGCGTACGGGGGCGACATTCACGGTGTGGGGGCCGGCCAGGGCGGGGGTGAGGAGCTGCACGCTCAGCGTGCGAACGGATCGTGCCGGATCCGGCTCCGTCAGCATGGTCGCCCTGATCATGGCGCCGATGGGCAGACCGCCCCAGGCCCCGCGACCCTGCTGCCAGCCGTCGGGGACGTCCCAGGCGAAGGCCGCAGCGCCGGTCGAGGATTCCGCTGGAGTCAGAGTTGTCGCGCTGTCGAAGTCCAGCACGGGCGAGGTATCGGTCATCGGCTATCCCAGGTCGGCTACGAGTGGCTCGAGGGTGATGCCCGGATGCTCCTGCTGGGTCCGCTGCACATGCCAGGCGCCCTTGAAGACGGCCAGCAGGGCACCGTCGCTGCGCTGCAGCACCTCGACGCCCGGTCGGCGGTCGAGGATCGGGGCGTCGTCCTTGGAGGTGCGCCGCGCCATCGTGTAGTCGAGGTGGTCGAGCGTCACGGGCGTCGAGAACTCGCTCTCCATCCGGTGCGTCACGACCTCGAACTGCATGGGGCCGA
>DMPC01000041.1:1964-12582 GCA_003456155.1 Actinomycetota bacterium | reverse complement strand
GGATCTCGCGGACCACCTCCCACCGTCGTGGACGCTGCGCGGGGGTGAGCGCCGAGGCCGCGACCTGAACGGGCTCCAGATCGGAGGGCTCGGTCACCACCGCGGTGACCACCTCCCCGAGTCGAGGGTCAGGCAGACCGACGACGAGCACCGCGCCCCGTGCGACCCGTCGCAGCACGGCCTCCACATCAGCGACGACAACAGTCACCCCCGCTGTCGTGATGCCCTCTTCCCCACGGCCGTGGACCACGAGGGCCCCGTCGACAAGACTTCCCCGGTCACCGACCGTGGCGAAGCCATCCTCATGGCGACGAAGGGGGCCGGATCGGCCACCGAGATACCCATCACTCAGGTAGCCCGATCGGGCCCAGATGACTCCATCCTCATCGACCCTGCACTCCACCCCCGGGAACGGCATCAGCCCCTGCCCACCGGAGCCCCAGGCGACGAAGGAGAGCTCGCTCGCCCCGTAGTAGTGGTGAAGGAGCACACCGCGCTCCCGCGCCTGCGTCACCAGCGATGGCGGCAGGGCATCGCCCGCAACCACGGTCGTGACGCCGTCCCCCCACCCATCGTCCGCCAATGCCCGACGCAGCCCCAGCGGCGTGAGGACAGCATGCGTGGCCTGCTGAGCCTCGGCTGCCAGCGTCGCGCCGGCGAAGGAGGCGTGCACCCGCGCGAAGAGGTTCATCGTGGCCGCGGGCGGTCCAGGGATCCAGACCATCGAGGTGTCGGTCATGCGCGTCAACTGGGTGACAGCCTCGAAGGAGTCGATCCAGGACGCCGTGGTGCGCACCACGACACGCGGCGCTGCCGTGGTGCCCGAGGTGCGCAGGGCGATGCGCTGGCCTGATTCATGCGCCGCCCAGAACTCTCTCGCCGGGTCGGCCGAGACGAGTAGATCCCGCGGCTCAGGAGCTGACGACATCAGCGGCGTCGTTCACCGGCCGGCGAGTGCGGAGCAGCCCCGGATAGGAGCGATGGACGGCCTTGGCGATGAGCGCGGCGAGCACCGCCTTGACCAGATCACCCGGGATGAACACGGCGGTGGCGACGATCGCTGCACCCAAGGTGAGATCGGCGACCACCATCATGCCCACCAGTCCGAAGGCGTACACCACCACGATGCCACCGACGATGTTGAAGGCGATCCCCCACGGCACGCTGTAGGGGGCACCGCGGCGCTCGGTCAGCCAGCCGATGACGAACGCGGCGATCGGCCAGCCGATGAGGAACCCCACGCTCGGGCCGGCGAACACCCCCAGACCCCCACGCCCTCCGGCGAGCAGGGGCAGCCCGATCGCCACGAGGGCCAGGAAGAGCAGGACCGATGCGCCGCCCTTGCGCGCACCGAGGACCGCTCCCGCGAGCATGACACCGAGTGTCTGCAGCGTGATCGGCACGGGCATGCCCGGGATCGGCAGGGCAGGGACAAGGCCGAGGACGGCGATGATGCCCGTGAAGATGGCCACATGCGCCAGCCAGCGAGGGTCCCGAGCGGCTCGCGGAGCATCGCGTGGGAGGTCGTCCGGGGAGGCCACGGTCCGGAGCGTACCGAGTCCGCTGCGGGCTCCTGGCTGGCGCTCAGGCGAGCGACCACCACAGCGCGACGTAGGAGACGGGCAGACCGATGTCATAGATGAGGATGAGGGTGTTGCCGGGAGAGAAGTTCCGGGCACGTCTCATCTCGACCACATGGTTGACCGCGGCCAGGACGAGGAAGACCCCCTGCGCAAGGGCGATCGGCCACCAGGCCTGCGGCCCCGAGTTCGCCGCCACGATGCCGGCCAGCCCAAGGCCCAGGCTGACGAAGCCGATCTCGTACTGGAAGCCGTTGGTCTGCCAGCCGATCTGAGCCGCCGTCTTGCGCGCGAGGACGGTGTGCATGAACGCACTGACCAGGAACATGATGCCGCCGGGCAGGAAGAGCATCCAGCGCATCGCGGAGTCGGAGAACGTATCGCTCGGGACGGCGCCCACCGCCGTCCACCCGACGAGGGTGAAGATCCAGGCGAGGGCAACGGTGAATCCGGGAATGAAGGCGGTCACGGGATCACGGTACGCACTGCGAGGCTCGAATGGGGGGAGCCGCCCCTCACGCGGGCACCCGACGGGCCCACGGTGACCCGATTCCCGCGATCAGGGGTTCGGGGTAGTCTGCAACCACCATCCCATTCATCGGAGGAAGACATGCCCCTCGGTCCCGTCGACGTCTACGTCATCGCCTTTCCCGGCAACCAGTTCAGCGGCGAGATCGTTCCCGCAGTTCTCGAGCAGGTGGAGAACGGCAACATTCGCATCCTCGATGTCCTCTTCGTGATGAAGGACGCCGCGGGTGAGGTCGCCGTCCTCGAGATCGAGGACCTCGGCCCCGAGGGCGCCGCCTACGTCGAGCTGGACATCATCTCCCCCGGAGCACTCAACGAGGAGGATGCTGACGAGATCGCCGACAGCCTCCCGGAGAACACCTCGGCACTGATGATCGCGTTCGAGAACACCTGGATGGAGGGCCTCGTCGGCGCCTTCGCCCGCGCCGGCGCACTGCCGATCGACCACGTCCGCATCCCGGCCACCGTCGTCAACGCCGTCATCGGCGAGTAGCAACCTACCCACCGTCACCCCAGTTAAGGAGAACACCATGGGTCTCATGCGCATGGCAGCACGCACCGCAGTCGTCGCCGGCACCGCCACCGCCGTCTCGGGTCGTGTCGCGCACAACCAGCAGGAGAAGTACGCAGCGCAGGATGCGCAGGCTCAGGCCGCTGCCGCCCCCGCGGCGCCCGCGGGCACCGACGAGGACCCGATGGAGAAGGTCAAGCAGCTGGCCGACCTCCACGCCCAGGGCATCCTCTCCGA
Organism: Actinomycetota bacterium; assembly: GCA_003456155.1. Lineage (GTDB taxonomy): Bacteria > Actinomycetota > Actinomycetes > S36-B12 > S36-B12 > UBA10649. The sequence continues at coordinate 9,726 of DMPC01000041.1, read as the reverse complement.
CGAGGAGTTCGCCGCAGCGAAGAAGAAGGCGCTCGGCATCTGAGCACCGATCCGTACGCACGACTGGCAGGGGTCTACGACGACTACGTCGTGGACCCCTGCTATTCGTCGTGGGCCGACTGGATCGAGTCGACGTGGGCGGCCTCGCCGCCCGCTCGAGTGCTCGACCTGTGCTGCGGCACGGGGCTCATGACGGCCGAGCTGGTGGCCCGCGGGTACGACGTCGTCGGGGTCGACGCCTCGCCCGCCATGCTCGCCCTGGCCCGCACCCGGCTCGGACCAGACGTGCCCCTGATCGAGGCGTGGCTCCCGGATCTGCCGGTCCCCGGCGGCTTCGATGCCGCGGTGTCGACCCTGGACGGGCTCAACTATCTGACGGGTGATGATCTCGCCACCACGTTCGCCGCCACCGCCCGAATGCTGCGACCCGGTGGCTGGATGGTCTTCGACCTGCATGGGCCCGCTGCGCTGCCCTTCGCCCAGACGCATCCGGTGATCACCGGCGAGCAGGACGGGAGCGGATTCACCCTCACCACCGACGTCAACGGGTGCATCGTCACGACCACGATCGAGTTCGTGGGGGCACCGGGGAGTTCTTCTGCCGGGACGTTCACCGAGTCGCACACCCAGCACCTGCACTCCACGGAGGAGGTGCGCCGTGCTCTGGAGTCCGCTGGATTCATGGTGCTGGGGGCTTTCGATGAGTACTCTGAGCGGGCCCTGACCGAGAGCACGCTTCGAGTCACCTGGGTGGCTCGCCTGGAGGCACCATGAAGAACAGGATTCTCACCGCAGCAGTCGTGGCCGCCCTGCTGGTGACAGCCGCCGGAACCCCGGCACGCGCCGATGCCGTGCTCTCCGCCACGCCGACCACCATCGCCGGGGCAACCCTCGACGCGACAGCTCCGGGCGCCGGCGCTCCTCCCGGCGTCTCCCCCGACGTCTACTACGACGAGTCGAGCGGCACGTACTACCTGTGGACCACCCACATGCCCTCGATCATGTACTCGAGCAAGGACGGCGTCTCCTGGACCCCCGTTGCCGGCGCGACGCTGCCCAACGGATTTGACTGGTCCGTGGTCAAGATGGGCCCGAACGACTACCGGATGTACTTCTCGAGCATCAACCCCAACCTGCCGTCGACAGTGCAGTGCAGCAAGCAGCGCAAGGAACTGCGCTACGCCACCTCCACCAACCTGATCACCTGGACGACCCAGCCGACCGTGCTGCTCGACAGCGTCGGCTGCGGCGTGCCCCACGTGCTGCGCAAGCCCGATGGCAGCTACCTGCTCTACTGGAACACCATGGAGCCGCGGCACGGGATGAACATCGCGACCTCCCCCGACGGGCTCACCTGGACGAAGCTGCCCGGCATCATCGCCGACGATGAGAACCTGGTCGATCCGGCGCCTCTTCAGATGCCCGACGGATCCTTCCTGATGGTGGCTTCAACGACCGGCCAGTCCAGCCCGCAGGAGCTGAGGATCCTCTCCTCCCCCGACGGCCTTGCCTGGACGCTGCGACCTGAGCCGCTCTACGCGCCGACGGGGAACAGCGTTCTCGACCCCTCGCTCAAACTGATCAACAACCAGCTGCGCGTCTGGTTCGGCTACGCCCAGGGTCGCGACCACAACACGTCCAGGATCACCTCGGGCGTGCTGACGCTCAAGCCCGGCAAGGTCACGGCGGCGACTCCTGCGGCGAGCTCCTCGAAGGCGAAGGCGTGCAGCAAGGTCGGCGCAACCCGGAAGTACCAGGGGGCCACCTATGCCTGCAAGAAGGTCAAGGGATCCCTGATCTGGGTGAAGCGCTGATCGAGCCCCCACCAGAGGTGCACGGATCACCTGCCGGGCTCGGGGTGGCCGAAGAGCCGCTGCCGTGTTCTCATGGGGCCATGGCTGAACCGGGTGAGCAGATCGCGGTCGAGAGTCGCGGAGCGCCCGTGGGGCGTCGCATCGTTCTGGGCGTTGCCGCCCTCGGTGCTGCAGGCGTGGTGGCAGGGCGCTGGCTCTCCGAGGGCGTGAGCAGCGTTGTCGCCAGCACGGCACCCGGTCTCGCGTCCGTGATTCCGGCGGCAGGGGGCTTTCGCATCTACACGGTCACCGGGGGATACCCCGAGTTCGACCCTGCCACCTACCGGCTGACGGTGTCCGGGCTCGTCGACCGACCCGCATCCTGGTCGCTCGCCGACATCGCGGAACTGCCCCAGACTCAGATGACGAAGGACTTCCAGTGCGTGACGGGTTGGCGGGTCGACGACGTCCCGTGGTCGGGAGTCCTCTTGCGCGATGTTCTCTCCGCCTGCGGAGTCGAGTCGGGTGCCGAGGCCCTCGCCTTCACCTCCTTCGACGGTGTCTACACCGAGTCCTTGACCCTCGAGCAGGCGATGCGCGACGACATGCTCGTCGCGACGACCATGTACGGAAAGCCCATCGAGGTCAAGCACGGAGCCCCCGTCCGGCTCATCGCTGCACCGATGTACGCCTACAAGTCGATCAAGTGGATGGACGGCATCGAGCTCACCCGCACGGTGCAGCCGGGCTACTGGGAAGTTCGTGGCTACGACATCGACGCCTGGGTGGGCGAGTCCAACGGGCGCACTGATGAGCCCGTCGTCTGAGGCTTCACTTCCGCGCTTCAGTCGCGGTGAGCGCTGGGCCCATCGAGTCCTCGGCATCTTGGTCGGAGCGCTGCTGATCACCGGCGCATTCCTGTTCTTCCCCGACCTCGGTTCCCTCGTCGGCAATCGGCAGATCGTCACCACCGTCCATGACGTGGCCGGCTGGCTCGTACCCGTGCCGCTCGTCCTCGCCCTGTTCTCCCGTGCCTTCAGGGCTGATGCCGGGCGACTCAACCGCTTCTCGCCGGCCGACTGGCAGTGGCTCCGATCCCGCGATCGGAGGTCCGGTCGCATCCGCGTCGGCAAGTTCAACGCCGGGCAGAAGCTCAACGCGTCACTGACCCTGGGCGCCCTCATCGTTCTGTTCGGCACCGGAATGGTCATGTTCTGGTCCAGCCTGTTCTCGGACTCGATCCGCACCGGCGCCACCTTCGTGCACGACTGGGTCTCCCTGGCGCTCGGCCTGCTCGTCCTCGGACACATCTGGATGTCGTTCAACGACGCGACGGCGCGGGCCGGCATGCGCACCGGCTCCGTCCCGCTCACGTGGGCCGAACGCGAGCATCCGGCGTGGGCTCAGGAGATGCTGGACACCGCGGATCAGCGTCCCGCGAGCGCCGCAACCCCCTCCAGCAGTCGGTCGACGTCCTCGGCGGTCGAGTAGGGAGCGAGCCCGGCACGCACCGCTCCGCGACTGCCCAGGCCCAGCCACTCGGCTGCCTCGATCGCATAGAACGAGCCCGCGGGAGCATTGATCTTCCGCTCGGCCAGGGCCACGTAGACGTCCCGGGCATCCACGCCATCCACCGTGAAGAGCTCGGTGGGGGTGCGCACCGGGGCATGTCCGTGCAGGTGGACACCACGAATCTGCTCGAGACCCGACCGGAGGCGGGCATGCAGAGCGTCCTCGTACTCCTCCAGAGCTGCCATCGACCGGACGATTCGATCGCGACGGGTCATCGTGCCCTCGTCACCGGCGACCAGGTCGGCGAGGAATCCGATGGCGGCATCGACGCCAGCGAGCAGTTCGTACGGCAGCGTGCCCAGCTCGAAGCGCTCCGGCACCTCCTCGGTGCTCGGCCGCAACTTGTCGGGATGCATGCCCTCGAGCAGGGCGGGCGAGGCGGCCAGCATCCCGATGTGCGGACCGAGGTACTTGTAGGGGCTGCTCGCATAGAAGTCAGCGCCCATCGCCTGCATGTCGACGGACGCGTGGGCCGTCAGGTGCACGCCATCCACGTAGAGCAGGGCTTCGGCGCCCGCGAGCCCGGCTCCCACCGCGGCCACGTCAGGACGCGTGCCCAGCAGGTTCGACGCACCCGTGAGGGCCACCACCCGGGTGTTGTCGTTGACCAGGTCGAGGACATCCTCGGGGGAGATCGCCCCCGTGCGCGGATCGAACGAGGCCCAGCGGACGGTGGCACCGGTGCGCTGCGCATAGGTCACCCACGGCCTGACGTTGGCGTCGTGGTCCAGGCGGGTGACCACCACCTCATCCCCCGGACCCCAGTCCTGCGCCAGAGTGCGAGCGACCTCGAAGGTCAGCTCCGTCATGCTGCGGCCGAAGACGATGCCGCGCGGATCACCGTTCACGAGGTCGGCACCTGCCATGCGAGCCGACTGGACCGTCGCCTCCGACCGGCGCTCGGCCGCGGTGACCGTTCCGCGATTCGACACCCCCGCCTTGAGCACGGCCGCCATCGCGTCGGCGACGACATCGGGCATCTGCGTGCCACCGGGGCCGTCGAAGTACGCCGTACCGTCGGCCAGTGCGGGCACCCGAGCGCGGACCCGTTCGACGTCGTAGTTCATCGGGTCACATCCCACCAGATCGTGGCCACCTCGCGGGGCATCTGCTCGGACTCCGCGATCAGCGCCGCGGCGACCTCAGCGTCACGATCTTGCGACAGGCAGAGCCGGATCCGCGCGAACCGCACGCGCTCCTCCTGCGGCATGTCGACGCGCCTGCCCCACGTCTCATCCGCCCACACCTCGACCTGCGCGTCGAACCCGAGCGAACGGGCGAGATCACCGAGCTGAAGCGCCGTCGGGCGGGTCGGCCGGTCGATGTCCCAGAAGCGCTTCCACAGGCCGTTCATGCCGGACATCGGGTGCAGCATCGGAACCTCGATCACGACCCGATTCCGGGCCCTGACGTCGAGGGCGATCAGGAAGGGCCCGATATCGGCGACGTTGTAGGCGACGTGATGGCACACGACGACATCGGCCTCGGGTACCTCGTCCGAGACCTCCGGCCAGTCACCGAGGAACTCCCGGTGGGCCACGCCGCGTCGCGCTGCAGCCTCAGCGAAGGCATCGAGCATTCCCTGCTGGTGATCGACGGCGAGGAGGGTCGCTGCCGGGGGAACGAGCGCCATCGAGGCGCGACCGCCGCCACTGCCGACGTCGAGAACGCTTCCGCCGTTCGGCACTGCCTCACGAGCGATGCGGTGCGACGGGGAATCCGGGATGACGTCATCGACCGTGAACATCGCCACGGGATGGATCCACGGCCTCTCCTCCGCCTGGGCGAGGATCTCGTCGGGAATGGCCCACGACGCGAGGTCGTCGCGCCACTGGGCGAGGAGGACATCGCGGGAATCCATGGCCCGAAACTAGCGGGTAGGGTGCCCGTGTGGTGCAGGCAGATGAGGCTGGTACGCATAAGGAAGCCGACGCAGTGTCGGAATCCATTGCACGGCCGTTCATCCGACTGCTCGGCGGTGTTCGAGGTGCACTGGAGAGCATCCTGCCGCCACTGGCCTTCGTCGGCGTCTACCTCGGACTCGGCGGCTCGGCCGACGAGGACCTCACCTGGGCGATCGTCGTCGCGATCGGCCTCGCCCTCGTCTTCACCGTCTGGCGGCTGATCGAGCGCAAGCACCCGGCGCGCGCCCTCGGGTCCATGCTCGTCGTCCTGATCAGCGCCTACATCGCCAGCCGCACCGGCAGCGCTGCCGACTTCTTCTGGCCTCGCGTCCTCCTCAACGCAGCCTCCGCGCTGGCCTTCCTCGTCGCAAACCTCGCCGGCTGGCCCCTCATCGGGGTGATCCTCGGCCCGCTCGTCGGCACCCGCATGCGCTGGCGACAGGATCCCGTGCTGATGCGCGCCTACAAGCGCGCGTCCTGGCCGTGGGTGGTGCTCAACATCATCCGAACGGCTCTGCTGCTGGTGTTCATCGACGGCAACAACCTCTGGGCCCTCGCCGTGTCGGGAGCCTTCTTCTACGGCCTGACCATTCTCACGATCATCGCGTCCTGGTGGCTCATCAAGCGCACCCTGGCCGGCGGGCACCCCGGCATCCGCCACCCCCAGCAGGCCTGACCCTCCCGCTCATCGGGCAGTCGGCCAGGTCAGCCCGGCTGGCACGCGGGGCACCAGTACAGCTTGCGGCCCTGCATCTCCGCGATCAGCACCTCTGCGCCGCACAGGTAGCACGGGCGTCCCGCGCGGCGATAGACGTAGACCTCGCCACCATGACGGTCCTCGCGCGGGGCACGCCCCATCACCTCCGGCATGTGCTCGGGGCGAACCGTGTCGATCCGGGCCCGCTTCGTTCCCGCTGTCATGAGCTCGCGCAGATCCGCCCAGATCGCCTCGAACTCCTCGCGCGATACCTCCTTGCCCGGCCGAAACGGCGAGATCCCATGACGGAACAGGACCTCCGCCCGGTAGATGTTGCCGACTCCCGCGAACACCTGCTGGTTCATGAGCAGTGCGCCGATCGTGGTGCTGCTGCGATGCACGCGATTCCAGGCCAGTTCCGGGTCGGCGTCCTTCCTGATCGGATCAGGTCCGATCCGCTTCACCGCCGCCTTCTTTTCGCCGTCCGACAGCACCTCGCACACGGTCGGGCCACGAAGCTCGGCGCACTTCTCGTCCGTCATGAGGCGCAGTCGCACCTGGCCACGGGGCTCGGGAGCCTCGCCGTTCCGGATACGCCACTTGCCGAACAGGCCGAGGTGGATGTGGATCCACTGCCGATTGTCGAAGCCGATGAACAGGTGCTTTCCGTGAGCCTCGACCCGGGTGATGACGTGCCCGTCAACGCGAGCGGCGCCATCCGCGAATCGCCCCTGAGGACTGTCCACCCGGACAGCGCGCTTGCTGAAGGCCCGGCCCAGGCGCCGGGCCTGGTGATGGATCACATTCCCCTCGGGCACAGTCAGGAATAGTGGCACGGCCTGCGATCGCATGCAGGGCGAGGGCGCCGACACCGGCACTGAAGGCGCACACTGGAGGAATGGATGCTCGGAGGCGGGATTGGCAGGAGCGCGTCGAGCACGCCCTGATCACCCGCGACGCCGCGAGTCTGGGGTCGCTGTATGCCGAGGCCGTGGACCTGTTCGGGGCTGATGCGGGGCAGCGATGGGCGCAGGCGCTGTCGGCCTTCGATGCCTCCGCCATCACCGGCTGAGTGTGCAGTGGCATGCTGCCCGCGTGACGGTCATCGGGATCGACGGCTACCGAGGCGGCTGGGTCGCCGCTCGCGTGGAGGCATCCCCTGCTCGCCCGACGGTCACCTGGGCCACGAGCTCCGTGCATGACGTCGCCAGCCTGCTCGATCCCTCCTGCGTGATCGGGATCGATATGCCGATCGGCCTTGCCGCGATGGGGTGGCGAGCCTGCGACGTCCTCGCCAAGTCGGCTCTCGGCCGAGCGGGATCACGGGTGTTCATGACCCCGCCCCGCGCGGTGCTCGAACTCGGCCTTGGCGCACCGAATGAGGCCGTGCAGCAGCTCAGCCGCGAGACCACCGGCCAGGGAACGAGCCGTCAGGCGATGGGCCTGGCCGAGCGGATCCTCGCGCTCGATGCCGCCCTGCCCGCTCGGCCCAGGGCGCGCGACGCCGGCGACGTCATCGAAGTCCACCCCGAACTCGCCTTCGCCGAGATGGCCGGGCAGGTGCTGGCGGGCAAGAAGACCGCAGCGGGAGTCGGCCAGCGCGTCGAAGCGCTGGGCCCCTGGCTGCCGTCCGTTGTCGAGCNNGCTCAGCCGCGAGACCACCGGCCAGGGAACGAGCCGTCAGGCGATGGGCCTGGCCGAGCGGATCCTCGCACTTGACGCCGCCCTCTCCGATCGGGCCGGGGCGCGCGACACCGGCGACGTCATCGAGGTCCACCCCGAACTCGCCTTCGCCG
>DMPC01000041.1:0-1707 GCA_003456155.1 Actinomycetota bacterium | reverse complement strand
GTCTGACCGGCGATGGACGTGACCTCGCCCCGCATCGCGATTAGCCTGACGGCATGACCTCCTCGCTCGCCTCCCGTGCCTTCGGCCTGCTGGCCGCCACCACCCTGCTGCTCGGCAGCGCGGCCGTCACCGCGAGCGCGGCACAGGCTGCCCCCTCGGCCAAGAAGTACCCGGCCCTGATCGTCACCCAGGAGTCCACGCAGGTGCGCCTCACCCCCGGTGAGCGCATCCGCATCCAGCTCAGCACCAACCGCACCACGGGCTACAGCTGGATCGCCTACGGCGGCTGCTGCACCGCTGACGACGCCAACATCGCCACCATCTCGAAGGGCGCCTACAAGGCTCCCGTGACCGACCTCGTCGGTGCCCCGGGAGTCACCACCTGGACCGTGACCGCCGTTCGGCCCGGCACCACGGACATCACCATCGTGACTCGCCCGCCGGGCGTGAAGAACACCATGCAGGACGAACAGGTCGCCATGATCCACCTCATCGTGATGGAGAAGTGACCATGAGGATCAGCATGATGAAGCCGATGATCGCCGCGGCCGTCGCCGGAGGGCTCGCGCTCGGGGTGGCCCCCGCCGCGGTCGCCGACGTCAGCGTTCCCACCGAGGTCTCCTCCGCCCTCGCGACGTTCTCGACCGACCCGAAGGGTGCGATGTCGACGTGGGTCGACTGGGCCCAGGACCAGCCGATGAAGACAGCCAGCAGTTCGGTCGAGGCTCGGGTGAACTGCCGGATCGACGCCGCCGGGGTCTCGCGCTGCACCTCCTTCGACCCCAATCCCTCCGGCAAGGGCTGGAAGCGGGCCGGTGTCACCTACACGCTCGCGAACGACACGACCCAGATCTTCAAGTTCAAGGGCAAGTGGGTCAAGAACAACTTCGGCGCTGACCAGAATCCGTTCACCAACACCGAGCGCTTCTACTCCTACGACTACTGGCTTCCCTGGCTCACCCAGGGCGTCACCTACGACACCTTCGTGGACTCCAACGGGTGGCTGAGCGTCCAGGAGCAGAATCCCAAGGTCGGCGACGACCAGCTCCCGGTCACGATGGTGAAGGTGTCCCCGGACGGGCTTCAGGCCACGTTCCTGCAGCAGTACCAGGACGGCAAGGTCGCCATCACCCAGAACATCACGCTGACGGACGTTCCCGCGATCCAGGTGCCGAACGCCGTCAAGCAGCGGCTCTAGTCGAAGATCGGCCCCACGTCGCGGGTGCGCTTGAGCTCGAAGAAGCCCGGAGTGCCCGCGACGAGGACGAAGCCGTCCCACAGGCGACCCGCAGCCTCACCCTTCGGCGCAGGGCTCATGATCGGCCCGAAGAAGGCGACCGGCTGACCATCCGGCCCGGGGAACGCCACGACCGGAGTGCCGACGTCGTTCCCGACCAGGGAGATGGCGCTCGCGTGGCTCTCCCGGAGAGCCTCATCTACGTCGGTCGTCACGCCGATGTCGGCCAGGTCGGCCGGGAGGCCGACATCCACGAGGGCCTCGCGACAGATGGCGTCGTAGTCCTCTCGACCTTCCACGTGGATGCGCGTTCCCATGGCAGTGTAGAGCGGCAGGAGGACGTCGTCTCCGGCCTGCTGCTGGGCCGCGACCGCAACACGGACCGGACCCCAGGCCTTGGTCATGATCTCCAGATACTTCGGAGGCAGGTCCCGGCCTTCGTTCAGCACGGCCAGGCTCATCACATGCCA
>DMPC01000007.1:11105-12103 GCA_003456155.1 Actinomycetota bacterium | reverse complement strand
CCAGGTCCGGGAACTGCAGCGTCGTGCGGCAATGCCAGCCCGCAGCACGGACAACCCTCAACTCGATATCGCCCCACGGCTCCGCGAGGCGAGCCGCGATCGCATCCGCTGAGCCCTCCACGAGTTCAACTCGCACATCGTTGTCGGCAGCATGCTGCAACGCCCACTCACTGCGCGTGCGATCGCACTCGACGGCAATGCCCGTGGCCGTCAGTCCGCGACGACGCGCGATGACGATGCCCGCCACGGACCACGGCGCCCAGCCCGCTCCGACCTCGACAATGCGGAAGGTGCGCTCGGCAGTGCCGATGGCCTGCGCCAGGGCCACGTACTCCTCGGCCTCGCTGCGGTAGCCGTCATCGGGAATGGGCAGAGCCGCACTGACGGTCCCGGCGAGCTCAGGGGGAGCGAACGGAAGCATCGCGACGCGCGTGCGGATGCCGTCCCAGCCGGCCAGGAACTCCGGATCCGGCGGAGCCGGCGGGTCAGCGCGCAACGTCTCCAGCAGAGCTGGGTAGTCCCCCGGCCGCAGCGGTTGCGTCCAGCCGTTCCCGAGGCTCGGCACCGCGGGCTTCGGCTCGGCACCAGGCCCCGCGTCGGCCGTGCCGGATCGGCGCAGCAGCCGCATGCAGCCTCCCGGACGATGAGCTCCGTGTGATCCCCGCGAGGGGAGGGTAGCCGGTGGGTCACCTCGCTGCCGCCCATTCGGGAGGCGACCTCCAGAATGGACCGGTGCCCCCCTCCCGCAACCTCGTCAACCTCGAGTCGGTGAGCAAGGCCTTCGGTGAGCGGCCGCTGCTGGCGGAGGTGTCGACCGGGGTGAATGCGGGCGAGCGCATCGGTGTCGTCGGCCGCAACGGTGCGGGAAAGTCGACCCTGCTCGCCGTGATGGCCGGGGACGAGCCCGTCGACGCCGGCCGGGTCAGCGTCACCTCCGACGCCGTCATCGGCGTGCTTCGGCAGCTGCCTGCTGCCGACCCGAACGCCACGGTCGCCGA
>DMPC01000007.1:7534-10893 GCA_003456155.1 Actinomycetota bacterium | reverse complement strand
ACCTCGCAACGCTTCTCATCCGCGACCTTGACCTTCTGATCCTCGATGAGCCCACCAATCACCTCGATGTCGAGATCGTCGCCTGGCTTGCCGAGCACCTGAAGGCCCGACCGGCGCTGGCTGTCGTGGTCGTCACCCACGACCGATGGTTCCTCGACGAGGTGAGCGACCGCACCTGGGAGGTGGTGGGCGGTCGCGTCGAGGAGTACGAGGGTGGGTACTCGGCCTACGTCCTCGCCAAGGCCGAGCGGATGAGGCAGGCGGCCTCCGCCGAGGCGCGACGCAACAACCTCATCCGCAAGGAGCTCGCCTGGCTCCGGCGCGGGCCGCCGGCGCGGACGTCCAAGCCGAAGTTCCGCATCGATGCGGCCAATGAGCTCATCAGCAGTGAGCCACCGCCGCGCGACGCGATCGAACTGCTCTCCTTCGCGAATGCCCGACTGGGCAAGACCGTCTTCGAGGTGCACGACGCGGAGCTGAGGGTCGGAGATCGCACCCTCATCGATCGGTTCACCTGGAACATCGGCCCTGGGCAGCGCATCGGCATCCTCGGAGCGAATGGCGCCGGCAAGACCTCGCTCATCCGCATGCTGCTGGGCGAGGTCGCCCCCGCTGAGGGGCGGGTGGTGACGGGTGTGACGGTGCGTCCTGCCTACCTCTCCCAGCACCTCGAGGAGCTCGACCCCACCTGGCGCGTGCTGGAGGCCGTACAGCGCGTCGCTGAAAGGGTCGATCTGGGCAAGGGCCGTGAACTGACGGCGTCGCAGATGTGCGAGCGCCTCGGCTTCGGGGCCGACGGACAGTGGACCCCCGTCGGTGATCTCTCCGGAGGCGAACGACGTCGCCTGCAGCTCACCCGCCTTCTCATGGGTGAGCCGAACGTCCTCGTACTCGACGAGCCCACGAATGATTTCGATGTCGAGACGCTGAGCGCCCTTGAGGACCTTCTCGACGGATTCGCCGGCACCCTGATCGTCATCTCGCACGATCGCTACTTCCTCGAGCGGGTGTGCGATGACTTCGTCGCCCTGCTCGGGGACGGCTGCCTGCGCGACCTGCCCGGGAGCGTCGACGAGTACCTCGCTCGGCGTGGTGCGGTGGCGACGTCCGCGCCGCCTTCGCGGATGGAGGCCGAGGCACCTCGGTCGTCCGCGGCTGAGGAACGCGACCAGCGCAAGGCCCTCGCCCGCCTGGAGCGTCAGATCGAGAAGCTGCGCGAGCGCGAGGCCGCCCTCCACAGTGAGATGGCCGAGCACTCGACCGACTATTCGCGGGTCGCCACCCTGGACGAGGAGCTGCGCGCCGTCCGGGGCCAGCGGGAGCAGGCCGAGGACGACTGGCTCCTCCTGGCCACCTGATCGCGAGCGGTCACTGGGCGCAGGGTCGGTGAACCTACGATCACCCCATGACCCTGCCCACGCGCTCCATCGGTGATCTCTCCGTCTCGGCAGTGGGGCTGGGCTGCATGCCGCTGTCCTTCACGGCCATGGTCGATGATCGGGAGCGGGCGCTGGCCACGATCCACCGCGCTCTGGACCTGGGCATCACCCTGCTGGACACGTCCAACATCTACGCCCCGACCTGGGACACCGTCGGCCACAACGAGTTGCTGGTGGCCGAGGCGCTCAGGTCCTACTCCGGACCTGCCGATCTCTCGCGCGTCGTGGTCACCACCAAGGGCGGCATCACGCGCAGTGCGGGCGAGCACTGGGGACGTGACTCGTCACCGCAGGGGCTGCGCGCCGCGTGCGAGGCAAGCCTTCAGGCCCTGGGCACCGACACCATCGCCCTGTACCAGCATCATCGGCACGACCCCCGTCTGACGTATCGGGAGCAGATGGCCTCACTCGCCGCACTGCAGCGCGACGGCCTCGTCGAGCGCATCGGCCTGTCGAACGTGACGGCACCGGAACTGCTCCTCGCCCTGGATGTCCTCGGTGGTCCTGAATCGGGTGGCATCGTCTCGGTGCAGAACGAGTGGTCGCCGCGCTATCGCGGGGAACCGGGTGTGCTCGACCTGTGCTCTCGTGTCGGGATCGCCTTCCTGCCCTGGTCACCTCTGGGGGGTTCCACGCAGGCTCACGTCATCGGCAGTCGCTATGCCGAGTTCGCGCGCGTGGGGGAGGCGCTCGGGGCGTCGGCGCAGGAGACCGTCCTCGCGTGGCTCCTGGCCAGCTCCCCCGTCATGATCCCGATTCCGGGAGCGACGCGACCTCAGACGGTCGACTCGATTGTTCGCGCGCTCTCGATCGAGCTGACGGACGATCAGCGGGCCCGACTGGATGCGACCGCGCCCGAGATGGAGTCGATGTATCCGGAGGACCAGCCCCGCAGCCCGCTGGGCTGAGTGGCCGCTCGCGGTGCCCAGTGACCGCTCGCGATCAGGGGGTGGGGGTGCGGGCGGTGAGTTCCTGCTGGTATTGCGAGTACGGCACGAAGCACTGAGCGGAGCGCTGGCCCTTGCGCCATCCCACGGCTGTCGGCCAGATGGCCCACCAGCCGGGGAACTTCTCCTTGCCGTTCCAGGCCTTCCCCTGCGCCTTGCACAGGGCCCGCGTGCGGTTCNNTCGCGGTGCCCAGTGACCGCTCGCGATCAGGGGGTGGGGTTGCGGGCGGTGAGTTCCTGCTGGTACTGCGAGTAGGGCACGAAGCACTGAGCGGAGCGCTGCCCCTTGCGCCATCCGACGGCTGTCGGCCAGATGGCCCACCAGCCGGGGTACTTCTCCTTGCCGTTCCACGTCTTCCCCTGGGTCTTGCACAGGGCCCGCGTGCGGTTCTCGACGCTGCTCGTGCCCGGGAACGTCGATCCGGGCTGACCGAGGTCCCGGTCGAGCACCTTGATCCAGTTGATGCGCGGCTTGTTGCACGGGAACGCGGAGGTGTTCTTGGCGTTGGGTGTGCCCGGCGTGCAGAAGTCGAACTGCTCGGCCGGCGCCGCGGCCACCACCTCGGCAGCGGGCTTGGTGAGGGTGACGAGCGAGGTGCCCCCCTGCAGCACGACATCGCAGCGCATCCAGCGCTCGCCCGCCTTCCACTGGGCGTCGGTGGGGAACAGCACGGCGGTCTGGAACCGGCTGGGCAGCTTCCGATCGGCCATGCCGAGGTAGGAGTTCATGGCCGCGACCGTGCAGGGCTCGCTGGCGGAGAGCCGCTTCGCCGCGGACGCCTTCGACGGGAGCCCGAAGGACTCCGGCACCGTGCGCACGTAGTACGTCTCGGCCGTGTGCTTCGCCGTGCACGCGACCGGCTCCGCGGTCGAGGAGACGTCCTCGAGCGTCGACTTCGGGTACGAGTAGCAGGCGCCGACGGCAGGCTCGGCCGATGCGGAGGCCGGGGCGACGAGACCGGTGAGGACGACG
>DMPC01000007.1:4704-7342 GCA_003456155.1 Actinomycetota bacterium | reverse complement strand
CGGTGGCCGTACCGAGAACGACGGGCAGGCGAAGCATCCAGGCTCCTCACGGGATCGGTGCTTCGACGATAACCGAATGGACGATGTCGCCACGGTCAGGGGAGCCCGGCTGTCCGACCCGGTGTGACGAACGGCACCTTGCGCGGTCCCGGTTTCCCCCGCAGGGGCGGCGGACGAGGTGCACGATCCTGCTTGGACAGGAACCCCCGGGGGTTTGCCCCTAGGCTTTCCGCCAGTCGGCTGCCAGGCCGGTCCGTGGTCATCCGGGGGATCGTGGAAGTGGAGGCGCCGTGCTCATCGGAGTGCCGCGGGAGACGAAGCCGGGGGAGACGAGGGTCGCGGCGACGCCAGCCACGGTCTCGGCGCTCCTGAAGCTCGGCTACGAGGTGGCCATCGAGGCGGGTGCCGGCGAGGAGTCATCCTTCCCCGACGACGCCTACCGCGAGGCGGGCGCCTCGATCTGCACCGGCGTCGAGGCGTGGGGGGCGCCCGTCGTCTTCCACGTGAACGCCCCCGACGACGCCCAGGTGGCGCTGCTCCAGCCGGGCGCCTACTTGGTGTCCATGATGGCGCCCGCCCAGAACCCCGACCTGTTGGCAGCGCTTTCCGCTCGGGGAGTGACCGCGCTCGCCATGGAGGCGGTTCCGCGCATCTCGCGGGCCCAGTCGCTCGACGTCCTCAGCTCGATGGCGAACATCGCCGGGTACCGGGCCGTCATCGAGGCGGCCAATGCCTTCGGCCGGTTCTTCACCGGCCAGGTGACCGCTGCCGGCAAGGTCCCGCCGGCCAAGGTGCTCGTTGCCGGTGCGGGTGTCGCTGGCCTCGCCGCCATCGGAACAGCCGGATCCCTCGGTGCGATCGTGCGCGCGACGGATCCGCGGCCGGAGGTCGCCGACCAGGTGAAGTCGATGGGCGGGGAGTACCTCGCGATCGAATCGCCCGAGGCTGAGGTCAGTGCGACGGGCTACGCGAAGGAGATGGGCGACGACTACAAGGCTCGCGAGTCCCAGTTGTACGCCGACCAGGCCAAGGATGTCGACATCGTCATCACGACGGCACTGATCCCCGGACGCCCTGCGCCGCGCCTGCTGACCGCGGAAATGGTGGCATCGATGAAGCCGGGCTCGGTCATCGTCGATCTCGCGGCGGCGAACGGCGGCAATGTCGAGGGCTCCGTCGCCGACGAGGTGGTCGTCACCCCGAACGGCGTCACCATCATCGGCTACACCGATCTCGCCGGCCGGCTCCCGGCGCAGGCGTCGCAGCTGTTCTCGACGAACCTCGTCAATCTGATGAAGCTCCTCACCCCGGGCAAGGACGGCCAGCTCGTCCTCGACTGGGATGACGTCGTGCAGCGGTCGATGACGGTGGCCCGTGACCACCAGGTCACCTGGCCGCCACCACCGGTCGAGGTGTCGTCGGCGCCGAAGGCCGCAGCGGTGGCCGCACCCGTGGTGGCCAAGGAGAAGGTCCCGACGAGCCCGCGCAAGCGCTACACGATCGTGGCCCTCGCTGCCGCAGCCCTGCTTCTCATCACCGCTGCCGCACCGGCACAGCTGACTGCGAACATCACGGTGTTCGTCCTGGCCATCGTGATCGGCTTCTACGTGATCGGGAACGTCCACCACGCCCTGCACACGCCGCTCATGTCCATCACGAACGCGATCTCCGGCATCATCGTCGTGGGTGCACTGCTGCAGATCGGCACCGGTGACACGCTGGTGACGATCCTCGCCTTCGTCGCCGTGCTGGTGGCGAGCATCAACATCTTCGGAGGTTTCGCGGTGACGCGTCGCATGCTGGAGATGTTCCAGCGATGAACATCGAATCCCTCGCCACTGCGGCCTACCTCGTCGCCGCACTGCTGTTCATCATGAGCCTGGCCGGCCTGGCCAAGCACGAGTCCGGCAAGCAGGGCATCTGGTACGGCATCTCGGGCATGACGATCGCCCTCGTCGCGACGATCGCCCTTGCTCTCGACGGTGGCTCGCACGGCAGCATGACCACGATCGGCATCGTCCTCATGGTCGTGGCACTCGTGCTGGGGGCGACCATCGGTCTCTGGCGTGCCAAGGTCGTCGAGATGACGGGCATGCCCGAGCTGATCGCGCTGCTGCACAGCTTCGTCGGCCTCGCGGCCGTCCTCGTGGCGTGGTCTGGCTACCTGATGGTCGAGGCCAAGGGCGACGCGCAGACCGAGATCGCTCCCGACCTGCTCGGCATCCACCACGCCGAGGTCCTCATCGGGCTCTTCATCGGCGGCGTCACGTTCACCGGCTCGATCGTGGCCTACCTGAAGTTGGCAGCGAAGATCGACTCGAAGCCGATGATGCTGCCGGGCAAGAACGCCCTCAACATCGGCGCGCTCATCCTCTTCGTGGCGATGACGGTCTGGTTCGTCATCGACCCGGCCCTGTGGCTGCTGATCTCGGCGACCGTCCTCGCCCTGGTGCTGGGCTGGCACCTCGTGGCCTCGATCGGCGGCGGCGACATGCCGGTCGTCGTCTCGATGCTCAACAGCTACTCCGGCTGGGCGGCTGCGGCCGCGGGCTTCCTGCTCAACAACAACCTGCTGATCATCACGGGCGCCCTCGTCGGCTCCTCGGGCGCCTACCTCAGCTACATCATGTGCAAGGCG
>DMPC01000007.1:0-4531 GCA_003456155.1 Actinomycetota bacterium | reverse complement strand
ATGTGCAAGGCGATGAACCGCTCCTTCATCTCCGTCATCGCAGGCGGCTTCGGCATGGAGGCTCCGTCCTCCTCCGGCGACGTCGATCAGGGTGAGCATCGCGAGGTGACCGCAGAGGAGGTCGCAGAAATGCTCGCCGGGGCGTCCTCGGTGGTCATCACCCCCGGCTACGGGATGGCGGTCGCCCAGGCGCAGTACCCGGTCGCGGAAATCACCCGGATCCTGCGGGAGAAGGGTGTCAAGGTCCGCTTCGGCATCCATCCGGTGGCGGGACGCCTGCCCGGGCACATGAATGTGCTGCTGGCCGAGGCCAAGGTGCCCTACGACATCGTCCTGGAGATGGACGAGATCAACGACGACCTGTCCGACACCGACGTCGTGCTCGTCATCGGAGCAAACGACACCGTCAACCCGGCAGCCGAGGACGATCCCACGTCACCCATCGCGGGTATGCCCGTCCTGCGCGTCTGGGACGCGGGGAACGTCATCGTCTTCAAGCGCTCCATGGCAGTGGGCTATGCCGGAGTTCAGAACCCGCTCTTCTTCAAGGACAACACGTCGATGCTGTTCGGCGACGCCAAGGAGCGGGTCGAGGACATCCTCCGGGCGCTGTAGCCAGCGGGGCTACTCGGCGCTGCCGTACAGGCGGTCCCCGGCATCGCCGAGGCCGGGCACGATGTAGCCCTTCTCGTTGAGCCGCTCATCGAGTGCCGCAGTGACGACAGTGACGTCGGCGTCACGCCCAGCGAACGCCTCCTCCAGGCGAGCGAGGCCCTCCGGTGCTGCGAGCAGGCAGATCGCGGTGACATCGCGCGCACCGCGCTCGAGGAGCAGCTCGATGGCTGCGACGAGGGTTCCGCCGGTGGCGAGCATGGGATCGAGCACGAAGACCTGACGGTCGTGGATGTCGTGCGGGATGCGATCGGCATAGGTGGTCGCCGTGAGGGAAGTCTCGTCACGGACCATGCCCAGGAACCCGACCTCGGCCGTGGGCATCAGCTTCATCATCCCGTTGAGCATGCCCAGGCCCGCTCGCAGGATGGGCACCACGATGGGCAGCGGCTCGGCCATCTCCCTCCCCGTCGTGGGCGAGACCGGCGTGGTGATCTCGACCGGCTGCACGCGCAGGGAGTCGGTGGCCTCGTAGGCAAGCAGGGTCACGAGCTCCTCGGCCAGGAGGCGGAACGTGGCCGAGGAGGTCTCGGCGCGGCGCAGCCGGGTGAGCTTGTGGGCGACGAGCGGATGGTCGATCACGAGTGTGCGCATGAACGGGAGAGTAGTGGTCCGACTACCGACGATGCGCTTCGCATGCGACGATGCACTCGTGAGCGCTCAGGAGGTCACGGCAGAGGACATCGACTTCGCGGTCGTCGCC
Source organism: Actinomycetota bacterium (assembly GCA_003456155.1). Classification (GTDB taxonomy): domain Bacteria; phylum Actinomycetota; class Actinomycetes; order S36-B12; family S36-B12; genus UBA10649. Next base: position 3,156 of record DMPC01000007.1, on the reverse strand, counting down.
TATCGGGAGGACGGTCGCTGGGTGGTGTCCTCCCTCCCGCCGCAGGGCGTCACGACGATGGAGGGCCTCGTGACGCGCATGAGGCAGCTCCCCGGTGAGGGGGGCGTCTTCGGGATCCTCGCGGTGGGTGACGAGTTCTTCATCCTCGCCCACACGGTGCCCGACGGCGAGCGGATCATGATCAGCGATGCGGCTGCGCTGCTGGACTGGTCGATCGCCGAGGAGGCCGCTGAGCGGATCGGCCTGGAATGGGACGAGGACGACATCGAGGAGTTCGAGGCGGCGGGCGACGTCTCGCTCTGCGAGGCCTTCGGGCTCGATGGGGCCGAGCTCGTGATGATCTGCGAGGACGAGGAGATGTACCCCGACGAGCAGGTGCGGGCGATCGCGAAGCGGCTGGGCTTCGCGGCGGAGCTCGCGACGGCCATCCGGGGCCGATGACGGCCCAGCGCTTCGAGCCGGCCATGCTCCGGGCCCTCGGGCAGGCGAGAGTTGCCGCGTCCGAGGGGGAGATCCCGATCGGTGCCGTCGTGCTCGATCCATCCGGCTCGGTCGTCGCCGAGGCGCACAACACGCGCGAGGCGTCGCATGATCCGACCGCTCACGCTGAGGTGCTCGCCCTGCGGTCGGCCGCCCATCATCGCGGTGACTGGCGACTTGATGACTGCACCCTCGTGGTGACCCTCGAGCCCTGCCCGATGTGCGCCGGAGCCGCGGTGATGGCCCGCGTCGGAACCCTCGTCTTCGGCGCCTGGAACGACGAGTACGGCGCTGCGGGATCGCGGTGGGATCTGGTCCGCGACCGCCGTCTTCCTCACCGGATCGAGGTCATCCCCGGGGTGTTGGCCGACGAGTGCGGTGGACTGGTGCGAGAGTTCCTGGAGAGTCGCCGATCCGGCGGCGATGTCGACCGCAGCGAAGGCCGTGAGGAGGGCCCATGACGTCGATGCGCGAGAACCCCATCCGGCGACGCCCTCCCTCGCGACAGCCGTGGCTCCTGCCCGCGGTCATCGTCGGCGCCGTGGCGGTGGCGGTCGCTCTCGTGATCGTCGTCGTCCGACTGCTCGGGGGCTCGGATGACACCGCGAGCTCGGCGGAGGCCACTCCGTCGGCCTCGTGCTCGACCGTCATGGCAGCACCGGCCGACGAGCTTCCCCTGCCGGAGAAGGTCAAGGTCAACGTCTACAACGCCACCGACACGTCGGGTCTGGCGTCGCAGACGGCCCGCGATCTGAAGAGGCGCGGCTTCGCCGTGCTGGAGGTGGCGAACGACCCCGTGGGGCTGCCGATAGAGGGTGTGGCGCGCATCCGCTACGGGCCCAACTCCGCCCAGCGCGCCGAGCTGCTGGCCTACTACATCCCAGGGGCGGAGCTCGTCGAGATCAAGCGCAAGGGGCCCAAGATCGACCTCGCGATCGGGGATCTCTTCACGCAGATCGCACCTCAGGCCGAGGTCGATGCGACCCTGAACGCGCCCACGCCGGAGCTGGTGGGAGCCGGATGCTTCGGCGTCCCGGCCACGGGAACGCCGGCCACGGGAACGCCGGCCATCGAGGATGTCACGATCGAGGAGAGCCCGAGCCCTCTCGCCGAGTGAGCAGCAGGGCCACGACGGGAAGCAGCAGTCCGATCAGGACGGCGGTCGAGCCGAGGCGGATGGCGAAGGCGCCGAGTGCGCCGCCGAGGCCGTAGCACAGGATCGTGAGCGCACCGAGCAACGCGAGCCGGCGGCCGCCTGCCTCGAGTTCCCCCTTGCCGACCACCCACTGCACGAGCCCGCGTGCCGCGTTGAGGACGGTCGCGGTCTGGAATGCCGGCTGCATGGGAGTGCCCGCGATCTCGGGGACGATGCTGGCGAGGATGCCGAGCGCCATGCCTCCCACGAGGGAGCACAGGATGCCCTTCTGATCGTTGTTGCCCACGACGATGACGGCGACCCACCACAGTCCCAGCACGAGGGATGTCGCCAGCAGGCGCACCCGGATGAGGACCCATCCCCGTCGCGCACCCGGCACCCCCAGCAGCCAGGAGAGCACAGCGCCGATCGCGAACCCGGTCATGGACAGCAGGGCGAGGGGCCAGGCGTCGTACTCACCGAAGATGCCCATGCCGGCGCGCACGATGTTGCCGGACTGGTTGGCGATGAAGACGTCGAAGCGGCCGAGGGCATAGCCGTCGCTGTAGCCCGCGGTGACGGTGAGCAGCACGAGGGCGATGACCGGCCAGCGGAACAGACCCACCCGCCCCGCGGGTGCCGTGGGATCGTCGGTCGGCGGCGTGGTCATCCGGTGTTCCGCAGCCCCGTGGCGATGCCGTTGACGGTGACGGAGAGAGCCCGGGCGAGAGCCTCGTCCGGCTCCTCCCCCCGTTCGCGTGCCTGCCGGACGCGCTCGAGGAGCGAGACCTGCAGAACGTGCAGGGGGAGCAGGTAGGTGTCGCGCACCTCCAGGGTGCGCGCGAGTGACGGGTTGTTGCCCAGGGGCCGGTCGTGACCGGTGATCGCGAGTACCTCGCGAACGGTCAGGTCGTACTCGGTCCTGATTCGATCGAGGAAGCCCTGCAGGCGCTCGGGAACGAGCGTGCGCACGTAGAGGGCGGCCACATCGAGATCGGTCTTGGCCAGGGTCATCTCGACGTTGGAGATGAAGGTGCGGAAGAAGTCCCAGTCGGCGTACATATCGCCCAGCGCCGACCCATGCCCGGACTCCCGTGCGGCCGCCAGTGCTGTTCCGACCCCGAACCAGCCGGGCAGGACCTGACGGGACTGCGTCCATCCGAACACCCAGGGAATGGCCCGCAGCCCGGCGATCCCGGTCGCGGTGTCGGGTCGGCGCGACGGGCGAGAGCCCAGGTGCATCGACCCGAACTCCTCAACAGGAGTCGACAGGGCGAAGTACTCGGGCAGGCCGGGTGCGTCGATCAGCGCGCGGTAGCACGCCTGGGCCGCGGACGAGGCGGTGCGCATGACGTCGTCCCACGTGCTGAGCTGCTCGGGACTGTTGCGCGGGCGGGCATGCAGCAGCGAAGCATCGACCACTGCGGCGACCATCTGCTCGAGGTTGTCGCGCGCGAGCGTCGGCAGGAGGGACTTGTCGGAGATGACCTCGCCCTGCTCCGTCACCTTGATCTCGCCGCTGAGCACACCCCATGGCTGGG
>DMPC01000006.1:3351-9216 GCA_003456155.1 Actinomycetota bacterium | reverse complement strand
GAGGCGTGGGGCGATACCGAGTTGAGGGTTGTCCGTGCTGCGGGCTGGCATTACCGGACGGCGCTGCAGTTCCCGGACCTGGATGACGGCGACATGGGCGGGGCGGTCTGGACTCTTCCGGGCACCGACGTCGACTATCGGGGCGCCCACCTCACGCATCATGAGGTGCCCACGGTCGCGATCGACGATCTGCTGCGCTCGGATGCGGTGACGGACCTGCTGCACGTCGACGTCCAGGGTGTGGAGAGCGAACTGCTGTCGGCAGCGGCCGACGCCATCCAGTCCTGGGTGCGCCTCATGGCCGTCGGGACGACCGATCGGGGGAACGAGGGCCGGCTTCAGGAGTTCTTCCTCCCTCGCGGGTGGGGGCTGTCGATCGACGAGCCGTGCTCCACCCTGTTCACCATGACGCACCCGACGCTGGCCGGCTTCACGGTTCAGGACGGCCTGCAGCTGTGGGAGAACCCGTTCCTGAGATCGGACTTCCCCGGCTGATCCCGGGTGCGGCGTGGCGGCTTCGGCACGGACGGACGATGCAGCAGACTGAACAGCAGTAGGGCCCCTCGAAGTATGAGTTCGAGGGGCCCTGCTGATGGAGTCCCGATCCCGTCACCGGTTTCCCGGCGCCTTCGCGGGGATGCTTCCCGCGTCCGCCACCTGCCGTTTCCAGCAGATCGACTCTTCGTCGACTCCTCGACTCGCTCCCTGCGTCCGACCCGTCAGCACTCGGGTCTTCCGGGTCTGGCCCGGTAGTCCGCCGGTTTTCGAACCGACCCGCACCTTGCGGTGCGGTAGGACAGTTCTACTCGCGCTTGGCAAGGCGCCACAAGGGGTTTTCAAGAAATTTCTTCGTCAATGTGGCACCTTCCGTAGCTCTCAGTAACACGGGTAACCATGAGTCCCACTGGTGCAGGTTCTCCGCTCGCACTGGTCAGGCGGAGCCCCCCGCACGCGGGCACTCCGGGAGAGGCAGATCGCCGATGCGCTCGGTCCTCATCTCCGTGATCGCCGCGCGCATGGAGTCCGGTGAGACCGCCCCGGACGTGTCGGCAAACGGGCGGTCGAAGAAGGAGATGACGACGAGTGCGGCGGCCGCGACGAAGAGCGGACCGACGATCACGAGGGCGTGACCCCATGCCGGTTTGGAACTGTCGGCATAGACGAGCAGTGAACCCAGGGTGATGATCGACCCGAAGATGAGCAGCAGCCACAGGACCAGGGGCACACTGCTGGTCGCGATGTGCAGCAGCTGAACACTTGCCGTGGCTCGAGCCGTGTTCGCAGACTCCCACATCGAGAGGCCGACACCGGCCTCCTTGGCGTTCCGCTGCAGTGCCATGTCCATCTCGGTGAGGCTCGTCTTGACTGTCGGAGCAACTTGGGCGCTCCCAGCCCGCATCGACTCCCACTGCTCGTCCACGATGGCCTCCGCGTAGCACATGAGTTCATCTCGCAGGGCGTCGCGAACGTTGGGGCCCATGAATGTTGCAGAACGCGACATCGCGAGCACCGACGCAGCCTGCTGCTCGGCTGCCTGCTGGGCGCTCGTGTACTGCGAGAAGGTCATCGACATGGTGAAGGCGATGAGCAGCGACATGGCACCGGCGGTCACGGCGTACACGTTGGTCGGGGTCTGGTGGTCGCGACCACCCTCGGGGCTGCGTCGCGCGATGAGGATGTAGGTCAGGGCACCGACGAGCAGCGAGCCGAGCACGATGATGATCGCGACCCCTGTGGACACCCGCGAATGCTAACGGCGGAATCGGGGCGCAACGCTTCAATCACGCTTCAGGTGCAGGAGTTCACGTGGCCGGGGGACCGTCTCGATTCACCGGTTCACGGCCGATGCGGCAGGCATAGACACGACCTCTTGGCCAACGGTCTGTGCCCACCAGCACATCGACCCCGAGTTCCCGGGAGTTTCCCACCTTGTCCTGGGGCGGGAAGGTCACCGGAACTCGGGGTCGATGCCTTGCCTGGTGTCTCGCCACGGGCGGGTCATCCGATGATGAACGTGAGGAAGCCATCCCATTCGTGCATGACACTCACCCCTTTCCGAAGGTTCTTCGACTGACATCACCGGTCTTCCCCCGCGTCAACATGGTCAAACCTTCGAAGCGCAAGGTTTTTCCGCCGTCACGACGGGCCCCTCGACGGGACGGACGTCACGAGGGCAAGAGGGAGCAGGTCGGGGCCCGCAGGGATGACCGACACCACCGTGCCGCGGAAGGGGTGGAGAAGAGGGGCGCGACGGACGAGGCCTGGAGCCTGAAGCGCGCCCGTAGGGATTCGAACCCCAAACCTTCTGATCCGTAGTCAGATGCTCTATCCGTTGAGCTACGGGCGCTTGACCTTGCAAGGTCGGGTCAGAGTGTAGCCCGATCCCCCGGAGCCCGACGCCCAGGCCTGCCCTGGCCTGCCCCTGGGGAGCACGCCGGGCAACCGCGGAGCGATTCCTCGGGGAAACGACGAGGGGCCACCCACCCGGGGCGGCCCCTGTCACGGCGGAGGTGGCGAGATTTGAACTCGCGATGGGCGATAAACCCAAACCGCATTAGCAGTGCGGCGCCATAGACCGGACTAGGCGACACCTCCATGCCCCTCGGTCTCCCGAGCGACCCCCCGAGAATAGCGGTCCCCCACCCGGCAGAATGCGGCGCATGACGACTCTGGCGATCGACTGCGGGGGTGGCGGGATCAAGGGTTCCGTCCTCGACGAGGCCGGCACCATGCGCGCCCACCCGATCCGCGTGCCGACCCCCTACCCGCTCCCGACGGCGCTGTTCATCTCTACCCTGACCGACCTTGCGGGCCAGTTGCCGAAGGCCGAGCGGGCGACCGTGGGCATGCCCGGCATGATCCGCCACGGTGTCGTGGTGGCCACGCCGCACTACGTGACGAAGTCGGGCCCGCGCACCCGGGTGCTGCCGGAACTGGTGCAGCAGTGGGAAGGCTTCGATGCGCAGGCGGCGCTGCAGGAGGCGCTCGGTATCCCGACCCGGGTCCTGAACGACGCCGAGGTGCACGGCGCCGGGGTCATCGCCGGGGCTGGACTCGAGATCGTCATGACCCTCGGTACCGGGCTCGGCTTCGCGGTGTTCGACGGGAGCCGTCTGGCTCCGCACATGGAGATGTCGCAGGCACCGGTGCGCTGGGGTCTGTCCTACGACACCTACATCGGCGAGCACGAGCGGCGACGGCTCGGTGACGCCCTGTGGTCGCGCCGGGTCGTGCGGATGGTTGAGGGTCTGCGGCCGGTCTTCCTGTGGGATCGCCTTTACATCGGTGGAGGCAACTCCAGGCACATCACTCCGACAGCCCTGACCAAGCTGGGCGATGACGTCGTCATCGTGCCCAACTCTGCTGCCCTCATCGGCGGCGCGCGGGCATGGAGCCTGCAGACCGACTGAGACAGGTCAGCCGACCCGGCCGAGACTTCCTCGGCCCCGATCACGCGAGGGGTGTCACATCGACGCCATCACGGCTCGGCGCACCGACACCATCGGCGTGGCCATGTATCTGCTCGCGGCGTTCTTCTTCGCCCTGAACGGCGTGATCGCCAAGGCGGCCCTCAACGTCGGCTTCGATCCGATGCACCTGACGCAGCTGCGCAACGCCGGAGCCATGGTCCTGCTGGTCGCCTACATCGCGATCAGACATCCGGATCGCTTTCGCATCACCCGTGGGGAACTGCCCTTCCTCATCGCGTACGGAGTGATCGCGTTCACCCTCGTCCAGTACCTGTACTTCCTGACGATCTCGCGACTCAATGTCGGGATCGGGACACTGCTCGCGTTCCTCGCTCCCGTGCTCGTCGCACTGTGGCTGAAGTTCGGACGAAGGAAGCAGGTGAGCAACCGGATCTGGCTTGCCATCGTGATGACACTCGTCGGACTGGCGATGGTCGCGCAGGTGTGGAGCGGCTTCACCCTCGATCCGGTCGGCGTCATAGCCGGACTGCTGTGCGCGGTGGCCCTCGCGGTCTACTGGCTGCTGGGGGAATCGGGCCAGGAGCGTCGCGATGCCGTGTCGCTGACGATGTGGGGCTTCATCTTCGCGAGCCTGGCGTGGGCGATCATCTCGCCCTGGTGGAACTTCCCGTGGTCCGTGCTGACCCGCACGGCTGAGCCGCTCATGGAGGGTGCTGAGGGTCTGCCCATCTGGTCGCTGATGACCTGGGGCATCGTCATGGGAACGATCCTGCCGTTCCTGCTCGTCCTTGGCTCGCTCCGGCGGATCGGCGCGCAGCGAGCCGGGATCGTCGGGACGACCGAGCCGCTGTGGGCGGGGCTGATCGGCTTCCTGCTGCTGGGCGAGGTGTTTGCCGGAGCCCAGATCGTCGGCGGGCTGATCGTGCTGACAGGCGTGATCGTCGCGGAGACGTCCCGACGCTCGGGCGTGGCCGTCACGCCGGGGGAATTTCCCCAGATCCGCGAGGGGTGAGGGTCGACCCGACGATGTGCGTCATCGGCTCGGAGGTCATGCCGTCCATGCGGTCGAACAGCGCTTCAGCCGCGATGTTCCCCATGCGCCGGGCATCCTGCACCACGACCGAGACTCCCGGGTCCAGGACATCTGCCATGGGGAAGTCGTCGAAGCCCACCAGGGCGATCTCATGCTCGCGGCCGGCGTGGTGCAGGGCGCGGCAGGCCCCCATCGTGACGTAGTTCTGCGCCGCGAAGATCGCCGTGGGTGCGTCCGGTGTCCGCATCATGTCTCGCACCGCCGCGTCGCTGCGATCGAGGGAGTCGACATCGACTCGGATCCAGGACGGGTCGACATCGAGGCCCGCCTGGTTCATCGCCTCGCGATACCCGGCCAGGCGCTCCCGAGCGGTCATCAGGGTGGTCTCATCGCACAGCATCCCGATGCGACGGTGGCCGAAAGAGATCAGGTGCCGCACCGCCCGCTCGGACGCCTCCCGGTTGTCGGAGAGGACGGCGTCGATCTCCACGCCCACGGGAAGCCGATCCACGCAGACGACCGGCCAGCCGCTCCTTCGCTCCGTCGCGAGGTAGGACTGATCCGTCGCCGTCGGCACGAGCAGGAGCCCGTCCACCCGTCGCGACGCGAACCTGCCCACGATCTCGGCCTCGAGGTCGTGGCGGCGGTCCAGGCTCGCCGCCATCACGGCCACACCCCGCTCACGGGCGACGTCCTCCACGCCTCGGTGGATGTCGGCGAAGAAGGGGTTCGCGACGTCGTCGACGAGCAGGCCGATCGTGGCGGTCCGACCGTCGGCCCGGCGCAGGCTGCTGGCCGTCAGGTTCGGGCGGTAGTGGAGCTCCTCGGCCGCCCTGGTCACCCGGGACGCGAGCTCAGGTCGAACCCCGGGCTCCCCGTTCACCACCCGGGAGACGGTCTTCAGGCTCACCTCGGCCAGGGCCGCCACATCACGCATGGTGGCGCGCGGGGCACCTTCGCGTCCGGAGGCGCTAGATAACGTTGTCATTACGAATAGCGAGTATCGCAGCCGGGGCCCTTGCGGAGAAGCCCCCGGACGACTAGACAGTGGACAACGTTGTCAGGGGGCGGCCATGCCGCCTGCCCGACAACGCCGAGGGACCCGCTCCTGCCGAGTCGCCCGGTGCCCAGAACGACCGTAACGCTTCGGTATCAACCCGGAGTCGGCGGTTCGTTCAGGGCCACCGAGCGGCTAGACATAGGTGGTGACCTCACCGTCACACCCCACCCACCCTTCGAAGGGATTCCACATGATCAACCGCTTGACACGCGGTCGCACGTTCACCGCTGTTGCGGTGGCCGGCGTCGCCGCCGTCACGCTCGCAGCCTGCAGCTCGGGCTCGTCCGACGCTCCGGCTGAGGAGAGCGCCGCTGCCGAGGCTCCCGCCGAGGAGGCTCCCG
>DMPC01000006.1:0-3166 GCA_003456155.1 Actinomycetota bacterium | reverse complement strand
AGGCTCCCGCCGAGGAGGCTCCCGCTGAGGAGGCTCCCGCCGAGGGCGGCGCCGTTGCCGTCTCGCTCATCACCAAGGATTCGACCAACCCGTTCTTCGTCGCCATGCAGGAGGGCGCGAAGGCCAAGGCCGCCGAGATCGGCGTCGACCTGACCGTCGGCTCCGGCAAGGAAGAGGGCGACGACGCCGGCCAGATCGAGCTGATCGAGAACGCGATCGCTCAGGGCCAGGCTGGCATCCTCATCACCCCGATGTCGGTCAACGTCAACGACGCCATCAAGAAGGCTCGCGACGCCGGCCTCTACGTCATCGCGCTCGACACCCCGACCGATCCGCCGGACGTCGTGGACATCACCTTTGCGACCGACAACTGCCTCGCGGGCCAGGCCATTGGTGAGTGGGCCGCCGGCAAGCTGAACGGTGAGAAGGCCATCATCGCGGAGCTCGTGATCTTCAACGATCGCGTCGTCTCGGTCGACTACTGCCGCGCCAACGGCTTCCTGCAGGGCATGGGCATCGAGGTTCCGACCCTCGAGGACATGACCTCCCCGGCAGCCACCGGCAGCTACACCACCGGTGCGGGCGGCGAGTACGAGATCGTCTGCCTCGAGGCCACGGGCGCCAACGAGGCCGGCGGCAAGACCGGCATGGAGACCTGCCTCTCCAAGAACCCCGACATCAACGTCGTGTACACCATCAACGAGCCCACCGCCTTCGGTGCTGCTGAGGCCCTCAAGGCCGCCGGCAAGACCATCGGCCAGGACGTGTTCGTGGTGTCCGTCGACGGCGGTCTCGCGGGCGTCGAGGCCGTCAAGGCCGGAACGATCCAGGCCACTTCGCAGCAGTACCCGCTGAAGATGGCGTCCCTCGGTGTCGAGGCCATCAAGACCATCGCCGATGGCGGTGCGGCCCCGACGAACACGTCCGCCAACGGACAGTTCTTCGACACCGGCGTCGTGCTCTGCACCGACGACCCGATGGACACCGTTGTGTCGGCTCCGCAGGAGTCCGCGCAGTTCTGCATCGACAACGCCTGGGGCTGATCCTCAGCCATCATCAGGCAGTGCGCGGGGCGGCAATCCTTGGATTGCCGCCCCGCGTCACGCCGGAACGGATAACGTCCCTTACAACATTTTCCCCTGAGCCGGGAGGCCACCCTCGTGAGCACCGCCACCACGACTGATCTCGCTGAGGAGTTCATGGAGCGGCGAACGCCGCTCCAGCGTGTGCAGGGGGTCCTGCACAAGTACCCCTATCTGAGCCCTCTGATCGTCCTCATCGTCGCCGTCATCATCTTCTACCTGCTCAACGACCGCTTCCTGCTGCCGCAGAACATCTCGTTCATGACGCAGCAGACCGTCGTCGTGGGAACTCTCGCGATCGCGCAGACGCTGGTCATCCTCACGGCCGGTATCGACCTGAGCATCGGCGCCGCCACGACGCTGGCCCAGATGGCCATGGCGAACCTGGCCGTCTACGTCACCGCCTCCAATGTGCTGCCGATCGCCGGCCAGAACCCCTACGTGGCGATCTTCATCGGCATCCTGGTGGGCGTCCTGACAGGTGTGATCAACGGCTTCCTGATCGTCCGGCTGAATCTGCCGCCCTTCATCGTCACGCTCGGCACGCTCTCGGTCTTCACAGCCCTGACACTCATCCTGTTCAAGGCGCGGACGATCCAGGCGCCGGAGATGCCCGAGGTCATGAAGTGGCTCGGGAACACGTTCCAGATCGGTGAGTTCCAGCTGATGTACGGCGTCATCCTGATGCTGATCCTGTACGTGATCTTCGGCTACATCATGAAGAACACCGCCTGGGGCCTCCACGTCTACGCCGTGGGCGACGACCCCAACGCTGCCCAGCTGTCGGGCATCTCGACCAAGCGGGTCATCTTCAGCGTGTACGTCGTGTCGGGCCTGATCATCGGCATCGCCGGCTGGCTCACCATCGGGCGCGTCGGGTCTGCGAGCCCGAACCCAGACCCGTTGCTCAACCTCGACACCATCACCGCGGTCGTGATCGGTGGCACGTCGCTGTTCGGTGGCCGGGGCACACTCCTGGGCACCCTCATCGGTGCCTTCATCATCACCGTCGTCCAGAACGGCCTGTCTCTCGCCGGGCTCGACCAGGCCTACCGAGTTCTCGCCATCGGCGTCCTGGTGATCGTCGCCGTCGCCGTCGACCAGTGGATCAGAAGGGTGAAGGCATGACCACCGCAACCATCACTCCCGTCCTCCAGGGACACGACCTCGTCAAGACCTTCGGTCGCGTCGTCGCCCTCGACGGCGCCAACCTCGAGCTCTACCCCGGAGAGGTCCTCGCCGTCGTCGGTGACAACGGAGCGGGCAAGTCCAGCCTCATCAAGTGCTTCGCGGGTGCGCACACCCCCGATGCCGGCGAGCTGTTCGTCATGGGCGAGCGGGTGGAGTTCAAGAGCACCAACGAGGCACGGCGGCACGGGGTCGAGACGGTGTTCCAGACCCTCGCCGTCTCACCGGCCCTGGACATCGCCAGCAACCTCTATCTCGGGCGCGAGCAGCGCAAGCCCGGCTTCATGGGCAAGGTCTTCCGCACGCTCGACAAGAAGAAGATGCGGCAGGACTCCGCCCAACATCTGAAGGATCTGGGCATCAGCACCCTGCAGAACATCACGCAGGCGGTCGAGACCCTCTCCGGCGGCCAGCGTCAGGCCGTCGCGGTGGCCCGCGCGGCAGCGTTCGGCAGCCAGGTCATCATCCTCGACGAGCCGACGGCCGCCCTGGGCGTCAACGAGTCCGCTCGCGTGCTCAGGATGATTCAGGACCTCCGCGACCGCGGCCTGTCGGTGGTGCTCATCTCGCACAACATGCCGCAGGTGTTCGAGGTGGCCGACCGCATTCACGTGGCCCGGCTGGGCAAGCGTGCCGCTGTCGTCACGCCGCAGTCCGCGTCGATGAACGACGTCGTCGCCATCATGACCGGCGCGATGACGGTGCCGGTGGAGGAGCAGCAGCTCACCCCGGTTCGCTGACCTCCGCTTCTCCCGCGACGCGGGACAGCTGAGCCAGCTGCCCACCGATCGATCCGTCTGAGGCTCGTCTCTCCCGCATCGCGGGGCAGACGGGCCTCAGCCGTAGAGGCCTGGTCGCGGGGGGAGGGTGATGGCCACCCGCTCACCCGACCGCAG
>DMPC01000047.1 GCA_003456155.1 Actinomycetota bacterium | reverse complement strand
CAAGGGTTTCTGGGATCCACGTTCCGGTGACATCTACCCACATCTCCGTCGGTGGGTTCTCCCACTCGGGGGGCGCTCCCTCGATGCGCACCCGCACGGGCTGGGCGTCGGCCGCGCAGCACGCCATGGACTGCCTTGCCAGCCACCAGCCACCATCGGGATCCGGCGTCACGAAGCCGGTCATGAGCACCTGCCGATCCTGCACCGTGACACCTCCGCTGTCGATGGCGCGGATCACGAAGTCGGTGACGCGGATCGGCACTGGATCACCGGCGGGGAGGGGCTGGGTGTAGTCCTCGCTGACGACGACCGGGATGGAGTTGCCCTCCGCCCGTGCCGCGTCGTAGGCGCCAAGCGCCGGAGGGGCGGCGAAGAACAGGATGACGCCGGGGATGAGGAGGAACCAGGCGCTGAGGGGTTCGCGGTGGTGCGAAGCGTGCGGAGCACCACGATCGGCATCGGGGCCGTGCGTGTGTTCGTCGTGAACACTGTCACGGGAGCGCACTGCGTCGACGAACCACAGGATGGCGAGGGCGATGAGGATGCCGCCGGTGATGATGAGCGGAATACGCATGACCGGCTTGACGTAGGCCATGAACACATTGCCCACGCTAATCGCGATCACGCTCAGGCCGAGCAGGTTGAGCATGATGGCCTGCATCACCTTCGTCATGTCAGCAGCCACCACCCCACGAGCGAGCTGGTGAGCACGGCCATGACGAAGGTCGTGGGTGCGAATCGCGCAGCGAATCGGCGACCGAAGATCCCGGCCTGCATGCCCACCAGCTTCAGATCGACCATGGGGCCGACGACCATGAAGGCCAGCATCGCTGTCGGTGAGAACTGCGTGAAGCTGGCGGCGATGAAGGCATCTGCCTCCGAGCACACGCACAGGATCACGGCGAGCAGCGCCATCGCGAGGATGGCGAGCACGGGGTTGTCGGCGATCGAGTCCATGACGGAGACGGGTACGGCGGCGTCGAGGATTGCCGCCACGCCCGCGCCGATCACCAGGAAGCCCCCGGCGTGCAGGAAGTCATGGGTCGCGGTGCGTCGGAACGTCTCGAACTTCGTAGCTCCGTGCAGGTGCTCGCGCATCAGGGGGCGCAGCCACTCCGCCTTGCCGAAGCGAAGCCAGAGCCACCCCATCATGATCGCGACGGCAAGCGACGCGACGAACCTCGCGACCATCATCTCCGGCTGCCCCGGGAAAGCCACCCAGGTCGAGGCCAGCACGACGGGGTTGATGGCAGGGGCGGCGAGCAGGAAAGTCAGTGCTGCCGCGGGCTTCACCCCGGACTTCATCAGCGCCCCACCGATGGGTACGGATGCGCACTCGCAACCGGGAAGGGCCAGACCCGCGCATCCGGCGACCGGAACAGCCAGTGCGGGATTCTTCGGAAGGATCCGCTGCCACAGTGTCGGCGGGACGAACGCGATGATCGCCCCGGAGAGAAGGACACCGAGCATGAGGAAAGGAAGCGCCTGCACGACGATCGCGATGAAGATCGTGGATGCCGTGGTGATCGCAGGAGTGCTGACGCCTTCGAAGACCCGCAGCTGAGCCGCGATCGCCACCACGATGATGAGGGCAACCACGAGGCCGAGCACCCGGCCGCGAGGAGAAGTGCGCGGGGAAGCGGTCAGGCTCACCCCTTCGTCACGCCCTCGCCCGCCGACCGTCGGCGGCTGATGACGTACCACCCTGCGGCGACGACGCCCATGCCCACCGCGACAGCCAGCAGGAACATCGGTGTGCTGCTGCCCGATGCCGGCGCGTCGACCACATTCGCAGCCGGCGCCGCGGCAGCAGCCTGACGCTCGATGTCGCTGGATGCCTCGTCCGCAGGAGTGGCCTCCGCACCCGGTGATTCGGAGGTCGCGTCGATCTCCACCGCGGATTCACTCGCCGATGCACTCGGACTGGACGTCTCTGACGCTGACTCGGTGGATGACGGTGACTCCGACGGGCTCGCACTTTCCGTCGCCTCATTGCTCAGTGCGGCGCCCGCAGGCAGTGAGTCGTTGGAGAGCACTGCGACGATGACATCGCCCCTCTCGTTGCCGTACGTGGCCACGATCGCCTCGGTGAGGTCGCGCCACGTCTGCTGAGCCTGGCTCATCGCTCCGCACACGGCGAGCGTGAAGTTCTGCTGGCCGTTCGGGCTGGTCACCTGACCCCGCGGGTACTTGTTCGTGGGTGATGCGCTGGAGCATGAGCCGGGATTGATGGAGCCGTTGTCCTTCGCCAGCATGGAGTGGGTGACACGCCCCTTGCACTCCAAAGACCCAAGGACGGGAACGGAGTCGTCGCAGCCGCTGATCAGCCCGTCGGGGACTTCCGCCCCCCCTCCTCCGGGATAGCGAAGGCCCGCGGGGATGTCGCTGCGACCCAGGCCGGGCGGATTCTGGATGGAGATCGGCTTGGTCGGATCGGGGGCATCCGCCCAGTTGGAGTGGGACCAGAAGTCCTCGGCGAGGTGAAGGGCGCGGCCGAGGCGGTTGATCACCTCGCACTTGGCGGTCTTGTCGGACTTGCCCATGGAGAAGGGGAAGGAGCAGGAGGGGGCCGCTGCCTCGGCAGCGTTGATCGTGCCCTTCTCGTCGACGAGCTTCCCGGCCGCCGAGACTGCTCGGTCGAGAAGCTGCTCGTAGTAGCGGAAGCAGGTGGCGATCTGACCGCGTGCCGTGTCGAGTGACTGCGGGTAGCCCGAAACGTCGAGGTAGTCGGCGTTGTCGCAGTGCTTCTCGCCGGGCCCCAGCCCCTTGCCCGGGATCAGAGAGGAGTCGATGGCGTCATCGGGAGCACCGACGGCGCCGAGCTTGCCGGAGGTACCGGCGATGAGGTCCATCGTCTTCGGACCGATGCCCTCGGCCTGCAGCACGCGGGTGATCCGCTCGTGCTCGGCCTGCTGCCCCATGATGGTCGGACTGTTGTAGGTGCCGAAGGCCATCGCCGGCATCGCACTGGCGACGGACAGGGCGGCGCCCAGGGTTACCGAGCCCAGTGCCACCGACACCAGGGTTGTGCGTGATCGAGTCATGGAACTCCCTCCGCCCCCATCATCTCCTCCTGGTGGTGGCCGCGGAACGTCCCGGGTGCCCCCTGTTCAGTCGGGCGCCCGTTCGCACGGCCACAGGTAGCGTGTCTGGGGTGAAGGCCGCACCGATCGCTGCCGTGGCGATGGCGACGTTGCTGCTGACCGCCTGTTCGGGTCCGGAGCCGGTGAGCGGTGCACTCACGCAGTTCGATGGCGGTCGGCAGGTGACGGTTCCGGTTCCGTGGGCGGACCTCAACAGTGGCG
>DMPC01000050.1 GCA_003456155.1 Actinomycetota bacterium | reverse complement strand
CGCCACTGTTGAGGTCCGCCCACGGGACCGGAACCGTCACCTGCCGACCGCCATCGAACTGCGTGAGTGCGCCGCTCACCGGCTCCGGACCCGAGCAGGCGGTGAGCAGCAACGTCGCCATCGCCACGGCAGCGATCGGTCCGGCCTTCACCTCAGACACGCTACCTGTGGCCCTGCGAGCGGGCGCCCAACTGAACAGGGGGCACCCGGGACGTTCCGCGGCCACCACCAGGAGGAGATGATGGGGGTGGAGGGAGTTCCATGACTCGATCACGCACAACCCTGGTGTCGGTGGCGCTGGGCTCGGTAACCCTGGGAGCCGCCCTGTCCATCGCCAGTGCGATGCCGGCGATGGCCTTCGGCACCTACAACAGTCCGACCATCATGGGGCAGCAGGCCGAGCACGAGCGGATCACCCGCGTGCTGCAGGCCGAGGGCATCGGTCCGAAGACGATGGACCTCATCGCCGGTACCTCCGGCAAGCTCGGCGCCGTCGGTGCTCCCGATGACGCCATCGACTCCTCTCTCATCCCGGGCAAGGGGCTGGGGCCCGGCGAGAAGCACTGCGATAACGCCGACTACCTCGACGTTTCGGGCTACCCGCAGTCCCTCGACACGGCACGCGGTCAGATCGCCACCTGCTTCCGCTACTACGAGCAGCTTCTCGACCGAGCAGTCTCGGCGGCCGGGAAGCTCGTCGACGAGAAGGGCACGATCAACGCTGCCGAGGCAGCGGCCCCCTCCTGCTCCTTCCCCTTCTCCATGGGCAAGTCCGACAAGACCGCCAAGTGCGAGGTGATCAACCGCCTCGGCCGCGCCCTTCACCTCGCCGAGGACTTCTGGTCCCACTCCAACTGGGCGGATGCCCCCGATCCGACCAAGCCGATCTCCATCCAGAATCCGCCCGGCCTGGGCCGAAGCGACATCCCCGCGGGCCTTCGCTATCCCGGAGGAGGTGGGGCGGAAGTCCCCGACGGGCTGATCAGCGGCTGCGACGACTCCGTTCCCGTCCTCGGCTCTTTGGAGTGCAAGGGGCGAGTCACCCACTCCGTGCTTGCGAAGGACAACGGCTCGATCAATCCCGGCTCATGCTCCAGTGCATCACCCACGACCAAGTACCCGCGCGGTCAGGTGACCGGCCCGAGCGGCCAGCAGAACTTCACCCTCGCCGTCTGCGGAGCGATGAGCCAGGCTCAGCAGACCTGGCGCGACCTCACCGAGGCGATCGTGGCGACGTACGGCAACGAGCGGGGCGATGTCATCGTCGCAGTGCTCACCAACGACTCACTGCCTGCGGGCGCCGCACTGAACAACGAGGCGACTGAAAGTGCGAGCCCGTCGGAGTCACCGTCATCCACCGAGTCAGCGTCAGAGACGTCCAGTCCGAGTGCATCGGCGAGTGAATCCGCGGTGGCGGTTGACGCCACCTCCGCATCGCCCGGTGCGGAGACCACTCCTGCGGGCGAGGCTTCCAGCGACATTGAGCGTCAGGCTGCTGCCGCGGCGCCGGCTGCGAATGTCGTCGACGCGCCGGCATCGGGCAGCAGCACACCGATGATCCTGCTGGCTGTCGCGGTGGCCATGGGCGTTCTCGCCGCCGGGTGGTACGCCATCAGCCGCCGCAGGTCGGCGGGCGACGGCGTGACAAAGGGGTGAGCCTCACCGCTTCCCCGCGCACCTCGCCTCGCGGCCGGGTGCTCGGCCTCGTGGTTGCCCTCATCATCGTGGTGGCGATCGCGGCTCAGCTGCGGGTCTTCGAGGGAGTCAGCACTCCCGCGGTCACCACGGCATCCACGATCTTCATCGCGATCGTCGTGCAGGCCCTGCCGTTCCTCATGCTGGGCGTCCTTCTCTCCGGGGCGATCATCGCGTTCGTCCCGCCGACACTGTGGCAGCGGATCCTCCCAAAGAATCCTGCGCTGGCTGTTCCGGTCGCCGGATGCGCGGGCCTGGCCCTTCCGGGATGCGAGTGCGCATCCGTGCCCATCGGCGGGGCGTTGATGAAGTCCGGGGTGAAGCCCGCGGCAGCACTGACCTTCCTGCTCGCCGCCCCTGCCATCAACCCCGTCGTGCTGGCCTCGACATGGGTGGCCTTCCCGGGGCAGCCGGAGATGATGGTCGCAAGGTTCGTCGCGTCGCTTGCCGTCGCAATCATGATGGGGTGGCTCTGGCTGCGCTTCGGCAAAGCGGAGTGGCTGCGCCCCCTCATGCGCGAGCACCTGCACGGAGCCACGAGGTTCGAGACGTTCCGACGCACCGCGACCCATGACTTCCTGCACGCCGGGGGCTTCCTGGTGATCGGTGCGGGCGTGGCGGCGATCCTCGACGCCGTCGTGCCTGTCTCAGTGATGGACTCGATCGCCGACAACCCCGTGCTCGCCATCCTCGCGATGGCCCTGCTCGCCGTGATCCTGTGCGTGTGCTCGGAGGCGGATGCGTTCATCGCCGCCAGCTTCACGCAGTTCTCGCCAACCGCGATGCTGGCCTTCATGGTCGTCGGCCCCATGGTCGATCTGAAGCTGGTGGGCATGCAGGCCGGGATCTTCGGTCGCCGATTCGCTGCGCGATTCGCACCCACGACCTTCGTCATGGCCGTGCTCACCAGCTCGCTCGTGGGGTGGTGGCTGCTGACATGACGAAGGTGATGCAGGCCATCATGCTCAACCTGCTCGGCCTGAGCGTGATCGCGATCAGTGTGGGCAATGTGTTCATGGCCTACGTCAAGCCGGTCATGCGTATTCCGCTCATCATCACCGGCGTCATCCTCATCGCCCTCGCCATCCTGTGGTTCATCGACGCGGTGCGCTCCCGTGACAACCCTCACGACGAACACACGCACGGCCCCGATGCCGATCGTGGTGCTTCGCACGCTTCGCACCACCGCGAACCCCTCAGCGCCTGGTTCCTCCTCATCCCCGGGGTCATCCTCTTCTTCGCCGCCCCTCCGGCGCTCGGCGCCTACGACGCGGCACGGGCGGAGGGCAACTCCATCCCGGTCGTCGTCAGCGAGGACTACACCCAGCCCCTCCCCGACGGCGATCCAGTGCCGATCCGCGTCACCGATTTCGTGATCCGCACCATCGACAGCGGAGGTGTCACGGTGCAGGATCGGCAGGTGCTCATGACCGGCTTCGTGACGCCGGATCCCGATGGTGGCTGGTGGCTCGCCCGGCAATCCATGGCGTGCTGCGCGGCCGACGCCCAGCCGGTGCGGGTGCGCATCGAGGGAGCGCCCCCCGAATGGGATGACCCGCCGGCGGAGACGTGGGTCGACGTCACGGGAACGTGGATCCCAGAAACCCTTG
>DMPC01000078.1:5149-8164 GCA_003456155.1 Actinomycetota bacterium | reverse complement strand
TGGCCACCCGCTCACCCGACCGCAGTGACTCCACCGCCCGTGACGACACGACAGCGCCCACGTAGCCGTCCCAGGTCGACGCTCCCGGCATGGGGCCACCGTCCAGCAGGTGCGTGATCCAGGCCTGCAGTTGAAGGCGGTACGCCTCCTGGAACCGGCCCAGCCACTGCTGGGGCAGGTCGTGACCGCGATGCAGGGCGCGGGAGGCCGTGACATAGGCACCGTCACCCATCTCCGCTGCTCCCATGGCACCGGTCACCGCGCAGGTCACTTCGTAGCCGAGTTGCGACTGCACGAACATCTCCACGTCGATGATCGTGCCTGCAGTCGTCTTCAACAGGAGGAACAGCGGGTCGTGCTGGCCTTCCGGAGTCAGCGGGCCGTTGCGGCCGGTCAGAACCTCGACCCAGGCGTACTCGTCGTCGCAGAGCCAGCGGTTGATGTCGATCTCATGGATGGCTGCGTTGGTGATGCTCAGGGCACTGTCGAGGCCGTAGGGAGCGATCTCGTTGCGATGCGAGTTGCGGATGATCAGCGGATCGCCGATGCCCTCCGGGCCCATGGCCGCCTTGAGCTCCACGTAACCCGGGTCGAAGCGGCGCATGAAGCCCATCATGATGAGCCGGCGGCCGATCGTGACCTCGGCATCGAGCACGCGCCTCGCGTCATCCTCGAGAGGCGCCAGGGGCTTCTCGCACAGCGTCGGCTTGCCTGCCGCCAGGCAGGCCAGCGCCTGCTCGGAGTGGAACTGGTCGGGCGACGCGATGAGCACGGCGTCGACGTCATCAGCGTCGATCACGGCCTGGTACGAGGTCACCGCGCGAGCCCCGAGCTCGGCGGCGAGCTGCTGGGCCCGGGCCTCGTCGAAGTCGTAGATCACGCTGACCGTCGACCCGGCAACACGATGAGCGAGGTCACGCGCATGCGAGGTGCCGATGTTTCCTGCCCCGATGAGTCCCACACGAATGGTCATGGCCACATTCTGGTGGACCCCGCAGCGGATCCCCTGCGGATATGGTCCGATGAGACACCCGACCCGTCACGACAGGAGCCACCATGGCCACCCAGACCTTCTGCGCCGAGCTGACCGGATCCTTCTCCACGTCCGCCGCCCAGAACCCCACGGTGGCGATCATGGAGGCCGCCTTCGCCGACGCCGACCTCGACTACCGCTACATCAACTGCGAGGTGCCACCAGCCGACCTGGCGGGAGCCGTGCACGGGGCGGTGGCCATGGGCTGGCGTGGATTCAACTGCTCGATCCCGCACAAGGTTGCGGTGATCGAGCATCTGGACGCCCTTGCCCAGTCGGCTGAGATCATCGGTGCCGTCAACACGGTCGTCATCGATCGCAGTTCCGGCGCTCCTCGACTCACCGGCGAGAACACCGACGGCCAGGGCTTCGTCGCCTCGCTACGCCCGGTGCGCGACCCCTCGGGTCAGCATGTGGTGATCCTGGGGGCCGGGGGAGCCGCACGGGCGATCGCCGTCGAGACGGCGCTGGCCGGCGCCCTCTCGATCACCATCGTCAACCGCACGCCGGAGCGCGGCGAGGCCGTGGCCGACCTCATCGACACCCGCACTCCTGCCGCCGGCCGTTACCTGCCGTGGACGCCTCACCTGCACGTTCCCCACGGCACCGGCATCCTCATCAACGCGACGAGCATCGGCTTCCATCCCGCCGAGGATCAGACGCCGGATGTCGACATGTCGACCGTCGACCCGGGCGCGGTCGTCGCCGACGTCGTCGTCAACCCTCCCGAGACCGGCTTCCTGCGGGCCGCGGCCGCGCAGGGGTGCACCACGCTGGACGGACTGGGGATGCTCGTGAACCAGGCCCTCATCAACGCGCGGCTGTGGACCGGGCGCGACCTCAGTGGAGCCGTCATGCGCCGGGAGCTGGAGTCCATCTTCGGCCTGTGATGCACCAGGGTGCGTGGAGTCAGTGGCCGACGGCCGTCCGGCCTGACAGACTCACCCCATGACGACCCCTGGATACGCCGCCCCCTCTGCCAAGGCCCCCCTGGAGCCGTTCGACGTCCCGCGCCGCGAGCTCGGTCCGCATGACGTCGGCATCGACATCAAGTACGCCGGCATCTGCCACTCCGATATCCACCAGGCTCGGGAGGAGTGGTTCACCTCGATCTTCCCGATGGTTCCTGGCCACGAGATCGCGGGCGTCGTCAGTGGTGTCGGCTCCGCCGTGACGGCGTACAAGGTCGGCGATCGGGTCGGCGTCGGATGCAATGTCGGCTCATGCGGCTCGTGCGCGACGTGCCAGAAGGGCGAGCAGTCCTACTGCTCGGTCCAGATCGCTCCGACCTACAACGGCTACGAGATGGATGGATCGACGCCGACCTATGGCGGCTACTCCTCCTACGTCGTCACCAATGAGGACTTCGTCTTCCGCATCCCTGACAGCCTCGGCCTCGACGTCGCCGCCCCGCTGCTGTGCGCGGGGATCACGCTCTACCAGCCGCTCGCGGAGTGGAAGGCCGGCCCGGGCGTCCGCGTCGGCATCGTCGGTCTCGGCGGTCTCGGCCACATGGGCGTGAAGATCGCTGCGGCCATGGGTGCTGACGTCACGCTCATCAGCCACTCACCCGGCAAGGAGCAGGACGCCTACCGACTCGGCGCCCACCACTTCCTTCTGTCCAGCGACCAGGCCGCGATGAAGGCGGCGACGGCATCGCTCGACCTGATCATCAACACGGCCTCCGCGATGACCCGGATCGATCCCTACCTGCGGCTGCTCGACTTCGACGGCACGATGGTGATCGTCGGACTTCCGGAGAACGACCTCACCTTCAGCGCGTTCAACCTGGTCAGCCACCGCCGCCGGATCTCGGGGACCAACAACGGTGGCATTCCGCAGACCCAGGAGATGCTCGACTTCTGCGGTGAGCACGACCTCGGTGCCGATATCGAGACGATCGGTTTCGACCGGGTCAACGAGGCCTGGGAGAGAGTGGTTTCCAGTGACGTCAAGTACCGCTTCGTGCTGGACACCTCGAC
>DMPC01000078.1:0-4878 GCA_003456155.1 Actinomycetota bacterium | reverse complement strand
CTCGCCGCGTACACGTGCACCTCGATGCCGTGATCGCGCAGGGCCTTCGCGGTCGCTGCATTGCCCTCCGCCAGGACGACAACACCCGGTGCGACAGCGAGGATGTTGCATCCCAGGGAGAGATAGTCCTCCTCGGGCACCGGGATCATCTCGATGCCCCGCTCGGCCAGGGCCTGGAGCAGCGCGACCGGCGCGAGCCTCTCGTAGACGACGGCGAGGTCATCGCGCACCGGTGAGACGACCGACATCAGGTGCAGGCAGTACTCCGGGCCGAGGTCGTGCGGCATGTCGAAGCGCTCGACACGGACCCCCATCGGGGCGAGCAGATCGGTCAGCTGGTCGATGGCGGCCTGGTTCGTGCGGTAGGTGCGCCCGACCGCGAGGGTCGTCGCATCGAGCCAGAACATGTCGCCACCGTCGGAGGTCGCCGGCGCCGTCAGTCGTCCCGCGAGCGGGATGCCGAGGTCGACCAACTGCGTGGCCAGCAGCGGGGGCTCGCCCTTGCGCACCTCCTTGGCTCCCCGCAGTTCGATGACGCCGCCGGGCGTGACGAAGGCTGGGTCGTAGGTGAAGATCGCATCGGGCATGTCGTCCTCGGCGGGGAGGACCTCGACCTGACAGCCCAGCCGTTCGAGCAGTGCGACGAAGTCGGCGTGCTGCCGGGCGAGCAGGTCGAGGTCAAGAGGCTGGGCCCAGTGCGCGACGGCGTAGTCCCCGCGTGGCGAGGGCGGGCGGACGGCGACCCGGGCGAGCCTGCCGACCATGGAGTTGACGCCGTAGCCGCTCTCGGATGACACGGTCATCTGCTCCTGCTTTCGTGGTCGAGGATGCGCTGGATCCGGAAGCGGTTGTTCCGCAGCACGATCAGGAACGGCAGGTTACCCATCGTGACGGCCACCGCGAAGGCCAGGGCGAGCCACCAGGGATTGAAGGCGAAGAGCACCAAGGAGCCGAGGACGGAACCCCAGTGCACCCACTCCGCTCGACGGACCTCGACGAGGTAACCGGCCAGGGCCTCTCCCGTGAGCCCCGGCAGCGCGTCCTTGCTCGCACCGCCGAAGGCCCCACCCAGTTCGGGGATGCGCCGGGCCCAGCGGTGCACGCGCAGGCGTCGGAAGAAGGACGGCGACTCCCACGGCAGTCGGTGCAGGGGCACCGGATCGGAGGCGAGCCATCGGGACGGCCATCGCGGCGCCACGGCCCCGATAAGCACCGAGATGCCGATGACGACGACGAGATCCACGACGACCAGCAGCGCCCATTCACGCACGAGCCATCACGCGGCGAGGGAGGGATTTGAACCCCCGGAGGGTTGCCCCTCGGGCGCTTTCAAGGCGCCTGCAATCGGCCGCTCTGCCACCTCGCCTGAGTTGCCCACCGTAGTGCCCGAAGGCCTACGGCGTGGCTGCTGGGTCCGCCGACGGATCGAACACGCTGTCGCCGTTCTCCTCGACCATGCCCGCATCCGGTACGCCCTCGTCCGGGACACTCCCGTCGATCGGCACCCCCGCCTCTCCGGGCAGCGGCTCCTCCGCCAGCCCGGCATCGGTGCCCTCGTCAGCGCTCGGACTGGGGAAGGGCGCGGCGACGAAGCCCTGCTCGTCCCCGCTCAGGGGGAACGGCTGCGTGACGAAGGTGATGGCCGGCTCGGCGACGGCAAGAAGGGACCAGGTGCTGCCGTCCGATCCGGTGAGGATCCACGACGGCAGGAGCAGGATGCCGCCGTCCGGCTGCCAGTACTGGGCCAGGCCCAGCTCGGCAGAGACGACCTCGACAGCGGACATGGGGAGGCCGACGACGGGCACCCCCGATGCGCTCGGGGCAGGGGTCGGCGCCACAGTCGTGCCATCCGTCGGCCCGGTGATCGGGCTCGCCGGAATGGCGGTCCAGGGCGACTGCTGGGAGCGCGCGACAGCGGAGGCCGCCCCGACGATCGGATAGTCCGGCACCGCCTCGAACCCGGAGGAGAACCCGGATGCCGCGAGGACCGTGCCATCGGCATCGAAGACCAGGCGCCAGCCGAGCTGGGTGCGCTGCTCGCCGACGACCTGCCAGGCGCTGACCACCGTGCGGCCGTCCTGCTCGCCCACCTCGAACTCCAGCGTCGAGATATCGACACCGATGCCGGCGAGCACGTCGGTGGCCAGCGGGAGGGCATCGCGTGGCTCGATGGCGGGGGTCGCAGCAGCCAGGGCGAGTGCTGCCGGATCCTCGTACACCCACGAGAAGAGAGGGTCGTCGATGACGGCGACGCGGGGTTCGCCGGGCGCACCCGCCTCCCAGCCGGTCTCCGTCTGCGTCGCACTCGCGGCGACACCGAACGTCGAGGCGAGGATGGACGCGACCTGCGCGCCGCTGATTCCGCTGTTGACCAGGCGGTAGCCCGGAGCGGTGCCGGCGTCGTCGGGCAGGTTTGCGGCGTCGGTCACCATGACGGGCCAGGTGGCCGACGGCACTCGAGCGGTCGTGACGATGACGGTGCCGGGGGCAGGCACCGGGAGCGGCCCGACCGGCATGCGCGGTGCCGCGATGTCCTCTTCGACGACGGCTTCGGTCTGGATGACCACTCCCGGATCGGGGGCGGTCAGGCGCCCCGCGACGACACCGGCGGCGCCGACCGCTCCGGCGATCAGGATGACGCCCACCACGACCAGTGCGGTGGACCAGGCCGATCGTCCGGGTGCCGCGTGGGAGACGGGTCCGTCCGGGGTCCCCGCGGCCGCGGCCTGCGCCGAAGGTTCGTCCGCAGCCTCGACGGCCGGGGCAACAGGGGCATCCGCCACCGGTCCGGTGGTCGTCTCAGGTTCCGGAACGCCGGCGGTCTCGGGCATCGGGGCAGGGTCGAGGTCCAGAGCGAGCTCCATCGGCTCGGCGACCCGGGCGGTGCCGAGGAAGGCGGCCAGCATCTCCTCGTCCGGCTCGGGGGTGCTGGCATCCGAGGTCACGGCCGGGATCTCCGCGGTCGTGTCGTCCGGGGCGGGAGAAGCGGTCTCCTTCGCGCCCTGGTCGTCCTGCGGATCGTCAGCCATGAAACTCCTTCGTGGGTCCTGTCGAGCACTCTGCCACCGTGACGCGCGGAAGCAGACGAGCGCATGGCGCGACACGCCTGCGCACGACGGGACGCTCGCGCTCTACTCCGCGGACTCCACGGGTATCGGAACCCCGGGTGACTGACGTCGATCCATGATCAGGCCGACGATCGTGAGGGCGAGTGAGACGACCACGACGGTCGTGACGATGTCGGCGACGGAGTCGTGGCGCCAGAGGGCGACGACGGACACCAGGACGCCCAGAGCGACCCAGACGGCGATGACGGCCCGGGTGTCCTGCGTGGCCAGGCGGGCGTAGAGCAGGACCTGCACGAGCGCGAAGGCAGAGCCCTCCAGCGCGAAGAGCCAGGCCTCCGAGCCGAGCTCGGTGTACTGCGCGCCACCGAGGATGCGGATGACGAGGTCGCCGAACAGGAAGCTGAAGCCAGTGATGACCAGGCCGACGAGGGCGGTGAGGCCGGTGGCCAGGTAGACGGTGCGGTTGCTGCGTCCTCCCGTCATCTTCGGGAAGAGCACGATGATGATCGCGTTGGGCAGGAAGAACGCGATCTTCGCGAGCAGCACCCCGACCGCGTACTCACCGGACATGTCCTCGGTGAGGAAGATGCGGGCCAGCAGCACGTCGACGTTCGTGAGCGTGAAGAGCACGGCGAGGGCATGGACGACGTGCCCGAACTCCCCCGGAACTCCCTTGGCGATGGTCGAGGACCAGGCCCCTGGGCAGATGAGTCGGTAGGAGATGAACGCGCCCGCGGCGCAGCCGAGGAGCACACCGATGCCGACACCGGTGACGCTCTGCAGGACGACGACGCCGATGATTCCGCCGATGGCGCGACCGACACCGTTGGCGATGAAGGCCCAGGACAGGCGCAGGTGCTCCTCGCGCCCCTGGGCGATGCCCATCGCGGCGGAGCCGATGATCACGAAGCCGATGGATCCGACGCCCGTGGCGACGGCAATGACGGGGATGGAGAAGACGGCGCCGAGCGGCCACGCCAGCACGATGCCCGCGATGATGATGACGATGGCGACCAAGGTCGCGAGTCGGATGGTCTCGCCCTCGACGACCGAGCGATTGCTCGTCGCGACCGCGACCCGGCGGGCGGTGAACGCCTGCATCGCGATACCGACCGTGCTGATGATGACGAGGAGGCCCAGGAGGGCACCGAGGGCGCCGAACTCCGCCGGGATGAGCACCCGGGCTGCGACCATGCTGAGCAGGTAGGCGAACCCGTTGCCGATCATGGTCGCCGCGCCGACGAAGATGAGGCCCTTGGCCAGGGCCGCGCGCGGCTGGGGCGAACTCACCGGCCCACCCTACTGATCGCTCTCCCGCCTACGGAGCATCAGTCGTGGAGCGAAATCGCAGGATTTCGCTCCACGACGGAAGCACCTCGTGTGAGCGTGAGCAGGCGTCAGACCTGCGGAAGAGTCGCCAGCGCCTCGGCGAACCGGGCGTCGGTGATCTCCTCGTCGACCATCGAGCCGTTCAGGTAGGCGTCATAGGCCGCTAGGTCGAAGTGGCCATGGCCGCACAGCGCCGTGAGGATGACGGTCTCCTCGCCGGTCTCCTTGGCGAGCAGGGCCGCCTCGATCGCCTTCGCGATCGCGTGGGTCGGCTCCGGCGCCGGAACGATGCCCTCGGTGCGGGCGAACTTCACGGCCGCGGCGAAGCACTCGCTCTGGGGAACGGACTCGGCGTCCATCAGGCCCAGCTCGTAGATGTGCGAGATGAGCGGCGCCATGCCGTGGTAGCGCAGGCCTCCGGCGTGGATGGGGTCGGGGATGAAGTCGTGCCCGAGGGTGTGCATCTTCATCAGCGGCGTCA
>DMPC01000222.1 GCA_003456155.1 Actinomycetota bacterium | reverse complement strand
CCTCGACGCTGTCGAACACCACCGCCCGACCCCGGTGGGTCAACAAGTGCGGTGATGCCGCGGCCGGCTTGATGAGCGCTCCGAGCGGAGCGAGGTTGCCTCTCAGCACCCGGATGCCCGCGTCGGCCTGCAAGGGGTCGGTGCGCGGATAGATCACCTCCCGATCCCAGACAGGGGCTTCTCTCACGTAGTCCAGGAGAGGACGCCCCGTGACCGTGACGGCCGACTCGTCCAGGAGATCGGCTACCTCGTGCAGCACTGCCAGGATTCCGCCAGCGCGGAAAAGGTCATCCATGAGGAACTGGCCGGCCGGCTGAATGTTCGCGATGAGCGGCACTCCCGCGCCTCTGGCATCGAAGTCATCGAGCCCCAGGGGAACGCCCACTCGTCCGGCGATCGCCAGCAGATGGAGAACGGCGTTCGACGAGCCTCCCACGGCAGCCAGAGCCACGATGGCGTTGTAGAAGGCTTCACGGCTGAGGATGGAGGATGGCCTTCGATCCTCGGCGACCATGTCCACGATGAGCCGTCCCGCCTCGTGAGCGCGCTCCAGGAGCCTGTTGTCAGGTGCGGGCGTTCCCGCGGTCCCCGGAATGGTCATGCCCAGGGCCTCCGCCATGACCGCCATCGTCGATGCGGTCCCCATGGTGTTGCAGTGACCACGGCTGCGGATCATCGACGACTCCGTTTGGAGGAACTCCTCAGCGCTCATCGTTCCGCCCCTCACCTCCTCGGAGAGCCGCCACACGTCCGTCCCGCAGCCGAGAGCCTGTCCCCGGTGACTGCCCGTGAGCATCGGACCGCCCGGAACCACCAGGGCCGGCAGATCGACCGAGCAGGCACCCATGAGAAGGGCGGGGATGGTCTTGTCACAGCCACCGAGGAGCACCACGCCGTCCACGGGATTGGCCCGGATCATCTCCTCGATCGACATCGCGGCGAGGTTGCGCCACAGCATGGCCGTGGGGCGGACCTGCGTCTCTCCCAGCGACATGACCGGGAGGCGCAGGGGCACGCCTCCGGCCTCCCACACGCCTCGAGCCACGAAGTCGCCCACCTGGGTCAGGTGGGCATTGCACGGGGTGAGATCGGACGCCGTGTCGGCGATCGCGATGTGCGGCCGGCCGTCGAAAGCATGCTCGGGCAGACCCCGACGCATCCACGCCCGGTGGATGTAGCCGTCACGGCTCTCACCGCCATACCACTCTGAACTTCTGTGCACTCGTGTCATCGTCGTTCAGCGCTTGCTGGCCCGGTCGACAAGCGGCGCCAGCAACGGCTGGCGGGCCAGCGCCAAGGCGACCTTCCTGACCCTCGGCTTGGACATCATCCGGTGCCGCAGGGGTGCGCCTGTGATCGTTGTGACGCCACTGCTGGACCTCGGACGCCACCCTCCCGTTGACTCGTCGACCATCACGGCCCGGGCCGCGTTGTAGCCCGGCGCGCCCATCACGCCGCCTCCCGGATGGGTACCCGCACCGCACAGGTAGAGCCCCGGGATCGGGGAGCGGTATGACTCGTATCCCGGTACCGGTCGACTGGAATAGAGCTGCCCCAAGGTCATGGCGCCGTGGAAGATGTTGCCGCCCGGCAGGGCGTACTCGCGCTCCAAGTCCAATGGAGTAATGGTGTGCGTCCCGATGATTCGCTCCTTGATGCCCGGCGAGTAGTCGGACAGGATGTTGATGACCTTCGCCGTGAACTCGTCGCGATAGTCATCCCATGTCCCGTTCTCCAGCTCGAAGGGGAGCTGCTGGATGCCCGTGCTGAGCACGTGCTTCCCCGGAGGCGCCAACGTGTCGTCGCTGGCAGTCTGGATGATGAACTCGATGGGAAAGTCGTCCGGTACCCGACCATGCTGCTGTGCATCGCCGATTCTCTGGAAGTTCTCCACCTCCGCCCCCAGCAGAGTGAGTCCGCGGTGCTGGGGTCCCATCCCCGGTGCGCACCCGATGAAGTCCGGCAGGCTGTCCAGGGCGAGGAAGACACGCGCCATGGAGCCGCGGTTGTCGTACGTCGTGATCTGCCGGGTGTACTCGTCGGGCAGGTGCCGTGAGTCCACCAGCGACAGGAAGGTGCGTCGCGGATCGGCGTTGGACAGGACCACAGGGGCGCGGAGTTCTTCACCATTGTCCAGAACCACTCCACCCACGCGGCCCCGCTCGACGATGATCGAGGCCACCGGGGCATTCGTGCGAACCACCGCCCCGCGAGCCCTGGCCCGAGCTGCCAGCGACTCCGCGATGGCCCCCATCCCGCCACGAGGGAACGCGAACTGGCCCATGTGACCGTTGAATTCCCCCGTCGCATGGTGGCCATAGACGTAGGACCACCCGGGGGTCCGCGGACCACCCCACACGCTCACGACCGCGAGGAAGGTGAACAGCCCCTTGACGATGTCGGTGCTGAAGTACCGGTCAAGAAGATCGAGCACGCTGAGCGTGAAGAACTCGTTGAACAGATCCCCCTCGCCCGACTCGTAGAAGGCCCCCATCACCTCGTGGACGGACGGCGGTGATGGCGTGAGGAGCCACTGCCCCGTGATCGCCGCGAAGCGCTCGAGGCGGAGCCCGAAGGCCACCAGGGCGTCCGCGTCCGCACCGGCGACATCCTGCATCTCCCTCAGCGTTCGACTGAGATCGTTGTACAGGAACAGGTGTCGGCCGTCACGGAGAAGGCTCGCCGACCCCATCTCGGTCTGGTACAGGTCGAGGCCGAACGCCTCGAGGCCGAGATCCTTGAGGATGCGCGGGTGCAGCAGGCCGGAGACGTACGAGCAGGCGGATGCCCGGAAACCCGGAATCACCTCCTCCGTGACCGTAGCCCCACCCACCAGGCCGCGGCGTTCGACGACCGCGACCTTCTTGCCGGCGTCACTCAGGTAGTTTGCGGCGATCAGGCCGTTATGGCCCGACCCCACGACGATGGCATCGAACTGGGAGTTCATCGCCACCTCAGTAGCACTTCGAGAGCAGTCCGCCGTCGACGACCATGTACGACGCGTTGACGTACGAGGACTCGTCGGAGGCGAGGAACAGGACCATCTGCGCCACCTCGCGCGGGTGCCCGATCTTCTTCGCCGGATAGGCGGCGCCCATGTCGATCTTCGCCTGCTCCGGGTTGCCCGTGGCCTCCCAGTACTTGATGATCATCGGCGTCTCCATGTCGCCCGGGCACACGCAGTTGCAGCGGATCCCGTCGATCGCGTACGCCGCACCGACCGCACGGGTCAGGCCGAGGACACCGTGCTTGGTCGCGGTGTAGGCAGGCAGGAAGGGGTCTCCCACCAGCGACAGCGCGGACGCGGTGTTGACGATGGACCCACCACCCGTCTCGCGCATGGCCACGACCGCGTGCTTGCTGCCCCAGAAGACTGCCTTCAGGTTGACCGTGTTGATGGCATCCCACTCCTCGTTGGTGGTGTCGAGGATGGTCTTCTCGAGCTGAATACCCGCATTGTTGTGGATGAAGTCGAACCCGTTCCACTCGCGGCGGACGCGAGCGATCGCTGCGATGATGTCGTCCTCCTTGGACACGTCGCAACGCTCAAAGAGGGCCGTTCCTCCCGCGTTACGAATCTCCTGAGCGGCGCGCTCGCCCGTCTCGGTGTCGATGTCGCAGAGCAGGACGGCTGCGCCTTCCTCCGCCATGAGCTTGGCCGACTCGTAGCCGAGTCCGGACGCCGCTCCTGTCACCAGTCCGACCTTGTTGTTCATACGCATGATGTGATCACTCCTGTCGTCGATATGGGTGGGTCGTGTGGGTGGGTCAGATGGCTGTTGTTCCGCCATCGAGCGCAAGGCAGGCCCCGGTGGCGAACGTGGCGGAAGCCATGAACAGGATCGCTTCGGCGACTTCCTCCGCGGTGGCCCAGCGCTTGAGGGGCACGCGATTGATGGCCTCGACTCGGACGGCCTCCGGATCGGGGAACCAGGCCAGCTCGGCTTCCATCATCGGGGTGTCGATCGGGCCCGGGCAGACGGCGTTTACTCGGATGCCCCGAGGGGCGAGTTCGGCGGCCATCGCCTTCGTCAGGCCGATGATCCCTGCCTTTGACGCGCAGTAGTCGACGTAGAGCCCCATGCCGATCGTGGAGAGTTCAGAGCCGAGGTTGACGATGCACCCCTCCTTCATTCGGAGGGCGGCCTCCCGGGCGACGTAGAACGAGCCCGACAGATTGACACCGATAGTCGTCTGCCACTTGCGCGCGTCCTGATCCTCCAGCGGCGCCGGGCCGTCGACCCCTGCCGCGTTGACGACCAGATCGATATCGCCCAGCGCCTCAAACGCAGCCGCAACGGCGACCGAGACCGCCTCAGGGTCGGAGACGTCGGCAGGCAGGGCAATGGCGCCCTCGCCGAGTTCCGCGACGAGATCGTCCAGCAACTCGGCTCGTCGCGCGATCAGCGCGACAGAACCCCCCTGCCGGTGGATCATTCGGGCGGTTGCGAGACCGACCCCCGACGACGCTCCGGTGACCAGAGCCCTTGATGACATGTTTCCTCCAGTGTGAGCCCGTTGTGGGCAGTTAATGAACCTTCGTGTCCGCGCGTCGGGAACGGCGTCGCGTGCTGGACTGGGCATACGGATCGACCTGTCGCTCGATCACCGCCGTGGCGATGACGATGAGGACGACACTGAGCGTGCCGATGATCGTGACGATGGCGTTGATCTCCGGCGTGAATCCGAACCGCGTCTGCGCCCAGATGAAGAGCGGGAAGGTTGGCTGAGTCCCGGCCAGGAAGAAGGTGACGATCACCTCGTCGAAGGACAGTGTGAACGTGAGCAGGCAGGCAGCCACGACCGTGCTGCGTATCTGGGGGAAGACCACGTGCCAGAACGTTCGCCAGCGTGTCGCCCCCAGGTCCATGGACGCCTGGACGAGGGAAGGGTCGAGGCGCCGCAGTCGTGTCAGGACGACGAGCATCACGACCGGCAGAGTGAAGGTGAGCTGACCCAGGACGATCGTCCACATGCCCGGCGCCAGGCCCATATAGCGGAAGGCGATCGCGAGCGAGAGGCCCAACACCATTCCGGGAACGATCGCAGGGATCACGACAGCCGCGGTGAGCACATTTGACGTGCGCCTCCCCCGGCCGTTGAGGGAGACGGCGAAGAAGGTTCCGACGACAGCCGAGATCGTCACGACCAGCACGGAGACGGTCAGCCCGAACGTCAAGGACGAGATGAGCGGGCCGTTGTCCGGAATCCCCAGGAACCAGCGCAGAGTGAAGCCCGACCACGGCAACGCCTGGACCGTGGAGTCGTTCAGGGCGAAGACACCGATGGTGAGCAGTGGCGCGTACAGGAACAGGTAGGCGCTGAGGAACGCAACCCAGCCGACGAAGGACCGCACGCGGGATGCAGGGGAGTGAGTGGGCGTCGACAGCGCCGCAGTGGTGCTACTCAAGGATCCCCTCCGATCGCGAGGCTCGAGCAACCGCAGCGAGGAGGGCTCCCGTGGCGGCGAGGAGGACTATCGACATGGCCGCACCGAGCGGCCAGTTGTTCGCCAACCCGAACTGGTTGACGATGAGCGAGCCGAACATCGTGCCCTGAAGGCCACCGACCATGGCGGGCGTCAGATAGTCGCCCACGCAGAGCAGGAATGCGAGGGCGAAGCCGATACCCACGCCCTGACGGGACAGGGGCCAGACCACGGTCCGGAAAGCTCGACCCGGCGTTGCCCCAGAGTCGGCGCTCGCCTCGAGGAGCGACTTGGGAATCCGCTCGAGCGCGCTGTAAGCAGCCACGAAAGCGAACGGGATGGAGACGTAGGTGAGGGTCACGAAGACGGAGAAGCGCGAGTAGAGCATGAACGACAGGGGCTCGTCGATGATTCCCACGGCCAGGAAGGTGGAGTTGATGACACCGCTCTCACCAAGAAGGATCTTCCACGAGTAGACGCGCACGAGGTAGCTGATCCAGAGCGGGACGATCACCAGGAGCACCGCCAGCATGCGCCACCGGGTCAGCTTCTTGACGACGAACCATGCCATGGCGTACGCGATAGCCGTGGCGAGGAGAGCGGCGCCGATCGCCGTCAGAAGCGTCCGAAGGAGGATGGTCAACGTCACGTCGTTCGTGAGGACGTCTACATAGTTCGTGAGGCTGAACTCGCGCCTGAGGACCCCCTCCTCGGTCGACCAGAGACTGTAGACAAGCATGAGGATGTTCGGGATCAGCACGAGCGCGGCGATCCAGAGCATCACCGGGGTCAACACCAGCCATTGGCGTGCCCTCACCGCGAACGGGACCTCACTAGCCGTTGACACGCACGACATCCGCAGCGCTGAAGGACACCGTGGCCGCCTGGCCGACGCGGCACTGGAACCCGACGTGGGCGGGCACCTTCGCGATCAAGTCGAGACCGGAAGCGGACACGACCACCTCGGAACTGTCTCCGAGGAAGATGATGTCGGTGATGACCCCTTCAGCCCGGATCTCGCCCGCATCCGACCCGAGGCGCGTCGCTTCCGGGCGCAGGGAGAAGTAGCAGGGCCCAACCGGAGTCGAGTTCGGAACGGGGAAGGTCAGACTCCCCCACTGCCCCACGACGCCTGCATCACTCCTGACGACCTCGCCCGGCGCGATGTTCGCCTTGCCGATGAAGCCTGCCACGAACGGGGTGGCCGGGGCGTAGTAGATGTCACGCGGGGTGCC
>DMPC01000059.1 GCA_003456155.1 Actinomycetota bacterium | reverse complement strand
TGTGGGATGAGTGCGAGTTCCTCGGCATGCCGAGGGCCATCGTCGTCACCAACCTCGATCGCGATCGCGCGGACTTCGACGAGACGGTGGCCGTGTGCCAACGGGTGTTCGCCGGCGGAGGTGGCGTCCTTCCGCTGTTCCTCCCCGTGCACGGCGACGACGAGATCGTCGCCGGGTTCCTCGACCTGCTGGACGAGCAGATCTGGGACTGGAGCACCGGATCGGTCGTCGTCACCGAGGCGGAGGAACGTCACCGCGAACTGATCGAGACCGAGCGATCCGCTCTCATCGAGGGCGTGGTGACCGCATCCGAGGATGAGGCTCTGCTGGACCGATTCCTCGGCGGGGAGCACGTGGACGTCGACCTACTCACCTCGGACCTGGAGAAGGCCGTCACACGCGGGCACTTCCATCCCGTGATGGGACACGCCGCCTGGTCCGCCACCGTCGGCTCCGAGCTGATCTTGGACCTCATCGTCCGTGCATTTCCCTCACCGCGCGAACGCGACCTGCCGCTCGTGACTTCCATCGACGGCTCCCCCGCCGAGCCCCTCACTGCCGATCCCGAGGGCCCTCTCCTTGCCGAGGTCATCAAGACCACCACCGACCCGTATG
The DNA here is from genome assembly GCA_003456155.1 of Actinomycetota bacterium. GTDB lineage: Bacteria > Actinomycetota > Actinomycetes > S36-B12 > S36-B12 > UBA10649. The sequence goes on along the minus strand of DMPC01000059.1, from coordinate 2,968 downwards.
TGGGGAAGGTCTCGATCGTCCGAGTCTTCTCCGGGACCCTTGCCGCGGACAGCCCCGTCCACGTCTCCGGACACTTCGCTGCCGGAACCGGCCACGAGGATCATGACGTCGACGAGCGTGTCGGACGCGTGTCCGCGCTGCTCGGCACCCGCCACATCGACATTCCTGCAGCGATCGCCGGCAGCATCGTCGCGGTCAGCAAGCTCGGCCGAGCCGAGACGGGCGACACGCTCTCCTCCATCGACCGACCGCTGCTGATGGAGCCGTGGGCGATGCCCGAGCCCATGCTGCCTCTGGCCATCACCCCCCACAGCGCCGGGGACGAGGACAGGCTGGGCATGGCGCTTGCGCGCGTCCTGGCGGAGGATCCCACCCTGCGCGTGGAGCATCCGCCGGAGACCGGTCAGATCGTCCTGTGGACGCTCGGTGAGGCGCACGCCGACCTGATCCTGGATCGGATCAAGAATCGGTTCGGGGTGGCCGTCGACTCGGCCGAGCTACGGCCCTCGATGCGCGAGACGTTTGCCAACCCCGCACACGGCACCGGCCGACTGGTCAAGCAATCCGGTGGCCACGGGCAGTACGCCGTCGTGGACATCGAGGTGGAACCGCTCGCTCCGGGAGCCGGCTTCGTCTTCGTCGACCGCATCGTCGGCGGTGCCGTGCCACGCAACTACGTCACGTCCGTCGAGAAGGGCGTGCGACAGCAGATGGCGCAGGGAGTCGCGGCAGGGTTCCCCGTCGTGGACATCCAGGTCACTCTCGTGGATGGAAAGTTCCACCCGGTGGATTCATCCGACATGGCGTTCCAGACCGCAGGCGCCATGGCCTTGAAGGATGCTGCCGCCCGCGCGACCCTCACGCTGCTCGAGCCCACGGTGACCGTGACCGTCGGGGTGCCGGATGAGCACGTCGGTGCGGTGATCGCCGACCTCTCGGGCAGGCGCGGCACAGTGAGGGCAACGCAGTCCCTGCCGGGAGGTCGGTCTCAGATCGAGGCGGAGGTACCCGAGGTTGCGATCACCCGGTACGCGATCGACATCCGCAGCATCACCCACGGAACCGGAGAGTTCACCCGCTCACCGAACGGCTTCGCTCCCGTCCCGGCCTCGCTCGCGCAACGCCTGATCGACAACTCCGCAGCAGGGTGAACAGGCAGGTCAGGGAATGGGCCACGGACCCGGGGGGCGACCGGTCTCGCGGGCCCCGAGGTCGTCGGCAGCGAAACGCAGGATCCACTCCTGCGCGGTGAGTGGCCGATAGCGGTGCTCAGCGCCTTCCACGGCCATGACATCCCCCGGGCCGATGTGCGCCGACACCACCCCATCCCGGGTGATGAACTCCACGATTCCCTCGCCGTCCACCACTGTCTCGAACTCGTGGACAGCGTTGACGTGCCATGCCCCCATGCCCGTGGCGGCATCCTCAGCATCGGCGGGAGGCTCCGCGACGACCCGGCCGCGTTCCTGAGTGAGGTCGCCCAGCACCTCGACCAGGACCGCATCATGCTCAGGCGCATCCACCCTGACGAAGCGCACGCCCTGCTCCGCAAGCAGCACCCGCGCCGACTCCTCGTCGCGCCCGATGAAATGCACCATCTCAGACGGACTCCCACGCTTCAGCAAGCAGGTCACGGGTGTCGTGGAGCAGTTGGGGAATGATCTTGGTTCCCCCGACGATCGGCATGAAGTTGGTGTCGCCACCCCATCGCGGCACGACGTGCTGGTGCAGGTGACCGGCGATTCCCGCACCCGAGACCGAGCCCTGATTCATGCCGATATTGAAGCCATGCGCTCCCGACACCGCACGCAGGACCACCATGGCCCGCTGCGTGAAAGCACCGAGCTCCTGCACCTCCGACGGACGCAGGTCGGTGTAGTCGGCCACATGCCGGTAGGGGCAGATCATCAGGTGCCCGGAGTTGTACGGATACAGGTTGAGCACACCGAAGACCTCGCTGCCCCGCGCGAAGACCAGTCCCTCGCTGTCGGGCTCATGGGGAGCACGACAGAAGGGGCAATGGTCCCCCGCCTCATGGTCGGCCGGCTTGCCCTCACCACGCAGGTACGGCATCCGATGAGGGGTATAGAGCCGCTCCCACGCGTCGGTCATGTCAGACCTGGATCCGGTCTGCGATCGCCTGGACGATCTCCTCGATGGCGTCCTCGACCGGCACCCCGTTCTTCTGGGTGCCGTCGCGGTAGCGGAAGGAGACGGCCCCGGCAGCGACATCCTCGTCACCGGCGATCACCATGTAGGGGACTTTGGCCCGCTGGGCGTTGCGGATCTTCTTCTGCATCCGGTCATCCGCCGTGTCAACCTCGACGCGTACCCCTCGTGCGCGCAGCCGAGCGGCAACCTCATGGAGGTAGTCGTTGTGCCCGTCGGTCACCGGGATGGCGACGACCTGCACTGGCGCGAGCCATGGCGGGAACGCGCCTGCGTAGTGCTCCAGCAGTACCGCGAAGAAGCGCTCGATCGAGCCGAAGAGCGCACGATGGATCATCACGGGACGCTGACGGCTGCCGTCAGGAGCCTGATACTCCAGGCCGAACCGCTCCGGCAGGTTGAAGTCGACCTGGATCGTCGACATCTGCCACGTCCGGCCAATGGCGTCCTTCGCCTGCACCGAGATCTTCGGCCCGTAGAACGCGGCTCCACCCTCGTCCAGAACGAGCTCGAGGCCCTGCCGCTCCGCCGCCTGACGCAGGATCTCCGTGGCTTCCTGCCATACCTCGTCACTTCCCACGCTCTTGTCGGGATCGCGAGTGGACAGCTCGAGATAGAAGTCGGAGAGCCCGTAGTCGCGCAGCAGACCGAGCACGAAGTCGAGCAGGGCGTCGAGCTCCTCCGGCATCTGCTCAGGGGTGCAGTAGATGTGCGCATCGTCCTGCGTGAATCCCCGAGCACGCGTCAGTCCCTGCACGACCCCCGACTTCTCGTACCGGTAGACGGTGCCGAACTCGAA
>DMPC01000126.1 GCA_003456155.1 Actinomycetota bacterium | reverse complement strand
CTCACTCCTCGTCACGCCCGCAGGCCCCGCCAGGCCAGCGTTCCCCCGTCCACCGCGTAGATCGCTCCGGTGACGAAGGACGCCGCATCGGAGGCCAGGAAGCAGGCCACCTCGGCCACCTCGTCGGCCTCTCCGAAGCGGGGGAGCAGGTGTGCTCCCGTCATGTGGTTCATCGTGTACTCGCGATCGTCGACAGAGTCGAGGAACTCCATCGCCATCGGGGTGGCGATGGCGCCGGGCAGGAAGGCGTTGACGCGAACCCGTGGGGCGAGGGCCACGGCAGTGCTCTTGGTGAGGGAGATGAGCGCGGCCTTGCTCGCGCCGTAGGCGACCGCGTTCTGCGTTCCATTGATTCCGGAGACCGACGCGGAGTTGACGATGGACGGTCCACGCTCGGAGGCCCGCAGGTGCGGCGCGGCACTCTGGGAGGCTAGCCAGGCAGCCCTCACGTTGACGTCGAACACCGCGTCCCAGACCCGCTCGTCGAGAGTGTCGAAGTTCGCTCCCTCCATCAGCACGGAGTCGATGACTCCGGCGTTGTTCACGAGGGTGTCAAGGCCGCCCGCGAACGAGACAGCCTCCTCGATCATCCGACGGATGTCCTCCGCCCGGGTGAGGTCGGCGAGCACCACGCTGGCCCGGGCTCCCGCAGCGCGTACGAGATCCGCGGTCTCCTCCGCGCCGGGGGCCTTGAGGTCGGTGATCGTGACCGACTCGGCGCCCTGCCCGGCGGCCATCACGGCGATGGCCCGCCCCATGCCCTGCGCAGCGCCAGTCACGAGGATCCGCTTGCCCGCAAGGCGGTCACTCATGTCGCCCAGCCCTGACGGACATCGGCGTGCACGTCGATGGAGATGCGCTTGTCCTCGATGTAGCCGACGCCATCCATGATGCGGATGCGATCGATGTAGTGGCCCCATCCGAAGATGGAGGTGTCCTGGCCCGCGAAGGTGTAGAGGAAGTACGACTCGAGCAGGGCGGTGCTGGCTCCGGTATGCGTGACCTTCTGGTTGACGAGGAAGTGCTTGCGCGCCACGGGGTCGGCGAGTGCGGTGCGGTAGTAGTCGACGATCGCGGCTCTTCCCTCCTGGGAGCCCCGTCGCGTGACCAGCACTGCGTCCTCGGTGAAGACCGAGGCGAGCAGCTCGAAGTCGCCGGTGTCGATGGCAACGGCGTAGCGCCACGAGGCCTCGCGGGCCAGCTCGGCGGTCTCGAGCTCGGCCAGGCGGGTCGCCGTGTGCGCGTGGCTTCCGGGCAGGTGCTGGGCGGGAACGAACTCCTTGCGGGTGATGACGCCGATTCCGTCGGTGACGCTGACGTCGTCGATGTAATCGCCCCAGCCGGTCGCCTCGAATCCGGTCCCCTCGTGGGCGTAGTAGATCGTGGCTCTCACGCGGGCACGACCGGGCTCGAGGTACTCGACGCGCGGATTGACGATGAGATGCCGCGTGATGAACTCCGCGGGGAGCATGGAGCGCAGGCCCTCGACGATGGCATCCGCGCCGGCAGTCTCGCTGCCCGGCATGACGAGCACGGCGTCCGTGGCGAAGGCGGATCGAAGCAGTGTCCAGTCACGTGCGTCGACGCCGTCGGCGTAGCGGTAGAGGCAGTCCCGTGCCGCCTCGACGGTCTCAAGCCGCTCCAGGCGCGCGGTCAGCGCTGCAGTGGCATCCATCTAGACCTCCTCTGCGGCGTGGACGCCGCGCTTGGTGAGGGTGACCGGGCCGGTCACCGTGAGGCGGCAGGCCAGGCGCCGCGAGGGGTCGACAGCGCCCATGGTGCGCTGGAGGGTCTCGCGCTCGTCATCGGGCATGGCGCCGCAGTTCTCCATGCCCTCGCGGATGATGCTCACGCACAGCCCGCAGGAGGCATTGGCCTCGCACTCGGTCGGCCAGACGTAGCCGGCCGCGTGGGCGGCGGCCATGACGGACTGTCCGTCGTCGACCTCGAGCTCGAGGCCGAGGGGGAGAACGGTGACGAGGCTCATGCGCAGCTCCGGCAGTGTGGGGGAATCGGCACTTACCGTAGTCCGGATCTAGTAACATGCCAACCCTGACTGCGGGCGCTCGCCCGACCTCACGACAGATGGGAACACCATGGATCTGGGTCTCAAGGGCAAGCGCGCCCTCGTCACTGGCGGCACCCGCGGTATCGGCCGCGCCACCGTCGAGCTGCTCGCCGCTGAGGGCGCCGATGTCGCCTTCTGCGCGCGCAACGCCGAGGCTGTCGAGGAGCTGGCCAACGAGCTGCGCGGCACGGGTGTGAAGGTGTTCGCCCGTGCGATCGACGTCAGCAAGGAGGACGAGCTCAAGGGCTTCATCCGCGATGCCGCTGCCGATCTCGGCGGGTTGGACATCCTCGTCTCCAACGTCACCGGCGGTTCGCTGAAGGGCCCGGAGCAATGGCAGCAGAGCCTCGAGCTCGACCTGCTCCCGCTCGTGCACCTGATCGATGAGGGCACGCCGATCCTCGAGGCCGCTGGCGGGGGCTCGATCATCGCGCTGTCCTCGACCTTCGGCTTCGACAACGTCTGGCCGTCGTCGCCGAACTCCTACGGCGCGTTCAAGGCCGCGATCATCCGTCATGCCTCGTCCGCAGCGCAGGCGCTGGCTCCCAAGGGCATCCGCGTGAACACCGTCTCGCCCGGTCCGGTCTATTTCGAGGACGGTGACTGGGGCAAGATCAAGGCCGGCCGTCCGGAGGTCTATGAGAAGGTGCTGGGCTCGATCAAGCTGGGCCGCATGGGCAAGCCCGAGGAGGTGGCGGCGGTCATCGTCAGCCTCGCCAGCCCGGCATTCGGCTACTGCGTCGGCACCAATGTGGTGTGCGACGGCGGCATGACGGTCCGCACGCAGTACTGAGATTCACGACCTGACGATGGCCACCCCCGCGCGCTGCACCTCTCCGCGCGTGGAGGTGGCCCTCGTCGTCGGGGGCCGCTGGCATGACCTCGACTTCGCCCGACGTGAGTTGCTCGCCTTGGTGGGGCGGCACGACTCTGTGCGCTGCAGTGTCCATCAGGACTTCTCCGACACGGCGCGACTTCGTGACGTCGATGCGATCATCGCCTACACCTGCGATGTGCGGCCCACGGGAGACGAGGCGCAGGCCCTTCAGGAGATGGTCGCCGACGGTGGCCGCTTCCTGGCTCTGCACGCGACGAACTCCGCCATCGATGCCCCGCATCCCGGTGGGCTGCGCATCTTCACGACGCCTGACGCGATGCCGGAGTTCACCGCCCTTCTCGGCAGCCGGTTCCTCGCCCACCCGAAGATCGCACCCTTCCTGATCGAGCCCGTCGCGGCCGAGCACGCACTCGTCTCGGGTATCGATGCCTTCACCACGACGGATGAGATCTACGTGTGCGAATTGGCGGGCGATCTGGAGGTGCTCATGGATGCCGCCTACACGGGCCCGTGTCCCGGCTTCGAGACCGACCAGGTACCGACACCTGCCCGCCACCCCGTGCTCTTCACCCGGGCGGAGGGATCGGGAACGGTCACCACTTTCACGCTGGGGCACTGCCGGGGTCGCTTCGATGTTCAGGATCTGGGGATCGACGATCTCGGCGTCGTCGATCGCGTGGCATGGCAGTCGCCGGAGTATCGCGAGGTGCTGCGACGATGCGTGGACTGGGCAGTGCATGCAGAGGACTGGCAGCGATGCCCAGTCTCGAGGGACGGTTCGCAGGAGGAGGAAGCATGAGCAGGGGAACAGCAGTCGTCACGGGTGCCGGTCAGGGCATCGGTCGGGCGGTGTGCGAGCGTCTCGCGGCCGATGGCTACGAGGTGCTGGCACTCGACGTCAATGCCGAGGCGCTGGAGTCCGTCGCGCGCGACGTCGGGTGTCGAACGGCTGTCGTGGATGTGTCCGACCCCGATAGCGTCGCGAAGGTCGCTGCCCTGGCTCCAGAGGCGAGTGTGCTTGTCAACAATGCGGCCATTCAGGTCTATACAGACCTCCTCACGTCATCCGTGGCCGACATGCGCGCCCTCTGTGACATCAACATCATCGGCCCCGTCCTCATGGCCCAGGCCCTCGTGCCCGTGATGCAGAGGCGCGGGGGAGGTGCGATCGTCAATCTGTCGTCCATCACCTCCGTTGCGCACGCGGCATCGACGTCGCTCTACCCGACCACCAAGGCGGCGATCAATCTCCTGACGCAGGCCATGGCGGTCGAGTTCGCCGACAAGGGCATCCGGTGCAACGCGGTCGCGCCGGGCACGGTGCTGACGGAGGGCACCGCAGGCCACTACGGCACCGAGTCGGCACAGCAGGCCATTGCGACAACCCTGCTCGCCGGTCGCATGGGCCGACCCACCGATATTGCGGACGCGATCTCCTTCCTGTGCTCGAACCAGGCCGAGTGGATCACCGGCCAGGTGCTGTTCGTCGACGGCGGCTTCACCGCCTCGCAGGGTCAGTACTTCCGGGCCGCCCGCAAGATGGCGATGCCGTCATGACGAGGCCGTTCCGGTTCGCGATCCAGGCGTTCAGCTCGCCGACGAGGAAGGAGTGGGTCGATCTCGCACGCAAGGTCGAGGACTCCGGCTTCTCGACCCTCCACGTCGCTGATCACTATCTCGGCCCAGGCAGTCGTATCGAGGGCACCGGCCATCGCGTGCAGGCCATGGCTCTGATCCCTGCGCTCACGGCTGCCGCCATGGCCACGACGACCCTTCGCATCGGCTCTCGCATGGCCTGCACGAGCTATCACCTGCCGACCATCCTGACCAAGGAGATGGCCACGATCGACGTGCTCTCCGAGGGCAGGCTCGAGATCGGCCTCGGGGCCGGCTGGCTGGTCAATGAGTACGAGGGCCTGGGCATCCCGTTCGAGTCGGCAGGCCGCCGCATTCAGCTCATGCGTGAGACGGCCGAGTTCATGCTCATGGCGTACGGCAGCGACGCCGAGGTCGACTACCACGGGCAGTTCATCTCCTCCTCCGGGTATGTCGCCGTGCCGCGACCTGTGCAGAAGCCGCATCCTCCGCTCATGATCGGTGGCGGCGCCCCGAAGGTGCTCGGCATCGCCGGGGAGCTGGCGGACATCGTCAGCGTGAACTTCAACAACAGCAGCGGTGTCGTCGGTGCGGGGAGTATCTCGTCGTCGACGGAGGACGAGACGGCCAAGAAGATCGAGTGGATCAAGGAGGGCGCCGGCGACCGATTCGACTCCATCGAATTGGAGACCGCGACCTACTTCATCTCGGTCGACGGCCGATCCGAGATCACCGCTGATGCAGTGTCGAAGCGCACCGGTCTGACACTCGATGAGCTGAAGCGGTTCCCGCACGCAGCGGTTGGCAGCGTCGATGAGATCTGCGAGGAGCTGATTCGTCGACGTGAGGAGTACGGCTTCTCGTACATCACCGTCGGTGATGCTCACCTCGACGCCTACCTGCCGATCGTCGAGAGACTGGCGGGAACCTGACATGGTGCGCGAGTACTCCTTGGCCCACCTGTCGATGATCGCGGTGTCGCCGCAACGCCTGGCCGATGTCGCTGCGGGTGCGGGCTTCGACTGGTTCAGCCTGCGTCTGACTCCGAGCCCGTCGACGGGTATCGACCACGCGATCCTGGGTGACGACCGCGCGATGGAGCGGCTCCGGCAGCACATCGACGGTTGCGGATCCCGACTTCTCGACCTCGAGGTGATCCGCATGACGGGCCCGGAGTCGGTGAGCGAGTCGACTCCCCTGCTCGAGGCCGCGGAGGCACTCGGGGCGCGCTACGTGATCGCCACGGTCGAGGATCCTGACCCGGTGCGGCGCGTCGACACGCTCACCTCGCTTGCCGACTCAGCAGC
>DMPC01000196.1:8491-10217 GCA_003456155.1 Actinomycetota bacterium | reverse complement strand
TTCGTCGTGACGCGGGTGTCGAGTGCGTCAGCAGCCCGCCGGCCGAGTTCGGCTACGGCATCACTCACGTCGATGTCGCGTGCGACGCTGCCGCGTGATCGGCGTGTGCGGGAACGCTCTCGTCCGTCGCCGTCTCCAACGATGATGATTTCCTCGACGGCACGAACACTCAGTCCCTCCGCGACGATGCGCGCCGCGAGAACCTCCATCGCGGCCTGATCGTCGAGCGAGAGCAGCGCGCGCGCATGCCCTGCGCTCAGGACACCCGCCGCGACGCGACGCTGCACGTCGGGTGGGAGTTTGAGCAGGCGCAGCGTGTTCGAGACCTGGGGTCGGGAGCGTCCGACGCGGCGCGCGAGCTCATCCTGCGTGCAGCCGAAGTCCGAGAGGAGCTGCTGGTAGGCGGCCGCCTCCTCCAGGGCGTTCAGGTTGGCCCGGTGGAGGTTCTCGAGCAGGGCATCACGCAGCAGGTCTTCGTCATCGGTGGCCCGGATGATGGCGGGGATGACCTCGAGTCCGGCTTCACGACTGGCCCGAAGTCGTCGCTCGCCGGCGATGAGTTCATAGGTCGAGGTTCCGGTCGTTCGCACCACGACCGGCTGGAGCAGGCCGATCTCCTTGATGGAGAAGACCAGTTCCGCCATCGCCTCCTCGTCGAAGACGGTGCGTGGCTGGCGCGGGTTGGGGGAGATCGCTTCGATGGGGAGTTCGGCGTAGGACGCGCCGGTCACGGGGGCCAGGGATGATTCCGCGTCCGAGGAACGTCCGTCGACCGAGGCCGGTGCGGTCTCGGTCGCCGGCGCACTCGAGGGGATCAGCGCTCCCAGGCCCTTGCCGAGGCCTCGCTTGGAGGTTGCCGCCATCGTCCTGCCCTTCGGGGGATAAAGCGTGTGATATGTCGGAATTAGAGGCTTATGTCTGTGGATAACCCTGTGTATAGGCAGGCTGTAGCGCCATCAACTGCTCCGCTGCCTCCTGGTACGCGATGGCTCCCGACGAGGCCGGCTCGTAGGTCATCACGGTCTGGTTGTAGGACGGAGCCTCAGACACCCGCACCGACCGGGGAATCACGGTGTCGAGCACCTGCTCGCCGAAGTGGGTGCGCACCTCGGTGGCCACCTGTGAGGCCAGTCGGGTCCGCCCGTCATACATCGTGAGCAGGATCGCCCCCACGGTCAGGGAGGGATTCAGGTGCGTGCGGACCATGTCGATTGTCCGCAGCAACTGAGACAGGCCCTCGAGGGCGTAGTACTCGCACTGGATGGGCAGCAGCACCTCACGAGCCGCCACGAGGCCATTGAGGGTGAGCAGCCCCAGACTCGGGGGGCAGTCCAAGAACACGTAGTCGAAGTGACGCTCCGCCAGCGCGGCCTCCACCGCCCGGTTCAGGCGATATTCGCGGGCCACCTGGGCGACCAGCTCGATCTCCGCCCCCGCAAGGTCGATGGTGGCCGGTGCCGTCCACAGGCGAGGGATCTCCGGACAGGGCTGCAGGACGTCGAGCAGGCTGCAGTCCCCGCTGAGCACCTCATAGATGCTCGGGGTCCCCTCCCGGTGATCGGCGCCCAGCGCTGTCGACGCATTGCCTTGCGGGTCGAGATCGATGACGAGGACATCCTTGCCGGAGCGCGCAATGGCGGCGGCGATGTTGACGGTGCTGGTGGTCTTGCCCACGCCACCCTTCTGGTTGGCGACCGTGATGATGCGTGGTGTCATGCCACGCGCC
>DMPC01000196.1:5357-8252 GCA_003456155.1 Actinomycetota bacterium | reverse complement strand
CTCGGGTGGTGTCCGGCCACCCGAGACCGACGTCCCGGGGGGACTCCGGGGCGGAGGCGGTGGGGGAGGTCACCGGCCTATTCTGCCGCACCCCGCTGAGCCACCACCACGGTGGTGGGCGGATCCACCCACTCCGAGCCCACCGCCACCACGCGCAGGTCCCGCAGATCCCAGCGCGCAATGGCCTGCGCCGCTCCTTCAACCTCCGTTGGTGCACTGCTGCCCTTGAGTGCCACGACCCGACCTCCGTGGCGCAGCAGCGGAACAGTCCAGTCCAGCAGTCGGTCCAACGGTGCCACCGCACGGGCGGTCACCACGTCGAGACCGTGGACCGACTCCCCCGCGCCCTCGGCACGTCCCCGCCAGACGATGACCCGCGCTCCCAGGCCGAGGTGATCCACCGCTTCCTGCAGGAAGGTGCTGCGCCGCAGGAGGGGCTCGATCAGGACGACCCGGAGGTCGGGGCGACTGATCGCCCAGACCAGCCCCGGCAGGCCGGCGCCCGACCCGACGTCCCCGACGGTGCTGCCCTCAGGAACCAGTCCCTCTGCGGGATCCGCCACCACGGCGCAGTTGAGGACGTGGCGCTGCCATAGCCGGGGAACCTCGCGAGGGCCGATCAGCCCCCGCTCGACACCGGCGCCCGCCAGGAGTGCGGTGAACTCGGCCAACTCACGATCGCGCCCGACCAGCCACGCGGGCAGGTCGGGCGCTGGTCCCGGTGTTTCACGGGAAACCATCTCAGGAGGTCCTGATCACCACGCGTCGTGCGGGCTCGTCCCCCTCCGACTCGCTGACCAGGCCAGCAGCCGCGACGACGTCATGGACCACCTTGCGCTCGAAGGGAGTCATCGGCTCCATCCGCACGGGCGCGCCGGTTCGCTGGGCTTCGGCGATCGCTGCGGTGGCTTGAGCCTCCAACTCCGCACGTCGTGCTGCCCGGAACCCGGCCACATCCAGCATCAGGCGAGACCGTTCGCCTGTCTCTCGTGTGGCCGCGAGGCGGGTCAACTCCTGAAGAGCATCAAGCACGGAACCGTCCGTCCCCACCAGGTGGCGCAGCTCGCCGGCGTTGGCCTCGACGACCGACACCATGGCGCGACTGCCATCGACGCCGATGTCGATGTCCCCGTCGAGGTCGGCGATGTCGAGCAGGCCCTCCAGGTAGTCGGCCGCCGCNNGTCGTGCTGCCCGGAACCCGGCCACGTCCAGCATCAGACGAGACCGTTCGCCCGTCTCTCGCGTGGCCGCGAGGCGGGTCAGCTCCTGGAGCGCATCCAGCACGGAGCCCTCCGCTCCCACGAGGTGCCGCAGTTCACCGGCGTTGGCCTCGACGACGGAGACCATCGCCCGGCTGCCGTCGACGCCGATGTCGATGTCCCCGTCGAGGTCGGCGATGTCGAGCAGGCCCTCCAGGTAGTCGGCGGCCGCATCACCCTCGCGCTCGAGCAGTTCCACCCCCGAGGGGGCAGTCGACGGCTCGTTCGTCTCTTCAGTGCTCATGTGTGCTCCCGATCGTGCATTCAGGTCCATCAGGTGGTCAGGTCTGGGTGGCCCGAGGGCCGCTCACTTCTTCTTGCGCTGGCTCCGGCTCGTGCGCTTGGGCTGCTGTCGAGGCGTGTTTTCCGACGCAGTGTCGGGAACTTCCTCCACAGCAGTCCCGGTGGGCGCCCCGCCGGACTTCTGCTGCTTCTTGGCCGCCTTACGGGCCTCCTTGGCCTCGAAGGCGGGCGTGCCGGGCTGGGGGTTGTTCCGGATGACGTAGAACTGCTGGCCCATCGACCACAGGTTGGTGGTGAACCAGTAGGTCAGCACACCGATCGGGAAGTTGATGCCCGAGACCGCGAAGATCACCGGGAAGACGTACAGCAGGATCTTCTGCTGCTTGACCATCGGGTTGTCCGGTGCGCTGTTCTTCACAATGAGCTGACGCTGCGTGATGAACGTCGTCGCCGTCATGAGGGCGATCATGATGACGGCCAGGATCTGCGTGGCCAACGGGTTCGGTGTCTCGTCGGCATTCATGAAGGTGCCGTACAGGGGCACCCCGAAGATCTGGGCATCGTGCATCGATGCGGTCAGGTCGGCGTACTGGGGCCAGGCGAAGACGCCGGGCGCGACGTACCCAGGGTCGTCCGGGTTGTACATGGCGACGCCCTGCAGCACCGAGAACAGGGCGAAGAAGATGGGGGCCTGCAGGATGATGGGCAGGCACGAGGCCAGCGGGTTCGTGCCGGTCTCCCGGTACAGCTTCATCATCTCCTGCGACTGGCGTTCCTTGTCGCCCGCGTACTTCTTCTGGATCTCCTTCATCTGCGGCTGGATCAGCTGCAGACCCCGCTGTGCCTTGATCTGCTTGACGAACAGCGGGATCAGCAGGATCCGGATGACGATCACCAGGCCGACGATGGACAACGTCCAGGTCCAGCCGCTGTTGGGATCCATCCCGAGCACGGAGGAGAAGAGCTGGTGGAACTGGACCAGGACCCAGCTCACCGCGTTCTTCAACCAGTCGAGGATGAACACGTCAGGACGCCCTTCGTTCGGTGCCGCCGTCGGGGACTTGTGTGCTTACCCGGTCAGGCAGGTGGGGCCCCATCGTTCCATGCCTGCTCTCGCCGTTGGGCAGCACGTCCGGCAACCAGCGTCCTCGAGCTGGGACCGGGTCCATCCCACCCTTGTTCCACGGGTTGCACCGCACCAGTCGCCAGCTCGCCAGAGCGAAGCCTTTGATGGGTCCGTGGACCTGAATGCTCTCGACCGCATAGCTCGAACAGCTCGGATACAGCCGACAACTCGGTGGCGTGAGAGGAGAGATCACGCGCTGATAGCCACGGATCGGGAGGATGAGCAGCCAGGACAGCAGCCAGCCGACGCTGTGATCCCACAGCCACA
>DMPC01000196.1:3624-5066 GCA_003456155.1 Actinomycetota bacterium | reverse complement strand
ATGGCGTGCACGACGTCCTCGGTCAGGCCCGCATCCTGCTCAGCCCCGGGGAGTGCTCGCAGTACGACCCGTGAACCCGCCGGCAGATCATCGACCAGACCTGACACCGCGGCACGAAGCCGCCGTGACACCCGATGGCGCACGACAGAGTTCCCCACAGCCTTGCCGACGATCAGGCCGATGAGGGAATCCGGATGCGACGTCAGGTGCACGTACACGGCAACCCGGCCACGAACAACCTTGGCGCCGTTCCGGGTGGTGAGGGTGAAGTCTGCTCCGCGCCGCATGCGGTGCGCGGGAGGCAGCATGGGGTCAGGCGGAGATGCGCTCGCGGCCCTTGGCCCGACGCGCCGCCAGGATCGAACGCCCCGCACGAGTGCTCATCCGCGCCCGGAAGCCGTGGTTCTTCGCACGACGGCGGTTGTTGGGCTGGAACGTGCGCTTCATGATCTGGCTCCTGGCTAGGGAAGTGCGCCTGAACCTCTTCAGGGCAGAAGACAACCTTACGGTTGGTGGGGTGGAGGGGTCAAACCAGCGGCCGGCGCCGCCGGGGAAGCTCCAGGGGCCAGCGGCCGGCGCCGCCGGGGAAGCCACTTGTGACCGCGCCGCTGGCATGGCTAGGGTCACCACGCCGGTCCACACCTGTGGATAACCGGTGTGGACATCCTGCGAACAGGGGAATCACGTGGATCGCACCGACGACCTGGCCGACATCTGGGCCATGGCCATCGCCTCCCTCGCCGACGGCAGCCTGACCGCGCAGCAGCGCGCCTTCGTCAACCTGACCCGGCCGATGGGCCTGGTCGAGGACACCGCCCTGATCGCCGCGCCCAACGAGTTCACCAAGGATGTTCTGGAGACCCGTCTTCGCCCCGTAGTCGTCCGCGCCCTTTCGGAGACCCTCGGCCGGGAGATCCGGCTCGCCGTGACCGTCGACTCGTCCATCGCACCGACCTTGGATGACTCGACCGACGAGGTCGCCGACGCGACCTACGCCGACGTTGCTCCCGAGACGACTGCGGGTGACGATGCACCTCGCCCCGGAACCGGATCGCCGGGCACCCGCAGTGAGGACGGCAGGCTCAACGACAAGTACACCTTCGACACCTTCGTCATCGGTTCCAGCAACCGGTTTGCGCACGCCGCCGCGGTCGCTGTCGCTGAGCAGCCTGCACGCGCCTACAACCCGCTGTTCATCTACGGCGGATCCGGGCTGGGCAAGACTCATCTGCTGCATGCGATCGGCCATTACGCACGAACGCTCTTCAAGGGAACGCGTGTGCGGTACGTGAGTTCGGAGGAGTTCACGAACGAGTTCATCAACAGCATCCGTGACGACAAAGCCGCCAGTTTCCAACGGCGTTACCGTGATGTCGACATTCTGCTCGTCGATGACATTCAGTTCCTGAGCGGGAAAGTGCAGACGCAGGAGGAGTTCTTCC
>DMPC01000196.1:0-3430 GCA_003456155.1 Actinomycetota bacterium | reverse complement strand
TTCAACACCCTGCACAACGCCAACAAGCAGATCGTCGTGACCAGTGACCTTCCGCCGAAGCAGCTTCCGGACTTCGAGGATCGCATGCGGTCCCGATTCGAGTGGGGGCTGATCACCGATGTTCAGCCCCCCGACCTCGAGACCCGCATCGCCATCCTGCGTAAGAAGTCGGTGCAGGAACGACTGGTCGCACCGCCGGAGGTGCTGGAGTACATCGCGTCCAAGATCTCTACGAACATCCGCGAGTTGGAGGGAGCACTGATCCGCGTCACCGCGTTCGCCTCCCTGAACCGGCAGCCCGTTGATCTGGCCATCACCGAGATCGTCCTGAAGGATCTGCTGCCCAACGAGACGGGACCGGAGATCACGGCCGCGCAGATCATGTCCGCGACAGCGGCCTACTTCGGTGTGACCGTCGATGACCTGTGCGGCTCGAGTCGCTCCCGGGTCCTGGTCACGGCCCGGCAGATCGCCATGTACCTGTGCCGGGAGCTGACCGATCTTTCCCTGCCGAAGATCGGTCAGGCCTTCGGTGGCCGGGACCACACCACGGTCATGCATGCCGATCGGAAGATTCGACAGCTCATGGCTGAGCGGCGCAGCCTGTTCAATCAGGTCACCGATCTGACCAGCCGGATCAAGTCCCAGCAGCGTTCCCTCTGATCTCTCACCTCACCGGTCACACCTATCCCCACCGTGTCCCCAATCTGTGGATAGTAGGGCACATAAATACACCTAAATGTCCGATATTTCTGTCCCCAACCCCTGCACAACGTGTGGATAACCCGGTCTTGACCCCTCGTTCTTTCGATCACCCACTGTGGACAACCACCACACTCCTGAGGACGGATGACAGCCTCGCCTGCCCCCCCTGCACAGCCATCCACGGCTCTCCCCGCCGTCTCCACAGGTCCCACCTGAGCCAACACGCCTGCTGATCAGGGAAAACAATCCCTGTCCACATCATCCACACGACCGACTACTACGACGAATCCTTGAGATGACGAGGAACTCCCACCACCTTCCGGGGCGATCCGGTGGACAACGCTCACGCCCCCCTCTCCGCCCGCGTACACAGTTCTCACCCCTGCTGGTCCCACAGTCCTGATTCCTGCCAGACTGACGCCCTCGGACCAGGAGGGACAACCGTGAAACTTCGAGTCGAACGCGATGTGCTGGCGGACTCCGTCGCCTGGGCGGCGCGCACTCTCCCCTCGCGGCCCTCGCTGCCCGTCCTCGCGGGACTCGTCCTCACGGCGGGATCCGACGGACTCACCATCAGCAGCTTCGACTACGAGGTGTCTGGCCGCGTCGAGATCGATGCGGACGTCTCCGACGAGGGTGTAGCCCTGGTCTCCGGGCGCCTGCTTGCCGACATCGCCCGCGCCCTACCAGCTGCACCCGTCGTGTTGGAGAGTGAAGGCAGCCGTCTGGCGATCACCTGTGGTCGCTCCTCCTTCGTCCTGCCCACACTTCCGGCCGAGGATTACCCACAGCTGCCAAGCATGCCCACCACGTCAGGAACGATCGGTGGACGATCCTTCGCCGATGCTGTCGCGCAGGTTGCCATCGCCGCCGGCCGGGACGACACCCTGCCGACGTTGACAGGTGTCCGTCTCGAGATCGAGGGGACAGCGATCACCCTGGCCGCAACGGACCGATACCGGCTCGCCGTCCGTGATTTCACGTGGCAACCGCAGTCACCCTCCATCACGACCCATGCACTCATTCCCGCGCGCACACTCGCGGACACGGCGAAATCGCTGGCCGACGTCGATGAAGTGCTCATCGCCTTGGCCTCGGGTGGGTCGGGTGAAGGGCTCATCGGTTTCGAGGGTGATCGCCGGCGCACCACGACGCGGCTTCTCGACGGAGAGTTTCCCAAGTACCGAACCCTGCTGCCGACAGAATCATCGGCCATCGCCACCGTCGACACCACGGTGCTCAGTGATGCCGTGAAGCGCGTGGCCCTGGTGGCTGAGCGCAACACCCCCGTGCGCCTGGCCTTCGAGGGATCAGAGCTGACCCTGCGCGCCGGTGCCGGCGATGATGCCACCGCCGTGGAGGTCCTCGAGTGCACGATCGATGGAGATGCGATCGACATCGCCTTCAATCCCTCCTACCTGCTCGATGGGCTGGCGGCCATCAACGCCGGCACCACGCAGTTCGCCTTCACCCAGTCCACGCGGCCCGCAGTGCTGACGGCCGGAGTTGAGGCAGCGAGCGGGGCCGACAGCTACAAGTACCTGCTGATGCCGGTGCGTCTGACCGGTTGATCCTGTGTGGGTTTCCGGTCTGCGCCTGACGGACTTCCGCTCCTACGCGTCGGTAGAGGTGACGCTCACGACGGGTGTCACGACCTTCATCGGAGCTAACGGTCAGGGCAAGACCAATCTGGTCGAGGCCATCGCCTATCCGTCCGTTCTGGGCAGTCATCGCGTCTCATCCGATGCACCGCTCGTGCGCAGTGGTGCCGAACGCGCCATTCTCGGCGTGATGATCGAACGCCAGGATCGTTCAGTGTTGATCGAGATGGAGGTCAACCCGGGAAAGGCAAATCGCGCACGCATCAATCGCGCTGCCGCGACACGGGCACGCGATGTGCTGGGACTCGTGACCACCGTCGTTTTTGCACCGGAGGACCTTGCGCTGGTCAAGGGTGATCCGACGGACAGGCGCAGGTTCCTCGACGAGTTGATGATCCAGCGCTCACCACGCATGCAGGGTGTGAAGACCGACTACGAGCGCGTCCTCAAGCAGCGCAACGCACTACTGAAGTCAGCCCAGTCCGCGCGGCGCACCAATCTCGCCGATGTGACGCGCACACTGGAAGTGTGGGACGAGCAGCTGGCGGAGACGGGTGCGCAGATCCTCTCCGCACGCATGGCAATCCTGCGTGACCTGCGGGTACCTCTCGAGCACGCCTACGCACTGATTGCCGGTGGCAGCGAAGCCGTCAGTGCTGCCGACCTCGTGGTGGGCTACCAACCGAGCACCAGGACGCAGACATCACTGGATCCTGATGTCCAGATGTGGTCGCATGCACTGCTCATGACGATGGAGCAGCGGCGGGGCGAGGAGATCGATCGAGGGATCACCCTTGTCGGCCCCCATCGCGACGACATGACTCTCACCCTGGGGGAGTTGCCCGCCAAGGGTTACGCGTCGCACGGCGAGTCCTGGTCGGTCGCGCTGGCACTGCGCCTGGCTTCCTTCGACCTGCTCCGCGCCGAGGGTGAGGAGCCGGTCCTCATCCTCGACGATGTCTTCGCGGAACTGGATGCCGCACGCAGAAGCAGACTGGCCGAGCGGATCCGGGACTGCACCCAGGTCCTCATCACGGCTGCTGTCGAAGCGGATATCCCTCGTGAGCTCTCGGGTGCGAGTTTCCTGGTCACCCGTGGAGCAGTCGAGCTGACCCGTGCGATCG
>DMPC01000193.1:10045-11614 GCA_003456155.1 Actinomycetota bacterium | reverse complement strand
CCTCGATGTCGACCCCGGGGAACCGCTCTCGAACGAGCGAGAAGGCCTCGGCCACGCCGCCTGCGGCGACAACATGGTTGTCCTTGACCAGGGCGGCATCCGACAGGGACATCCGGTGGTTCATACCGCCACCGCACCTCACCGCGTACTTCTCCAGCCGCCGCATGGCCGGCGTCGTCTTGCGCGTGTCGCGGATGCGCGCCCCCGTCCCGTCGACAGCATCGACCCATCGCCGGGTCGCCGTCGCGACACCGCTGAGGTGTCCGAGCAGGTTCAACGCCGGTCGCTCGGCTCGCAGCAGATCATGCGTGCGGCCGGTGACCGAGACGATCACCGCGCCGGGAGCCAACGATGTTCCGTCAGGCGTGCGGATCTCGATGACGGCATCGTCCCCGCACACCTCGGCGAAAACAGCGGCCGCGACAGAGGCGCCCGCACTCACTCCCGAGGCACGGGCAACGAGGTCCAGGGTTGCGCGCTGGTCGAGCGGCACGGTCGCGACCGTCGTGACGTCGACTCCCCCATCGAGATCCTCGGCAAGGGCCGCGTCGATGAGGGCACCCAGCTGAGCCCGCTCCAGGCCCGCATCCGTCAGCTCGGCCTTCAGCCAGTCGGGCCACGCCCTGTCTGCACTCATCGCACCTCTCCCGTCACCGGCTCCTCGCGCGTGGCCAGCACCCCATCGTCCGCCATGCGGGTGACAAGCCGCACCCGCCAGCGCGCATCGTCCCGCTCCGGGAAGTCTTCACGCCAGTGCGAGCCGCGCGTCTCCTCACGGATCAGCGAGTGCTCGACGAGCACGGTCGCAATCTGGTGCAGATTGGTCGTCTCCCAGTCCTCGGTCGACGGGCGGGCGCCCTCGGCCTCACCCATGCGAGCAAGGCTCTGGGCAGCTGTGGCCAGGGAGTCGGCGCTGCGCAGGACCCCCGCATCGACGTCCATCACCTGCTGCATGGGTCGGCGAATCGAGTGCGGGAGGAGCCCCGCCGGGCCCCCGCTGATCTGCGCGTCGCGCGCCGGCAGGTCGTCCACCTCGAGCGCCTGGACGATCCGCCGGCCGAACACCAGCCCTTCGAGCAGGGAGTTGGAGGCCAGCCTGTTCGCGCCGTGCACGCCCGTGCAGGCCACCTCACCGCAGGCGTAGAGGCCGGGGATGGACGCGCGTCCCCAGAGGTCGGTGCGAACGCCGCCGGAGACATAGTGCTGGGCCGGAGCCACGGGAATCAGATCGGTGACGGGATCGATGCCCCGGGTGCGACAGGACTCGAGAATCGTCGGGAACCGCTGCAGCCAGGTGTCGGCACCGAGCATCCGGCCGTCGAGCCACACATGGCTCGTCCCCTCCTCCCGCAGGCGACGCATGATCGCCTTGGCCACCACGTCGCGCGGCGCGAGGTCGGCCAGCGGGTGCTGATCGGCCATGAATCGAACACCGGAGGAGTCGAGCAGGACTGCTCCCTCTCCACGCACCGCCTCGGAGACGAGCGGCTGCTGGCCCTGGGCCAGCGGCCCCAGCCACATCACGGTCGGGTGGAACTGGACGAACTCGATGTCCGCGATGTCGGCACC
>DMPC01000193.1:5732-9665 GCA_003456155.1 Actinomycetota bacterium | reverse complement strand
CCGGGGTCGGACTGCACGGCCGCGACCAGTGCGCGCGAGATCTCCGCTCCCGTGGCGTCACCTCCGGCATGCGCGATGCGATCTCGGAGGTGGCCGCCTTCACGCGTGAGGGCGATGGCGCCACTCGCGTCGACGTCGAAACGAGCGCCGATGTCGATGAGCTCCCGCACGGCGTCGGGGCCCTCGGTGACCAGCACCCGCACGGCCTCCTCGTCGCAGAGACCGACACCGGCAACGAGGGTGTCGTGCAGGTGCTCGTCGGGTGAGTCCTCCTCCGAGAGAGCGGCGGCGATGCCGCCCTGAGCCCAGCGAGTCGATCCCGCATCAACGGTCGCCTTGGTCACGAGCAGCACGGTGCGGCCGAGGGAACGTGCACGCAGTGCTGCCGTCAGGCCCGCGATGCCGGAACCGACGACGATCACGTCGGCGCGGGCGAGCCAGCCCGCCGGTGGCGCGGTCAGTCGTCGCGCCATCCGCACGTCCGTCATGCGCCCATCCTCGCGGATCGGTTGTCGAGCAGCCGAGTCGTGCCTACCGTCGCCGCCACGAGCAGCCGGCCCGAGCCCTGTTCGGGTGCCGGGCCGAGATCGACATCCGTCGCGACGAGGTAGTCGAGGGTGACCTCGGGAGCGGAAGCGATGACCGCCCGGCCGGCCGCCTCGGCGGCACGGGGCCCGTCGACAGCAGCTGCCTCGGCAGCATCAAGCGCCCGAGGGATGGTGGCCGCGATCTCGCGCTCGTGCGCCGAAAGGTAGCGGTTGCGACTGCTCATGGCCAGGCCGTCGGGCTCGCGCACCGTCGGCACACCGATCACGTCGACCGGGAGGCTGAGGTCGGCTGCCATGCGCCGGATCAAGGTGAGCTGCTGGTAGTCCTTCTCCCCGAACAGGGCCAGGCGCGGCTGGGTCAGGGACATCAGCTTGTTCACGACGGTGAGCACGCCACGGAAGTGACCGGGCCGGGACGCCCCCTCGAGGATGTCTCCGAGGGGACCTGGATCGATAGTGACGGAGTCGGGGCGAAATCCCCGGGCGGGGCCGTAGACCTCGACCGCACTCGGCGCGAACACGACATCCGCTCCTGCCTGTGACGCGACGAGGACATCTGCCTCCAGCGTGCGCGGGTAGGCATCGAAGTCCTCGCCCGCGCCGAACTGGGTCGGATTGACGAACACGGTGATCACGACGTCGCCCGCGTCACCCACGAGCCGTCGGGCCTCACGCACGAGCTCCGCGTGGCCGTCGTGCAGAGCGCCCATCGTCATCACCACGGCACGATCGCGTCGAGGAAGTCCTCGAAGCTCATCAGCGCCATGCATCACGCGGGCAGTCACGTCGACTCCCGGGGAGGCAGGCCCTCCGGCGAGGAGAGGACGTCGAGCAGCTGCTCGGCAGCAGGGAGATCGATGAGGCCGGCCGCGACGGCACGATCCGCCGTCAGACGAGCGAGTGACCGGTAGGTGTCGGTGACGACCGGGGACAGGTCGCTCATCACCTCCAGATGCCGGGCCACGGTGCTTGCGTCACCACGGGCGACAGGACCGGTCAGGGCCGTGTCGCCGTGGCGCAGGGCATTGTCGAGCGAGGCACTCAGCAGTGGCGCGAGCAGCCGCTCCGGTGCCGCGATGCCGGCCTGCTCGAGCAGGTCGATCGACTGCAGCACCACGGTCATGAGGTAGTTCGCACCGAACACCAGTGCCGCGTGATACATCGTGCGCGCACTCTCCGGAACCCATACGGGCTCGCCGCCCATCTCGACCACGAGCGCCTCGGCGACCGGGCGCATGGACTCCTCGCTCGTGACGCCGAAGGGGCACCCCTCGAGCCGGGCGAGGTCGATGCTGGTCCCGGTGAACGTCATCGCGGGGTGCAGCGCGAGCGGCACGGCTCCGGCTTCCGTCGCCGGGTCGAGCACCCCGATGCCATGACGACCGGACGGATGCGCGACGAACTGGCCGCCGTGGACGGCACCGGTGCGCACCAGACCTTCGACGAGGCCGGGCAGGACGTCATCGGGCACAGCCAGGAGCACGAGCTCGGCATCGACGGCGACCTCGGGCGCGGGCATGATCGGCACCCCCGGCAGCAGTGCCTCGGCCCGCAATCGGGAGAGGTCCGACACGGCCGACACCGCAACGATGTGATGGCCGGCACGGCGCAGCGCCGCACCGAGGACGGCACCGGCCCGACCGGCGCCGACGATCCCGACACTCAGCCGAGGAGGCTGCGGACCCGAGCTCACCTTCGGGAGCGTAGACGCTGCTGCAGCGGTCGGGGACGCGGGCCACGTTGCGGAGCCCTCTGTCAGGATGGCCGCGTGCCGTCCGACGTCCTCCTCGCCATCGGAAGCGCGGCAGGACTGCCCTGCGACGAGGTCCTGCCCGTCGATCCGCGGCATCCGTCCTTCCACCCCGGCTTCCAGCTCCTCGTGACCGTCGAAGATGGCCGTGTCATCTCCGCCGATCCCCGACCCGGGCTCATGCATCGCAGTGCCGAGAAGCTGTTCGAGTCGCGCGACCTGCGCCAGGCCATGCTGCTGGCGGATCGGCATGACTGGCTGTCGCCCTTCACCTCCGAGATGGTCACCGCACTCGCGATCGAGGAGGCGCTGGGCCTCCTCCCGCCTGAGCGCGCCACCTGGATCCGCCTGCTGATGGCCGAGGTCGAGCGGATCTCCGCGACCCTGCCGTTCCTCGCTGTCGTGGCTGGCCCGGCTCGTCGGGATCTCGAGGAGACCCGGGCCCGGATCATCAGCGTGCTGGAGTCGATCACCGGCGCCCGCATGCATCCGGGCTTTGCACGGATCGGCGGAGTGGCGGCGTGGATCGTCGAGGAAGACCGCGCCGCGCTACGAGAGGTCCTCGACCGCATCGGCACGGCTCACCCGACGTGGACGGATGCTGTGACGTCCGCCGTGAACGACCTCCAGGGCCTGGCTGTCCTCACGCGGGACACTGCCATCGGCTTCGGCCTCGGCGGACCCGTCGGTCGGGCCAGCGGAGTGGACCTCGACCTGCGTCGCTCCGATCCGTACCTGGCCTATGCCGACCTCGCGGACCTCCTTGACGTGCCCCTGCGCACCGAGGGCGATGCCGCGGCACGCTTCCTCGTCATGCTTGAGCAGATCCCGGTGTCGTGTCGTCTCGCCCTCGCCGCGCTCGACCGACTCGACAGCCTCGGTGAGGGTCCGGTGGACGTGCCCCTGCCGAAGGTCGTGCGACTGCCGGAGGGCATCACCTACGCCGCCGTGGAAGGCCCCCTCGGCATCAGCGGTGTGCTTCTGGTCGGAGCCGGCGACAAGTACCCGTGGCGGATGAAGATCCGATCAGCGTCGTTCGCGACCATGCAGGCGATGTCGGTCGGCCTCGTCGGCACGCCCACGGCCCAGCTCGCCGATGCCGTCATGTCCTGGCCGATCGTCATGGGGGATGTCGACCGGTAGCCCGGAGTGAGGCGCCAGCCGAGCCCCGGAGCCACCCTTCCCCGAGCACATCCGGCAGCGACGCCGATGCTGCGCCAGGCGTGCGGGGCTTCCCGTTCTGGGAGGCCACCACGCCTGACGCAGCAACAGCAGCTAGCGGACCGTCAGGCGGTACGGCTGGTCAAGTGAGTACCCGCCCGTGCCGACGCTGACCGCGATGGTCATCCGCTGTCCGGGCCGCAGAGTGACCGTTCGGACCCGATCGGTGGTGCCGGAGTTGGTCGTGCTGGAGCTCCCTGACGGTTGGCGAACAAGGAGTCCGTAGTTGCGCGGCAGATCACTCAGGACGACCTCGTAGCTGCGGTCCTCTGGAGCGACGAACTGCCACCAGTGCACGTCCGCCTCGGCTCGCATGAGGCCTCGGACGCTACCGGTCGACGGCAGCGTGGACGCGCCCTCCTCGCTGTCTCCAGGCCGAGGCCCATCGATCGGCGTCGGCGTAGGCGTAGGCGT
>DMPC01000193.1:5132-5494 GCA_003456155.1 Actinomycetota bacterium | reverse complement strand
GTCGGCGTAGGCGTCGGCGTCGGCGCGCCCACCGGTGGCGTGACCGTCAGCGAGTACGGAAGGGTCGCGCTGTGCTGGCCATTGCGCACCGAGACCGAGATGTCCAGGCGCTGGCCCGCGCTGAGGACTCTCGTCAGCACCCGGTCGGTCAGAGTGGAACTGGCCGAGGATGAACTTCCACCCGCATGGTGAATGCCCAGTCCGTACGCAGACGGCAGATCGTGCAGGCGAATCGAGTACTGACCCGCGCTGGACGCCGTGAAGGTCCACCACTGCTGATCGGTCGCCGATCGCATGATCGATGCGACCTTCAAGGTCGACGGGAGCGGCCTTGCACCCTGACGACTGTCGCCGGGCAGGCC
>DMPC01000193.1:0-4893 GCA_003456155.1 Actinomycetota bacterium | reverse complement strand
GGCGTCGGCGTGGGTGCGGGCAGTGCGCCGGATCCCCCGAGGAGAAGCTCCAGCCGATACGGCCGACTCTCGCTCGGCTCGCCGAGGTACCCCCGGGACACCTTCACCAGATAGGTACCCGGCTCCCAGTACTGCCAGCGCGGCCCCATGACCTCGTCCGAGGTGCCGGCCTGGTTGCCCAGCCACACGGAGTACCGCGAGCCGCGGTGGAACCCGAACACCTCGATGTCGTAGTTGGACGGCAGCTGGCTGAGCCGGACGTCGGGCTTGTCCACCCGCGTCGGGAGCGTGAACGTCCACCAGTCCACGTCACTGGGGTCATCGAGGAGCTCCTGGACAACACCGGCCGCAGGAAACTTGGCTGCGGTGGCCTCCGTGTCACCCGCGAAGTCCGGACGCGAAGCCGTTCGGAACGACACTGGAGTGGACGGCGATGAGCCGCGCAGGGAGCCCAGGGACACCGCCGAGACGACGTACTCGGTCTCCGGTCGAAGCCCCTGGATGACGCACGATGTCTGCGGTGCGGGAACCTGGCAGGCAGGTGTACCGTCCGCGAACATCACCCGGGTTCCTGCTGCCGGGGTCCCTGCTGGCGGCAGCTCCCACGCAACAGAGGCGCGACTCCACCACGTCGACGCTGCTCTCAGAGCTGAAGGTGGAGCCGGTGCAACGTCATCACTGTTCACCGAGAGGAGCGCAGCCACCGGATCGACCATCCCATGGCCGAACTCCGGATCCCAGCCCGCAGACCCGAGGTCCGCGGCTGTCGACGAGAGCAGGCCGGGCACGACGACGTTGACGCCCTTCGCCCGGGCATAGGAGTGGATGAGTGCTGCCACCGCAGCGACGTGTGGAGTGGCCATCGATGTCCCGTTCCACGCCGCGTACCGGTTGCCCGGCAGGGTCGAGAGGATGCGCGCTCCGGGTGCTGCGATGTCAGCAGCACGGTTGCTCGAACTGAACGATGCCCGGGCATCTCCTGTCGTGGTGGCGGCCACTGCGACAACACCGTCATAGGCAGCCGGATAGGACACGGCTGCACCCGCTCCACTGTTGCCGTTCGCCGCGATCACGCTGACCCCGCGCTCGATGGCGTACTGCACGGCCTTCTCCAGCGCAGTCGACGGCGTCGGCCCACCCAGGGACATGTTGATCACGTCGGCGCCCCTGTCGGTCGCCCAGATGATGCCCTCGGCGACGGCCCCTGAGGATCCACTTCCGTCATCACCGAGCACCCGGATCGGCATGATGGTGACGTCGGGCGCCACCCCTGCGATTCCGACTCCGTTGCCCGGGGTCGCCGCGATGGTGCCGGCCACGTGCGTGCCGTGACCGTGCCCGTCCCTTCGTCCATCGCCACCGCTCACCAGGTCGATGCCCGGACCAAAGGAACCCTGAAGATCCTCGTGCGGAGCAACACCGGTGTCGATGACCGCGACGTTGATTCCTGCACCCCGACTGAGACCCCACGCGTCCGTCGCCCGGATGCGATCGAAGCCCCAGAGCTCGGCCTGGCGTGCATCTCCTGTCTGCGCCGTCACGGACTCCAGGGTCGAGACACTCGCATCGACCTCGATCGCGATCAGGTCAGACTCCAACTGCCGGCGTGCGACCTCACGGACGGCATCGGCGCGACTGGACCGCTCGGTCCTCTCAACATGGAGTCGCCCGTCGTCCTCGTACACCGCGACAAGCGTCGGGCGGTCGTCCGGCTTCACTCCGGCGAGCACCACGGCAGCCGACGCTTCGACGGAGGTGTCCGGTGCGCGCCAGTCCGCCTCAGCCGGACCGGCCGCTGGAGGTGGAGTGGATGCCTGGGCCGAAGGCAGGGTCAGTGAACTGACCGCCATGGTGAGCACGATGGGTATTCCGATGAGGTATCGATGAGTTCGCATGCTCTGGGTGTTCCCCGCACTGAACCCCACCAAACCTAAACTGACAGTATTTACTGTCAGTTTACAAAGCGCACTCAGAACCCCGGATCAGTCGTCCTCGTGCCCCGGGGCGCAGATGACGGGCCAGATCTGCTCGAAGAGTCGCTGCGCACGACGTCGGCCACGTCCGAGAGGGAACTGACCGAGCCCGCCCATCATGAACAGGCCCACATCCAGCGCTGACATGGCAGTGGATCCCACAGCCTCGCGTATCTCTCCCCGCACCTTGCCCTCCTCGAGGAAGGCGCCGATGGCGCGCTCGCGCGGCTTCAACACACGCCTGCGCAACTGCAGCAGGAGCTCCGGCTGCTCATCGCGGTGCGAGAGGCAGGTGGCCATCACCGGCGCCAGCAGCTCGTCATGCCCAGCCCCCACCAGGAGGCCGCGTCGCAGGCGATCCGCCATCGATTCTCCGGCCACGACCTCCTCGAGCCAGCCGGAGTAGTCCGGAAGCGCGTCGATGCCCGCGAGGGCGAGATCGAGCTTGGTGGGGTAATGGCGGAAGGCCGTGCGCGGCGAGACGCCGGCCTCCGACGCCACCGCCTCGGGGGACAGATCCCCGTAGCCGCGCCTCGCCAGGGCAGCCGCCGCCGCTCGTGCGAGGTCCCCGTGAATCCGCTCGTACTGGGCTCCCCCTCGGCGCACTCCGGGGCGCTGAGACTCCCCCGCTGGACGGCTCGGCATCCGCCGAACTAGCCCTCGCCGTGCTCGCGGAGATACGTCACGAACCGGGCCCGCAGGAGCGTCTCGGTCGTCTCGTCGAGCTGCTCGTCGCCCACCATCTCCCGCCAGGCGCGCACGCTCTCGATGATCGTGCCGCCGACAGCGCCCAGATCGCCGCCCTCGCCCTCGATCGCCGCCATGCCGGGCATGTGGGAGAAGAGGTCCGTGAAGAAGCCGACATCCAGGTGCCGTTCGGCATAGGAGAAGGCCTTCTTCCGCAGGTCCTCGAACGACAGATCCTCCAGGGGCACGTCACTCATGGCCCCCACCCTATTCACCGGGTCAGGGCCGGCGGTCGTCATCCCGACCGAGCGGTATCCGGCAGGAGTGCTCGAGCCACAGGGCCGCGGCCACGATTCCCAACGCGCCCACGACGGCCGCCGTGGAGGCCCAGAAGGTCTGGGCGCCACTCGGGGTGCTGAGGCGGCCCGCCATGGCCACCGCGATCCCGCCGTAGAAGCCGAGGACGAGCGCTCCGATGCGCGACGCCGCCATCGCGAGGGCGGCTGATCGAGCGGCGACGATCGGCTCGATCGGCTTCGAGCCCGGCCGACCCTGCAGCCGCGGGCGAGCCAGCTGGGTCCAGTAGGCGAGGGCCGCCGCGAGCAGCCACAGGGCGGCCGCCGCCAGCCACGGCACGGGAACAAGTCGCCCGGACCACGCGGCCACGACCTGCACGACCCCCCAGCCGAGCGCACCGCTCACCGCGGCGATGCCGACGAGCAGGCGGATGCGGGTCGGGTGCATGGCGTTCATGACCCGCTCCCCAGGACCAGGCGCACGTCTGTCGGCCGTACGCCCTCCGTCGCCACCTGATCCCGCAGGTCGATGACGGTGCCGCAGCCCGGCACGATGCCTTCGGGATCGACGTCGGCCCACGGCACCAGCACGAAGCCACGCTCATGCGCGCGAGGATGCGGAACCGTCAGTCGCTCCGTGTCCAGCGCCAGCTCACCCATGGCCAGGATGTCGATGTCGAGGGTGCGGGGGCCCCACCGGACATCTCGCACGCGATGGAAGGACCGCTCGACCTCCTGCGTCGCCTCCAGCAGATCGAGCGGCGTGAGGTCGGTATCCCCTACGACGACAGCGTTGAGGTATCGGGGCTGCTCGGGGCCGCCCACCGGATCGGTCTCGAACACGGCCGAGACGCCCCGCAGTCGAAGCCCGTCCAGTGCATTCAGCGCATCCACCGCGCCCTGCAGGATCCGCGCCGAATCGCCGAGGTTCGAGCCCAGAGCCAGGGCGACCTCAGCCATCGACCCTCCGGCGCACGATCCGCAGCTGGACGTCGTCGAACGGAACGGGAATCGGGGCACTCGGCTTGTGCACGACCACCTCGACCTGCTCGACACCCGAGAACGCCAGGCACGCATCCGCCACGCGCTCGGCGAGGGTCTCGACGAGGTCGACGGGCTCGCCCACGATCAGCGCGTGAACGGCAATCGCAACCTGTCCGTAGTCGACGGTGTCAGCGAGGTCATCCGTGCCGGCGGCCGTGGACGTGCTCACGTCCAGGCACACGTCGACACTGAACTCCTGGCCGTCATGACGTTCATGGTCGAAGACGCCGTGATGACCGATGCCACGGATTCCCGTCACGATGATCTGGTCAGCCATCTGTCCTCCTCTGGTGCGGGTCGTCTCCCGATGACCATGCCTCGGCGACACGGACGGCGTCCGACGAGCCCGCGACATCGTGCACGCGCACGGCCCAGACTCCCGCATGGGCGGCAATCGCCGTGACGGCATCGGTGGCATGGTCTCGATCGGCGAGATCGCGCGGCTGCCCCGAGGCATCGGCGAGCAGTGCTCCCAGGAAGCGCTTGCGGGACGCTCCGATGAGGACGGGCAGGCCGGATCCCACGAACTCAGGCAGCGCCCGCAGGAGCTCCCAGTTGTGACGGGGCTCCTTGGCGAACCCCAGCCCCGGATCGATGACCAGACGTGATCGCGGGATCCCGGCCGCCTCAGCGGCCGCCACCCGGGAAGTCAGTTCGTCGAGCACGTCGGTCACGAC
Source organism: Actinomycetota bacterium (assembly GCA_003456155.1). GTDB lineage: Bacteria > Actinomycetota > Actinomycetes > S36-B12 > S36-B12 > UBA10649. The sequence continues at coordinate 216 of DMPC01000193.1, read as the reverse complement.
ATCGCGGTAGACAGCGAGGTCGGCCATGCGATCGCTGTGTCCTCGCCAGTGCATCGCGATGTACGGAACGCCCAGAGCCGCCACGGCGTGATGCATGTCGGGGTCGGCGAGACCCCCGCTCACGTCGTTCACGATGCAGGCACCCGCCCCGACGGCAGCGTGGGCCGTGGGCGCTCGCATGGTGTCGATGCTCACGGGGACTCCTGCATCGACCAG
>DMPC01000049.1:1541-3667 GCA_003456155.1 Actinomycetota bacterium | reverse complement strand
TCGGCTACGACGTGGTGGTTGCAGACTCCGGCAACCACGCGCTGCGGGGCCTGCGCCTGAGTGACCTCACGGTTCGCACGATCGCCGGCACCGGCCGTCAGTGGATGCAGGGCACCGCCACGTCGGGTGTCGCGACCGAGGTCGACATGTCGACGCCGTGGGATGTCGCCTGGGACGGCGAGCGCGTGATCATCGCCATGGCCGGCGAGCATCGGCTGTGGTGGTTCGAGCCAGTCGCGGGGACGGTCGGCGTCTGGGCGGGCACCACGCATGAGGGTCTGGTCGACGGCCCTGTCGATGAGGCGTGGTTCGCGCAGTCCTCTGCTGTTGCGGCCGACGATTCGCGCGTGTGGGTCATCGACGCGGAGACGTCAGCCCTGCGGGTCGTCGAGGAGGGGCGGGTGCGCACGCCGATCGGGCGCGGCCTGTTCGACTTCGGCCATGTCGATGGCCCGGCGAGCGGAGCACTGCTCCAGCATCCCCTCGGCCTGGCTGTCGCATCGGACGGCAGCGTCCTGATCGCCGATGCCTACAACGGTGCGCTGCGTCGCTACGACGTCCGCACCGACGAGGTGACGACAGTGGCCCGTGGGCTGGCGGAGCCGAGTGATGTCCTCGTGCTGCCCGGCGACGACGTGCTCGTCGTGGAGTCGGCAGCCGGTCGGGTTTCGCGCATTCCGGTGGGTGCACCGCAGGTGCACCGCGGCGATGCTCTTCGCACGCGCCGTCCGGCGCTGGTGCTCGCGCCCGGCGAGGTGAGGGTCGAGGTCGTCTTCGTCCCGCCGTCGGGCCAGAAGCGCGACGAGCGCTTCGGTCCGTCGACCCAGATGTCGGTGGGCGCGACGCCGGAGGCACTCCTCGGTGCCGGGGCCGGATCGGGTCAGGAGCTCGTGCGGGATGTCGTCATCGCCGAGGGTGTCGGTGAGGGGGTGCTGCATGTGGCGGCGCGCGGTGCCTCCTGCGACGAGGCGGGCGAGCATGCCGCCTGCCACATGCACCAGCAGGACTGGGGCATCCCGATCGTGGTCGATCCTGCGGGGAGCCGGTTCGTGCGGCTGGAGTTGGCCGGCTGACACGCAGCGGCTGGCTTGACTATTGTCTATCAAGCCGATAGACAATGCAGCATGTACGGACTCCTCGCGGTCGCCCTCGCCGGCTTCGGCGCCCAGCTGGTCGATGGCTCCCTGGGGATGGGCTATGGCCTGACCTCCTCGACCCTGCTCATCGCCATCGGGCTCGCGCCCGCTTTCGCGTCAGCCTCCGTCCACTTCGCCGAGATCGGCACGTCGGCCGCCAGCGCCTACTCGCATGCGCGCCTGGGCAATGTCGACAAGACGGTGCTGCGACGGATCGCCCTGCCGGGAGCCATCGGTGCGTTCGCGGGCGCGACCGTGCTCTCTGGGCTCTCCACCGCGGCTGCGCGGCCGTGGGCGAGCACCCTGCTTCTGATTCTCGGCATCTACGTGCTCTTCCGCTTCCTGCGGCATCGGAAGGTGGCCCTGAAGCGCGGCCGCCCGGGCACCCGATTCCTGGCACCACTCGGTCTGATCGGCGGCTTCGTCGATGCGACGGGCGGTGGTGGGTGGGGGCCGGTCACAACGCCGGCCCTGCTGGCCAACGGGCGCATGGCGCCCAATCGCGTCATCGGCACCATGAATGCCGCCGAGTTCCTGGTGGCCGTGGCCGCGAGCGCCGGCTTCATCATCGGCCTCGGCTTCGCCGCCCTGGACTGGCGCATCCTCGTCCCATTGATGGTGGGCGGCATCATCGCGGCACCCATCGGCGCTTGGATCGCCCACCGGCTCCCCATGCGCGTCATGGGGGTGACCGTCGGCGGCATGATCATCTTCACGAACTCCTTCACGCTGATGAAGGCGTTCGACGTCCCGAGTGATGTCGTGACGCCGGTGCTCATCGCGGAGGGAGCGATCTGGCTGACCCTCGTCGCCGTGGTGGTCACCCAGCACCTGCGCTCTCGACGGGCGCCGGACGATTCGCCCGCGACCGTCGAGGTCTAGGAGCTAGAAGGCCTCCTCCGGCAGGTCCATGAGGTCGAGCGTCGTGGCCTCGGCGACGGCGCGCTCGGCCGCCAGCAGAGGGAGTCGATTGCGCACGAACCACTTGGC
>DMPC01000049.1:0-1291 GCA_003456155.1 Actinomycetota bacterium | reverse complement strand
GCCACCTCGGCCTGGCGCAGCAGCAGCCAGCCGATGACGAGGTCACCGGAGGCCATGAGCAGGCGGGTCGAGTTCAGGCCCACCTTGTAGACCTCCCGCACGTCGGACTGCGACGCCATCGCCCACTGGCCCATGAGCCCGACGATGGCCTGCACGTCCTCGAGTGCCTTGCCGAGAAGCTCGCGCTCGGCCTGCAGTCGCCCCGTTCCCTCGTCGCCCTTGACGGTGTCGGTCATCTGGGCTGCGAGGTGGAAGATCGCCTTGAACTGATCCTTGATCATCTTGCGGAAGAAGAAGTCCAGGCCCTGGATCGCGGTCGTGCCCTCGTACAGGGTGTCGATCTTGGCGTCACGGATGTACTGCTCGAGCGGGTAGTCCTGCAGGAAGCCTGAACCGCCGAACGTCTGCAGCGCCACCGCGAGCATCTCGTACGAGCGCTCCGAGCCCACACCCTTCACGATGGGCAGCAGCAGGTCGTTCATCCGCTCCGCGAGATCGAGGTCCACACCCTCGGGCAGGTCCATGCCGGCCTGCCCCATCTGCACGAGGTCCTGCCAGTAGGCGGTGTAGGCGATGAGTGCGCGCATGCCCTCGGCGTAGGACTTCTGCAGCATCAGGCTGCGACGCACGTCGGGGTGGTGCGTGATGGTGACGCGCGGAGCAGTCTTGTCCATCTGCTGGGTGAGGTCGGCGCCCTGGACGCGAGTCTTCGCGTAGTCGAGGGCATTGAGGTAACCGGTCGAAAGCGTCGCGATGGCCTTCGTGCCGACGAGCATCCGGGCGTACTCGATCACCTTGAACATCTGGGCGATGCCGTTGTGGTCGTCGCCGAGCAGCCACCCGATGGCGGGGTCGTTGGGGTCGGCGCCGAACGTCATCTCGCACGTGGTCGAGACCTTGAGGCCCATCTTCTTCTCGACATTGGTGGCGTAGACGCCGTTGCGCTTGGTCGGCTCGCCGGTCGCTGGGTCGAAGAGGTACTTCGGGACGAGGAAGAGCGAGAGCCCCTTGGTGCCCGGGCCGGCTCCCTCGGGGCGCGCGAGCACCATGTGCATGATGTTCTCGGCCATGTCGTGCTCGCCCGAGGTGATGAAGCGCTTGACCCCCTCGATGCGCCACGTGCCGTCACCGTTGTCGATGGCCTTCGCCCGGCCCGCACCCACGTCCGATCCGGCGTCGGGCTCGGTGAGCACCATGGTCGCGCCCCACAGGCGGTCGATTATCAGCTGCGCCCGGGCCTTTTGCTCCTCGGTGCCGTAGTGATCCATGACGGCGGCCATGCGCGGACCGT
>DMPC01000084.1:7254-8152 GCA_003456155.1 Actinomycetota bacterium | reverse complement strand
GCCCTCGGCGTCATCCGCCCGGATGGCTCGGGGCGGCTCGCCCTCGAAGCCGAGAAGGCCGTAGGGATCGTCCTCGAGGATGAGCACGCCTGCTGACTTCGCGATGCGCAGGATCTCCGCCCGACGATCAGCACCCTGCGTGACGCCCGCTGGATTGTGGAAGCTCGGGATCGTGTAGATGAGCTTGACCCGCTTACCCTCGGCCCGGCAGCGATCCAGCGCCTCCTGAAGTGCCTGCGGCACCAGGCCTTCCTCGTCCATCGCGACATGGACGACCTCGCACTCGAAGGCGCGGAAGACTCCCAGAGCGCCGACATACGACGGGGCCTCAACAAGAACGACATCACCGGGATCGCAGAAGATCCGTGTGACGAGGTCTAGGGCCATCTGCGATCCGGTGGTCACCACGATGTCGTCGGGATGCGCAGTGACGCCGACCTCACCGATCACGTCCAGGATCTGCTCACGCAGGGTCTCGTCACCCTGGCCCGAGCCATACTGCAGGGCCACCGGACCACGCTCGACGAGCAGGCGCTGGGCCGTGGCGGTCAGCATGTCGACCGGCAAGGCCTGCACGTACGGCATGCCACCGGCGAGCGAGACGACCTCTGGTCGTGACGCCACCGCGAACAGGGCGCGAATCTCCGAGGCACGCATCGCGTTGGCGCGGGCGGCGTAGGCATCCACCCAAGGGTCGAGTCGGGATCCTCCCGTCGTCATACCGCTCACCTCCTCGCGCTGGTCCGGCCCGGAATCGGGCCTGTTGCCGTGCCGTATGACGGACCTAGAGTAGGGCCAGCGGAAAGGAGGGCGATATGCGGCGTGCGCTAGCCCTCGTGGGTCTGGTGGCCCTGGGCCTCGTCCTGGGCTTCCTCGTCCGCCTCGTCTGGCCCCGCTC
>DMPC01000084.1:3449-7015 GCA_003456155.1 Actinomycetota bacterium | reverse complement strand
CCGTCCAGGTCAGGGGCGAACCGTGTAGCTGCGAGCCTCGGCGTAGGGCAGGTAGTCACCCTTCGCCGGTGCCGTGACGGTCACGATCACGCGGTACGGGGTGGCACCGGTGACCGTGACCATGACGGACGTTCCGTCACGGGTGACGATGCAGCCGCTGAAGCCGCCGGCGGGTGCCATGCGGGTCAGGGCCCGGCATTCGGCCTTCACCGTGGCGTTCTGCCCGGCGTTGGTCCGCACCACATGATCGATCAGGGTCACGGTGCGGTTCGGCGTGATGCTCGACGGAAGTCCCAGCGGCTTGACGGGCTTCTGCTCCAGGCCCGTGGCGACCGTGGTCCGCACGACGGTGATCTCACCTGTCGGATCCTTGACGTAGGTCCGGATCAGGTCGGTGCCGATGTAGCCGGGGTCGGGCGTGTAGACGACCGTGTTGTCCTTGATCTCGACGGTCCCATGACGCGGCGGGTCGACCCGGCTGATGGTGGAGTCCGGATCCGATCCGGACGATGTGATGACGTCGATCACCGTGGGGGTGTCCGGGGGCACGACGACCGGGGTCTGGGTCGGCTCGGGTGACGGAGTCGTCGTCTGGGTCGGCGAGGGGCTCGCGGTCGGAGACGCGCTCGGCGAGGGCGATGCGGTAGCCGTGGGCGTCGGTGTGGCTGTCGCGCTCGCACTGGGCGATGCGGACGTCGTCTCGCTCGGCGTGGGCGATGCGGACGTCGTGGGGCTGGGGGTCACCGAGGCGGACGGGGTTGGACTCGGCGATGACGAGTCAGTCGCAGATGCGCTGGGTGACGGGCTCGCGGACGCCGAGGGTGATGCGGAGGCCGACGGGGTCGGGCTCGATGCAGGGCTTGCGATCGGCGACGGCTCGACGACGTTGCCCTCGGATGCCTTCTCGGGCAGACAGGCCGTCGTGGTGAAGTAGATGTCGTCGAGGAAGTTGCCGACGGACCTGCTGCCGGATGCGGTGGGACCGGACTCGAAGCCGAAGCGGGTGCGCTCCTGTCCGGCGGGCACCGTGTACTCGCCGGTGTGCCGCACCCAGCCGTCGCTGAGGGTGTCGGTGAAGGTGTAGGTGGCGTTGGGAACCTCGCCCACGGCACCGATGTTGACGCTCATGGTGTCGCCGATGGCCCCGGAGCCACGTGCGCGATGCAGCAGGGACCACGTCAGCTTCTGGCCCGGCGTGGTCTCGACCGTCTGGAAGAGCTCGGAGGGCTGCGTCGCGTTCAACTCGGCGAACTGCTCCCCCTCGGGTGAGGAGACGCCCTGATAACCGGTTGACCAGATCTCGATCTTGCGATCCGAGGCGGTCGTCGACCAGCCGGGGACGTCCTGCTCGTCGAGCAGGCGGTAGGACTTGGCGGGGATGGCCGGGCGCTCGAAGCCGCCGTTGACCAGGGCGGTGTCCTCGCTCGTGCAGACGGTCGAGGTCGTGGCCGCGGGGCTGGCCGCGGGGCTGGATGCGGAAGGCCCAGCCGAGGCGAGGATGTCGGACGCGATCCACAGCTGGTAGATCGGTGCGCCGGCCACGTTGCGGGCCTGCGTGAAGGTGAGCGTCTTCACTGCTGCCGTGGGACGGAACCAGGCGGCGGCGCCGTTGGTGTCACTCGTCGAGCCCCGCAGGAGGGGGGCCGACCACTGCGGCTGGTCGGTGTGGGTGCCAGCCGGGCACGCGGAGGGCTTCGGGCTCACCGAGCAGTAGTTGAAGGCGGTGCGGAACCAGGCGGATACATCCAGGGGTGCGCCGGTCGTGCCCGTCGCGGTGATCGTGATGTCCTCGGCGTCGACGTCGCCCAGGGCGAAGCCCCACGTCCCGGCCGTTGGTGCGGTCGCGAAGGTGACCGTGACGGTCGTCGAGGTGCCGTTCAGTGGCAGCGCCGTGAACAGGTACTGCTTGTCGCGGGAGGAGCCGTACTCAGCACCGAATGGGGTGTCGGCCGAGAGCCATGTGCTGGCCCCGCTGGCAACCTGCCATGAGCCATTGGTGCGGGTGGCACTGATCGAGGGGAAAGTGGTCCCGCTGAGCGATGCGGTCGCGGTCGTTCCCGATTCGGTCCAGTTCGCGTACGCACCGGTTCCCCCGGATGCTCCGCTCGTGGCCATGGTGGCCCACGTCAGGGCGGTGGCCAGTCCGACGATCGACGTCACTACTCCCGCTACGCGCATCGGGTCAGCGTAGACGGCGGACCGACCTCTCGGAACCTGGTCCCCGATAGTGGAGGTGGCTATCGGGTGCGGGGGGCGCAGAACGCCGTGAGCGCCGCCGTCAGCGCCTCCGCGACGGCGTCCTGGAAGGCCGGGCTCGTGAGGCGCCGGTGGTCCTCCGGGTGGCTCACGTAGCCGAGCTCGACCCGGACCGCCGGCATGCGGGTCAGGCGGAGCAGGTCCCAGGTGCGCGGGTGCACGCGGCAGTCGAGCAGGTCGGTTCGGGCCACCAGCTCCTCCTGCAGCCGCTGCGCGAGCACGCGTCCGCTGGGTGAGTGGGTGCCCCCGCGGGGATCGCCGAAGTAGAAGGTGGCCAGCCCGTGTGGACGCGGGCTCGATGATCGGTCGACGTGCAGGGAGACCACGAGGTCGGCGCCGACATCGTTCGCGAACTGCGCTCGCGACGGGTCATCGGGCAGCGGGTTGTCGGCGCTCGCCTGCGCCGGACGAGTCAGCAGGACCTGGGTACCCAGGGCCGCCAGCCGACCCTCGAGTCGCACGGCGATCGCGTGGCACAGGGCTGGGTCGACGGCGTCGCCCGGATCCAGCACGATCACCTTGTCGGCGATGCCGGACTGGAGCGAACTCAGGGTGATCTGCTCCCGCAGGTGGAGGGCGTTGCCGCCGGACACGGTACGGACCAGGCGCTCGAACGCCCGGAAGGTGTCGGGCCCGCACGTGCCGTCGGCGGTGACGCCCACGCCCTGCTGGAACTCCCGCAGGGCGGTGTCCGTCTGCGGGCCGAACATCCCGTCGACGCGACCGGAGGAGAAGCCGAGCTGGTTGAGGCGTCGCTGCAGCTCTGCGACGTCATCTCCCGTCATGAGGTGCCCGGGGACGTACGACAGGACGCGATCCCCCAGTTGCCAGCGCGCCTCCTCCAGTCGCCGGAAGGTGTGCGGACCGACGATGCCGTCGACGGTGATACCCCGCTCCTGCTGGAAGGTCCGCACGGCCCGGTCGAGGGCGTCGTCGAAGACCTGCGGATCGGGCACGGGCTCGCGGCACAGGCCCAGTGCTGCCAGTCGTGCGCGTACCTCGGCGACGGCAGGGCCGACGTCACCCAGTCGCAGCAAGGCGGGCACGGTGCGTCGGCTCGTCGAAGGTGCGCTCTAGCCCAGGTAGGGGGCGAGATCGGCGAGCAGGGCAGCCTTGGGCTTCGCCCCGATGATCGTCTTCACGATCTGCCCGCCCTGGTAGACGTTCATGGTCGGGATGGACGTGATGCCGTAGGAGGCAGCCGTCTGCGGGTTCTCGTCGACGTTCAGCTTCGCGATCACGATCCCGTCGTGGTCGCGGGCGATCTCCTCGAGGATCGGGGCCACCATCTTGCACGGCCCGCACCACTC
>DMPC01000084.1:2314-3421 GCA_003456155.1 Actinomycetota bacterium | reverse complement strand
CATGAATCCTCCTCGAGTCGGGTGTCCGTGTCGTGCTGCGCTCGTATCGTGATGCGTTCGTGCTGTGCTTGTGCCGTGATGGTGTCACGGCCGTGGTCGGTCGCGCTGAGTGCAGGGTCAGGCTACCCGTCCNNCATCTTGCACGGCCCGCACCACTCGGCCCAGAAGTCGACGAGGACGGGCTTGTCGCTCATGAGCACATCGTCCGTGAAGCTGGCGTCGGTGACCTGCTTGGTCGCTCCCATGAATCCTCCTCGAGTCGGGTGTTCGTGTCGTGCGGAGTTCGTGTCGTGCGGAGTGCAGGGTCAGGCTACCCGTCCAGGTGCGCGAGGAACCGCTCAGCGTCGAGCGCTGCGGAGCAGCCGGATCCCGCGGCAGTGATGGCCTGACGGTAGGTGTGGTCGACGAGGTCACCGCACGCGAAGACCCCCTCGAGATTGGTCGCGGTGGTGCGGCCCTGGACCACCACATAGCCTTCGGCATCCAGGTCAATCTGATCCTTCACCAGCTCCGAACGGGGATCGTGACCGATCGCCACGAACAGCCCGGTCACGGGCAGCTCTCGTGTCTCGCCGGTGACGGTGTCCTGCAGGATCAGGCCGCTGACCTTCGCGTCGCCGAGCACGTCCAGGACGGCGCTGTTCCAGGCGAAGTGCAGCTTGGGGTCGTTCTCGGCGCGCTCCGCCATGATCTTGCTGGCGCGCAGCTGGTCTCGTCGGTGGATGAGCGTGACCGACTTCGCGAAGCGGGTCAGGAAGGTCGCCTCCTCGACGGCGGAGTCACCGCCGCCCACGACGGCGATGTCCTGGTCGCGGAAGAAGAAGCCGTCGCACGTCGCGCACCACGAGACGCCATGGCCGGAGAGCCGCTTCTCGTTCTCCAGCCCGAGCTCGCGGTAGGCCGAGCCCATCGCGAGGATCACGGCGCGCGCCTGATGGGTGTTCCCGGAGCCGTCGGTGACCGTCTTGACCGGGCCCTTCAGATCGACGCTGACGACGTCGTCGGTGACGATCTCGGCTCCGAAGCGGACGGCCTGAGCCCGCATCTGCTCCATGAGCTGCGGACCCATGATGCCGTCGGTGAAGCCGGGGAAGTTCTCGACCTCGG
>DMPC01000084.1:1123-2033 GCA_003456155.1 Actinomycetota bacterium | reverse complement strand
GCCGGAGCCGATGATGATGACGTCGCGAATCGCGCTCACGTGATGCTCCCGGGTTGTGGCTGGTGGCTCGTGGGTCGGATCAGATGCCCTAGGGGGTATCTCTGATCACTAGGACAATCCTAGGGGTCGGCCTATTCCCGCTCCCCTGGCGCATCGGGGTGCTGGTCGGTCAGGGCGTGCGCCGGAGTGTCAGGGCATGCGGATGTGGGTGAGTGCCTTCACGTCGCAGTCGTGGTCGACCACCCAGATGTCGAGCTCGGTGGGATCAGGAGTGGACCGCTCGGTGGCGTACTCCGGAGCGACGACGACCCCCGCCTCCTGGCCGTCGACCGTCGACCAGTCGATGAGCAGGGCCGTGGACGTGGCCAACTGGGTCAGCTTGGTGATGCAGTCCCGCATCTGCTGGGCCGAGAGCAGGATGCCGCGCGGCTGGGGCTCGGGGACGACGAGCTCGATCGGAGCCGCCTTCAGCGCCGTCAGGGCCTGCGCGGGCGCCATGTTCATCTCCTGCAGGACGCTCTTCACCTGCCCCGCGAGCTGGTCCGCGGAGTAGTCGGTCTGCGAGTCGATTAGGTGCAGGGCCGGGGGAACCATCCCGGCGAACGACAGCTTCCGCGGCTCCGCGATCACCGAACGGGCGGAGTCGACTGCGGTCTTCGGCATAGCCTGGGCAAGCGGCGCCGTCGCGGCCTCCGGGGCGCCCTCAGCCACGATGGCCGTGGGATCCCCGCCACCGGAGAAGGACGTCACGGCCAGTCCGACCGCCAGGACGGCGACAGAGGCGGCGACCAGGCCGCCTCCCCAGCGGACCCAGACCGGCGTCCGACGTCGCGGCGCGGCCTCGGCGGCGAGGGAGTCACTGATGCGGGCCCAGACCCAGTCGGGCATCGGCTCGTCCGCGGGGGAGCCC
>DMPC01000084.1:0-850 GCA_003456155.1 Actinomycetota bacterium | reverse complement strand
CGAGCGGCACGACGGATTCCTGCTCGCTGGGTCCGTCCTCCGGACGCGGGGACTGATCGTCATCCACGCGCTGATTCACCTCCCTGAGAGTCCTGCTGGTGGTCACCCGGCGAGCCCGCCTGGGGTGTGACGGCACCCGGGGCGTCCGGGTTCCGCAGGAAGTTCAGGCTTTTGGCGAGCTTCGCCCGCCCCCGGAAGCACCGGCTCTTCACGGTGCCCTCCGGAATCCCGAGCTCCCGCGCCGCGTCCTCCACCGACCACCCCTCGACATCGACGAGCACGATGGCGGCGCGCTGGTCGGCGGGCAGTTGGGCCAGTGCCTCGGTGACGACGATCTGGACCTCCCGCCGCTCCATCTGATCAATGGGGTCGGCCACCGCGGCGCCCGGCAGGTCCTCCTTGTCGTCCGGCAGCGGAACTGCGGAGCGCACGGACCGCCGGCGGAGGCGATCCAGGCTCGCATTGACCACGATGCGGTGCAGCCACGTGGTCACCGCGGAGTCGCCCCGGAACTGGTCGGCGCGCCGGTAGGCGGAGATCAGCGCATCCTGCAGGGCGTCGCTGGCTTCCTCGGGATTGCCGGTCGTGCGCAAGGCGACGGCCCAGAGGCGGTCGCGGTGTCGGCGCACGATCTCCGTGAATGCGTCGGGATCACCCGCGCAGTGTGCGGCGAGCAGCTCGGCATCGGTCTGCTCACTCACGCGACGAGCCTAGTGTGTGGGCCATTCACGGCTCGATCACCTGAGGACGGTGACGTCGCGGATTCCTCCCTGATACACACCGTCCACCAGGGGCAACTGGGTGAACCACACCAGGACGTAGCGACCGACGACGGGACGTGGTGCGCGCA
>DMPC01000150.1:6640-6789 GCA_003456155.1 Actinomycetota bacterium | reverse complement strand
GAGATCGGTCTCGGCATTCCTGCTGAACCGCTCTTCCGATCTCGCCGGAGCGGGATCTCATCGGCGGCCACCACCACCGGCACCCCGGCGGCATGCAGCGCCCGCTGGAGCGCGGGGATCTGCGCCGCCGACCTGACGAGAACCGCGAG
>DMPC01000150.1:6071-6410 GCA_003456155.1 Actinomycetota bacterium | reverse complement strand
CATGCCACCCCGCGACGCACGTGCGCCTGACGCAGCTGGTGCGCCACGTGCGCGGCCTGGGACCCCGGGTCGGTGTACGTCGCGAGGTCGACGCGATCGTCCTGCTCCGGATCCGCGACCGCCGCGCACGCCGGACTGCGATGCTCACGCCATCGCTCGGCGGACAGACCCGCCGGGATGCGCGAGCCGAGGACCGAGCCTGCCGCGGCCCGGATCCGCGGGCCATAGCGGCGCGCGGTGCGCAGGACGACCACCGGAGCGGGCGCACCCCGGGCATCGCGGAACATCACTGGGAACGACAGCAGCCCGCCGACGTCAGCGCCACGGAAGGCATAGATC
>DMPC01000150.1:1500-5907 GCA_003456155.1 Actinomycetota bacterium | reverse complement strand
GCGCCACGGAAGGCATAGATCGACTGATCGGGATCCCCCACCGCGATGAGGGACGCCTCCGGGCCCACCAGCGCGCGCAGCAGCGCCACCTGGAGCGGGTCGGTGTCCTGGTACTCATCGACGAAGACCGCTCGATAGCGGGAGTGGAGCAGGCGCTGAACCGCAGGATCCTGCGCCCGCAGCACCGCACGGACGAGCAGCTCGCCGTAGTCGAGCACGTTCTCGAGAGCCATCACCTCCTGCTCCTGCTCGGCGAGCTGGCCGACGGCACGCCAGGCGGGACGATCGACGGCGTCACCCACGCGCCGCAGCGCGGTGCCATCCAGGCCCAGCTCGCGTGCCCGGGACAGGACGGCCCGCACCTCATTCGCCAGTCCGAGCGTCGGGAGCGCACCGACGAGATCCTCCGGCCAGTCGACCGTGCCGTCGATGACGGCACCACGCAGGAGTTCGCGGATCCGCACGTCCTCCTCCGCGCCGGACATCAGGCGCGGCGGGCTGAGGTACTCCTCGGCCGTGGCCGTCGCCCGGAGGAGCGCGTAGGCGAATGCGTGGAAGGTGGCGACCGTGGGGACCAGGCCCCCGCCGGTGCGGGCGATCACGCGATCACGAAGGTCCAGGGCAGCACGCCGCCCGAATGTCAGAGCGAGGATCGACTCTGCCGGCAGCGGCTCGGACTCGTCGCCCAGCCGGGCGGCGATCGCCTCGACCAGGGTCGTCGTCTTGCCGGTGCCCGGCCCGGCCAGAACCAGCAGGGGACCGCTGCGGTGGGCCACGACGCGGGCCTGCTCGTCATCGAGCACCGGCACGCTCGGTACCGGCATCGCCCCCAGATCCAGCCGCCAAGCCATGGCCCATGGATATCACCCGGGTGCGACGGCCGCGGCTGCGCGTCTGGGAGCATCATCCCGTGAGTCCCGAGGCCCCCTTCCCCGGTGATGCCGGGGAGCAGGTGGCTGATCCGGCCCGCACCGCCGCGGAAACCGCCGCGGGAACCGTCGCGGGAACCGCCGTGACCCCCGCCCCGGCCACCGTGGTGATCGAGGACCAGCACATCCCCCGGCGGGTGCGGCGCCCCCTCGATCTGGCCCGGTTCGTCCTGGCGCTGGCCATCACCGCCGCGATCATCCTGATCGCCTACTTCGCCTCGGACACCGCGGCCGGCCTCGACAGCGACATCGAGACGGGCGCCTCGCTGCTGCCCTCCATCCTCGTCCTGATCCTCAACATCATCGGCGGCATCGGGACCCTCGGCCTGCCGATCGCGGTTGCCGTCGCCCTGATCATCCGACGCCGCATGCGGCAGCTCTTCGACTCCCTCGTCGCCCTGTTCATCGGAGTCGTGGTGCTCACCGCGGTCTCGTGGGGCATCTCGACCCTCGACCTGCCCGCCCTGCTCCTGGCCCTCGCCGGATCCACGAGCGCGTCGGCCGCCACCACGACCCCGATCCTGGGCGGCCTCGTCGCCTTCCTGACCGTGGCGCGCACCATGGGCCGTCGCCCCTGGAACGTGCTGACGGTCGTCGTCCTCGGGTCGCTCATCATCGTCAGCCTGCTCAGCGGCGGCATCACCTTCGCGGGTGTCGGGATCTCCGTGACGATCGGCTGGGCGGTCGGCCTGCTCACCCGGTACGTCGCCGGCACCCCCACCACGCGACCCAGCGGGCTGGAGGTGGCGGCAGCCCTGGATCGCGGCGGGCTTCCCATCACCGTGCTGCAGGCACGCGAGTCGACCGACCGCGGACGCCGCTACCTCGCGACATCGCGGGCAGGGGGGCGCTTCCTCGTGACGGTCCTGGACCGGGACCTCGAGGGCGCGGGCCTGGCCAACGCGATCTGGACGAGCCTGCGACTGCGCGACGACTCCACAGCCGGTGCCTTCAACATGCGCAGATCCCTGGATCACGCCGCGCTGGTGTCCTACGCCGCGCAGGCAGCCGGCGCCCCCGAGCCCCGGCTGCTCCTGGCCACCGAGGTCGGGCCGGATTCCGTCCTCATGGCGCACGAGTTCATCGACGGTGTGCGCTTCAGCGATCTCGACGACATCAGCGATGACGACCTGCTCGGCGCGTGGCGGGCCATGCGGACGCTCCACGAGAACCAGATGACGCACCGGTCGCTCTCGGCCGAGCACCTGATCCGAGCGGACGACGGGACGATCTGGCTGATCGGCGGCGACACGGGCAGCATCGCGGCCGGTGACGTGGCCCAGCGCATCGACACCGCCGAGCTGCTGACCACCCTGGCGCTGCTCACCGATGTGACCCGAGCCATCGCCACCGGCCGCACCGCTCTCGGTGTGGAGGGCCTGGGTCATGCCCTTCCCGCTCTGCAGCCCGTCGCTCTCTCCCCCACCACCCGCAGGGCGATCCGCAAGCGCAAGAACGTCCTCGTCCAGTTGCGCGATGCGCTGGTGGAGATGCGACCGGGGGCCTCCAACGAGCAGATCAACTTCGAGCGGTTCCGTCCGCGGACCCTGATCATGATCATCGTCGGCACGATCGCCGGCTACGTGCTGCTCTCGCAGCTCACCCAGGTTGACCTCGTCGGCCTGCTGCAGACCGCCGACTGGGGATGGATGGCGGCAGCGTTCCTCCTCTCGATCGTCACGTATTTCGGCGCAGCCTGGTCGCTCTCCGGCTTCGTGCCCGAGCACCTGAAGCTCCACCGCACGATCCTCGCCCAGGTCGCCGGCGACTTCGCAACCCTCGTATCGCCACCCACGCTCGGCGCGATCGCGATCAACGTCCGCTTCCTGCAGAAGGCAGGGCTGCACCCGGCTCTGGCCGGCGCCAGCGTCGGCGTCTCGCAGGTCATGGCCTTCGTCTTCCACATCCTGCTGCTGCTCGTCTTCGGCATCGCCGCCGGAACGCAGACCGACCTCACCTTCGATCCGCCGCGGATCGCCGTCGTCATCGTCGTCGCCGTGCTCATCGTGCTGATCGCGCTGCTCGCCGTGCCCGCCGTGCGCCGCCTCATCACCAAGCGCATCGGGCCCCTGCTCAAGGAGGTGGGCCCGCGGCTGATCACGGTCGCGCAGCGACCGATGAAGCTGCTCGAGGGCATCGGAGGCATCCTGCTGCTGAACCTCGCCTACATCGGAGTCCTCTACGCGAGCGTGCGCGCCTTCGACGGGAACATGAGCATCGCTGTCGTCGGCGTGGTCTATCTGGCCGGTGCGACGATCGGACAGGCCGCGCCGACACCCGGCGGCCTGGGCGCGGTGGAGGCTGCCCTCGCCGCGGGCCTCACCGCCGGTGGACTCGATGCCGGCCTGGCTGTCTCCGCCGTGCTCCTCTACCGTCTGATCACATTCTGGATCCCGACGATCCCCGGCTACTGGGCCTTCAACTGGCTCACCAAGAAGGGCGCCCTGTGAGCACCCCGTCCACCACGTCCCGCTGACCTTCCCGGCCGGACGGGCAACCGATCCCGTCATCTGCGATCTCGCGGGCGACATCGTCGCGGGCTGACCTCTGCCCTGATCCGGGATGCGGCAGGACCCCCCGTGGTCCACACTCGCGTCATGAGCGACGTGAAGATCACCCCCCTGACCGATGGTCCCCTCGAGGTCGAGGGCGAGGTGAGCATCGTGGCCCCGGACGGAACCGTCATCCGCGAGACCGGCAAGGCCTACCTGTGCCGGTGCGGCCACTCCAAGACCAAGCCGTTCTGCGACGGCACCCACAAGCGCGAGGGCTGGACCGAGGCCGACGAGTAGCCCACGCTGCTGCGTCTTTCGTTGAGCCGACGTCGCCGCAGCACACGCCTGCGCCACTGACGCCGATGCTCGGCCCAGCAGCCCGACCATGACGTGGGCCCCGTCTTTCGACGGGGCCCACGCTCCTGGTGTTCCTGTGCCGGGAGTTCCTGCGCCTGCTACTCCTGACGCCTGATCACCAGGGCCGTGGCCGCGGCACCCAGCCCGACGAGGCTGGCCAGCAGCAGCGCGAACGCTGCCCTGGGCACCTGCGGGGCCGTCGAGCCGTCACCTGCGGGCACGCTGGAGGGCACCTTCGCCGTGGCCGGCATCGGCACCGCAACCGTCTCGGGCTCGTCCACCGTCGCCGGCAGCGGGACTGCCACCTGCACGGGGGCCACCGTCTCCTCGACGGTCGCCGGAAGGACCGGTGCCACCGTCTCGGGAGTCGTCGGCGGAGTCGTCGGCGGAGTCGTCGGCGGAGTCGTCGGCGGGGTCGTCGGCGGAGGTGTCACGGTGCAGGCACCAGCAGTGAAGCCCGGGTAGGCCGCGAGCTGGGTCGCACGATCTGTCGCCGCTGCCGCCTCCGCAGCAGCCTGCGCCGCCGCATCCGCAACCGCCTGCGACTCTGTACTCGTCCGAGACACCGCACCCGACGTGAACGAGATCGTCACCGTCTGGGCGGTCGCCGAGCAGATCTGCTCCGA
>DMPC01000150.1:1093-1284 GCA_003456155.1 Actinomycetota bacterium | reverse complement strand
ACGGTCGGCTCCGACTGGCACGCCCCAGGCGTGTATTCCGGGTAGGCCGCGAGCTTGGTCGCACGATCTGCCGCCGCTGCCGCCTCCGCAGCAGCCTGAGCCGCCGCATCCGCCGCCGCCTGCGACTGCGTACTCGTCCGAGTCACCGGACCCGACGTGTACGAGATCGTCACCGTCTCATCCTCCGCCGA
>DMPC01000150.1:0-878 GCA_003456155.1 Actinomycetota bacterium | reverse complement strand
ACCGTCTTCACACCCGTATAGACGGGCATCGGCGTGTACGTGGCGCTCCAGTGACTGATGTCCTTGCCGGAGCTGTGCGCGATGGTCACCGAGGCCATGGCGGGATTGACCGTCACGTACTCAGGCCCATTGCCCTGTTGGGTCGAGCCAGCCTTGACGCAGTAGCCGCTCACCAGCATCCCTTCAGGCGCCACGATGGTCAGGCTCTTATATGAGCCGGTGACATCGATCTTTCCGCTGCTCAGCGGCGCGCAAACACTGCTCGCTTCCGCACTGGCGGGCAGCAGGGCGAATGTCATGCCTGCGACCATCAGAGCCAGAACAGAGAGGACGACGGTCATCGCTCTGCGCGATCGTGAACTTCGTGTCGTTCGTGTCGTTGTGGTCATGGTCCTCGCCCCTTTCATGGGATTGCGCTTTCAGCATGGGCGCGTGAAAGTGACGAGGAAGGTCGAAGCAGCCCCAGGAGGAGTCAGTGCTCGGATGAAGCGGTCAATGACTGGTCAAATAAGGCGAAGGCCGCGAAACCGTTGTGGTTTCGCGGCCTTCGCATGTGTGCGAGTTCAGTAGGTGGGCTTGTCCGGCTCGACCTGTGCGATCCACTGCAGGATGCCGCCGCCCACATGGACGGCATCGGAGTAACCGGCGCCCTTGACGACCGCGAGTGCCTCGGCCGAACGACCGCCGACCTTGCAGTGGAGGATGATGCGCCGGTCACCGGGCAGCTTCTCGAGCGCGGAGCCGTCGAGGAACTCCCCCTTCGGGATGAGGACCGCCCCCGGGATGCTGACGATCTCGAACTCGTTCGGCTCCCGAACATCGATGAGCACAAAGTCGTCCTCGCCGGCATCTCGGGCCTCGAGGAGATCCTTCAACTG
>DMPC01000171.1 GCA_003456155.1 Actinomycetota bacterium | reverse complement strand
CTCGGCGTCGATGCGGCCACTCTCCACGAACAGCACTCCTCGCTGATCGCCGCGGAGATCTCCGGCTACGGGCTCGGCGGCCCGCGCACGGATGACAAGGCCTACGACCTCGCCATCCAGGCGGAGGCCGGTGTCTTCTCCGTGACGGGCACCGGGGAGATGAGCAAGGTCGGGTTCTCCGTGGCCGACATCTGCGCGGGCATGTATGCGCTCACCGCGATCCTCGCTGCCCTGACCCGTCGGGAGCGCACGGGCGAGGGTGCGGCGATACACGTGTCGATGCTCGACTCCCTCGCCGAGTGGATGTCCGCGCCCCTGTACAACGCGGTCTATGGGGCCGGTCAGCCCGAGAGGGCGGGCAGGCGTCACCATGCCATCGCCCCGTACGGCACGTTCGCCCTGACCGATGGGAGCACGGTCCTCATCGCCGTCCAGAGCGATGGAGAATGGCAGAGCATGGCGGAGCACCTCATGGGTGAGCCGCGGCTAGGCACTGATCCCCGATTCGCCACCAACGCCCAACGGATCGCGAACGTCGACGAGCTCGAGGCGCTCATCCGCCAGCGACTGGCCTCACTGTCCGCCGATGACGCGCGCGAGGGTCTGGCGAAGGGACGCACTGCCAACGCCCAGGTCAATGATCTCGCCGGTGTGTGGTCTCACGAGCAGCTCCGCACCCGTGAGCGCTTCGTGGAGGTGAGCACGCCCAGCGGCCCCGTCGAGCTGCTGCGGTCGCCGTTCGACATCTCCGGCTGGACACCTGCCGAGGGCCCGGTTCCTGCGCTCAATGAGCACGAGGCGGCTCTCCTGCAGTTGCTGCGTGATCGTGCGGCGGGTCAGTAGGACTTGGGAAGGCCGAGGACGTGCTGACCGAGGTAGGCGAGGACGAGGTTGTTGTTGATCGGTGCGACCTGGTAGAGCCGTGTCTCGCGGAACTTCCGCTCGATGTCGTACTCCACCGCGAAGCCGAATCCACCGTGGGCGTCGAGCGCCGCGTTCGCCGCCGCCCAGGAGGCTTCCGAGGCAAGGAACTTCGCCATGTTGGCCTCGGTCGCGCACTTCTCACCGGCATCGAACTTCCGCGCTGCCTCGAACCTCACCAGGTTCGCCGCGCTGAGTTGCGCGTATGCGCGGGCGAGCGGGAACTGCACCCCCTGGTTGGCCCCGATCGGCCGTCCGAACACCTCACGCTCATTGGTGTAGGAGATGGCACGGTCGAGGACGAAACGGCCGTCACCGATGCACTCGGCTGCGATCAGGATCCGCTCGGCGTTCATGCCATCGAGGATGTAGCGGAATCCCCGACCCTCCTCCCCGATCAGCGAGTCGGCCGGGATGATCACGTCGTCGAAGAACACCTCGGTGGTGTTGTGGTTCATCATCGTCGCGATGGGCTTGATGGTCAGACCGGCCAGGTCGCGCATGTCGAAGATGAAGACGGACAGGCCGTCGGTCTTCTTCTCCACCTCGTCGTAAGGAGTCGTGCGCGCCAGCAGGATCATCAGGTCGGAGTACAGCGCCCGGGACGTCCAGATCTTCTGGCCGTTGATGCGCCAGCCTTCCGGTACGCGCTCGGCTCGTGTGCGGATCCGCGTGGTCTCGGACCCGGCCCCGGGCTCGGTGACGCCGAAGGCCTGCAGTCGCAGGCTGCCGTCGGCGATCGCGGGGAGATAGCGCTGCTTCTGCTCTTCGCTCCCGTGTCGCAGCAGGGTTCCCATGATGTACATCTGCGCGTGGCAGGCACTCGGGTTCCCGCCCGAGGCAGAGATCTCCTCGAGGATCACGGAGGCTTCGGTGATGCTTGCACCGCCACCGCCGTACTCCTCGGGCACGAGCGCACCGAGGAAGCCGGCCTCGGTGAGGGCCGCGACGAACTCCTCGGGGTAGCGGTCCGGCTCGAGGGAGCGCCAGTACGCGCCGTCGAAGCGCTCGACCACCTCGCGAACACCGGCGCGCAGGTCGTCATGCTCAGAACTCTGGATCAGGTCCACCCAGTATTTGTATCATTTATCAAATCAATCCGCAGGAGAGTTGCATGACCACCATGACCCCGGACTGGCGCACCCTGGCCGCCTCCGTGCAGTACCCGACCGGTCTGCTCATCGACGGGAAGTGGGAGGCCGGACCCTCCCGGCACGAGGTGATCAGCCCGATCGACGGTCGGGTCGTCACCGATGTCGCCTTCGGGGATGCCGCAGCGATCGACCGGGCCGTCGCGGCCGCACGCGCCTCCTTCGAGGACCGACGTTGGGCCGGGATGTCGCCGATGGACCGCAAGGACGTCCTGGTGCGCTGGGCACACCTGGTCAACGACCACGCGGAGCAGTTGGCCGTCCTCACCACTCTCGAGATGGGCAAGCCGGCCCGCGAGGCCAAGGCCGTCGACGTCCGGGCGTGCCATCGCACGCTGCGCTGGTTCGGCGAGGCCATCGACAAGGTCCTCGACGAGATCCCCAAGGTGGGCGACTCCTCCTGGGCCATGATCGAGCGCGAGCCCGCCGGAGTCGTGGCGGCCATCACTCCCTGGAACTTCCCGCTCACCCTCGAGACCTGGAAGATCGCGCCGGCCCTCGCCGTCGGCTGCTCGATGGTCCTCAAGCCCTCCGAGATGTCACCGCTCACGGCGCTCTACGTCGCGCAGCTCGGCCTGGAGGCCGGACTTCCCGATGGCGTACTCAACGTCGTGAATGGTTTGGGGGCCACGACGGGGGCGGCACTGGCCAGCCACATGGACGTCGACATCGTGACCTTCACCGGATCCACGGCGACCGGTCGCGCGATCATGACGGCGGCAGCGCAGTCGAACATGAAGCGGCCCTACCTCGAACTCGGCGGCAAGGGCGCCAACGTCGTCTTCCCTGACGCCGACCTCGATGCCGCCGCCGCAGCCTCGGCCTGGGCCGTCACCTACAACGCGGGTCAGATGTGCTCCGCTGGCTCGCGTCTGGTCGTCCACGAGTCCGTCAAGGACGAGGTGCTGGCCAAGGTCCTCGACGCCATGGCCGCCATGCAGCCCGCTGACCCCCTCGACCATTCCGCGCCGATCGGAGCCATCGCCAGCGCCCGGCAGCTCGAGACCATCCACGGGATCGTTCGCGACGGACTGGACGCGGGTGGTCGCCTGCTCATGGGTGGGGAGCCGGTCCTCGTCGAGACGGGTGGCTCGTACTACCCGCCCACGGTGGTGGACGGCTTGGAGCCCGATTCCCTGCTCGCTCAGCGCGAGGTGTTCGGGCCGGTCCTGTCGGTCCTGACCTTCACGTCCGACGAGGAGGCCGTCGCCATCGGGAACGCGACGAACTACGGCCTTGCGTCCGCGGTCTGGACGAACGACCTGAGTCGTGCCCGGCGGGTGTCGAAGGGCCTGAAGATGGGCACGGTGTGGGTCAACTGCTATGAGGAGGGCGACCTCACGGTGCCGTTCGGTGGCGTCAAGCAGTCCGGCTTCGGCAGTGACAAGTCCCTGCACGCCATGGACAAGTTCACCGACCTGAAGACCACCTGGATCGAGCTCTCGTGACCGCCGAGGTGGCAGAGCTCCGACCTCGCCGGCGCACCAATCTGGCCGACGAGGTAGCCACGCACATCCGCTCCGCGATCCTGGCCGGACGCCTGAGGTCCGGCGAGCGCATCGACCAGGACGCCATCGCGGAGGAGCTCGGCGTCAGCCGCCTGCCCGTGCGCGAGGCTCTCATCTCCCTGGACCGTGAGGGGCTGGTCCACACCATCCCCCGCAAGGGCTCGTACGTCGCTCGCATCGATCGGGATGACATTGCGGATCACTACCAGATCTTCGGGCAGGTGGCCGGGCTCGCAGCGGCGCGTGCCGTGGCACGCCTTGACGAGGAGGGGCTCGTGAAGCTGGTCGCGCTGCACGACCGCATGTCGGATGCGGAGAACCTCGACGAGCAGCAGGCCCTGAATCACGAGTTCCACCGGATGATCAACATGGCGGCCGACAGCCCGCGGATGACGAGCGTCCTCGGGCTGCTCTCCCGCTCGCTGCCGATGCCCTACACCGACTTCCCCGCTGAATGGCTCGATGAGGCCAACCGGCAGCACCGCGACATCGTGGACGCCTTCCGTCGCCGGGACACCCTCGCGGCGCAGCGCGCCATGGAGCAGCACATCACCGCAAGCGCACGACATGCCATCGAGGTGCTCGAGCGCCTCGACTTCTTCGAGCCCGAGTAGGCGAGGACGAGTGACCATGACCCACGATCGATATGACCACTGGATCGACGGACGCCACGCGATGCCGGCATCGGGCGCGTACCTTCCGACGTTCGACCCCATGACCGCCGCGCCCTGGGCCGAGATCGCGCGCGGCGACGCCATCGACGTCGAGGCGGCTGTCGAGTCAGCGCAGCGGGCCTTCGCTGCCTGGCGCAACGTGGGCCCGACCGGCCGCGCGGACGTCATCTGGCGCATCGGTGACCTCATCGCCGCTCACGCCGATGAACTCGCCGCCCTCGAGGCCAGGGATGCCGGCAAGGTGGTCCGTGAGGTCAGGGGTCAGATGACCTCGCTGCGGGCCTGGTACCACTACTACGCGTCGCTGGCCTACCAGACGGAGGGCCGCACCATCCCGCAGGATCGCGCAAGCCTGACGGTGTACACCCAGCGCATCCCCTACGGCGTCGTCGGCGTCATCCCGGCCTTCAACTCCCCGATGCTGCTCGGTGGCATGGGTATCGCACCCGCTCTGGCGGCGGGCAACACCGTGGTCGTGAAGCCGCCGGAGGTCAATGCGCTGTCCCTCCTGAGGCTGGCCGAACTCGCCAAGGAGGCCGGACTGCCGGACGGCTGCCTGAACGTCGTGACGGGCTTCGGGCACGAGGCAGGTGACGCACTGGTCGCCCACCCGCTCGTGCGCAAAGTGTGGTTCACGGGAGGCCCGGAGAGCGCCAAGCACGTCGCTGCTCGAGCAGCCGAGGGCCTCAAGCCCCTCGTGCTGGAGCTGGGCGGCAAGAGCGCCAACATCTTCTTCGAGGATGTTCGCGTGGATGACGTCGTCAATGGGGTCATTGCGGGGATCTTCGCGGCAGCTGGCCAGACCTGCGTTGCAGGATCGAGGCTCCTCGTGCACGAGAGGATCGCCGACGAACTTGTCGAGAAGGTCGCGGCACGTGCCCGCACGATCGCCCTGGGCGACCCGACGTCCGAGTCGACAGAGATGGGCCCCATGTCGCAGGAGAAGATCCTCGACGGTGTGAGTGCCCGAGTTCGCGAGGCGATCGCCGAGGGTGCTGATCTGGTTGTCGGGGGCGAGGATGCAGATCGCCCCGAGCAGGGCTGGTTCTACGCGCCGACTGTCCTGGACAACGTGCGAAACGACATGTCGGTCGCTCGCAACGAGCTCTTCGGGCCCGTTCTCTCCGTCATCCGCATCACCGACGAGGACGAGGCCATCGCCATCGCTAACGACTCACCGTTCGCCCTCGCGGCGGGCGTCTGGACCCGTGACCTCGGGCGTGCCCATCGCGTCGCCAGCAGTCTCGACACCGGAACCGTCTGGGTCAACATGTACCGGGCGCTGCAGTTCGCGACCCCGTTCGGTGGCAACAAGCTCTCCGGGTACGGGCGCGAGAACGGCATGGACGGCTTCGCCGAGTTCACCCAGCCCAAGGGAGTGTGGATCGAGTCGAGCGACGAGCCGGTGGGTGATCCCTTCGTGCTCCGGGCCTGATACCCCCCCCGGAAAGTCAACTCCGGTAGCGCTCGGCGAGGTAGACACCGACGAGGACCACGATCGCCCCGGCGATCTGCACCGGCGCGAGCACCTCGCCCAGGGCCACCCACGCGATGAAGGTCGCCAGCAGGGGCTCGGTCATGCCGATGACCGCTGCATTCGCGGCACGGATGTGGTGCAGGGACACCACGATCAGCCAGAAGGGAAAGACCGTCCCCAGCACGATCATGGAGGTGGCGAGGAAGGGGATGGGGACTCCCGTGCTGCCCTCTCCCAGGGGAAAGCCGTCACCGGTCAACTGCGCCCAGGGGAAGGACCACCACGGTTGCGCGACGAACCAGAAGAGCGAGGCGGCGCCGAATCCCCACATGGTCATGGATACCGGGTCCCGAGGGCTCGGCCGCTGGACCATGGAGTCGCCGACGAGGAAGTAGAGGGCAAGGGCGGCACCTGCTCCGAAGGCGGCGATGACCCCGAGAGCGTTGAGGGTGAAGCCCTGCCACACCTGGGCGACCATGGCGAGCCCCAGGAGAGCGATCGCAAGGCCCAGCCAGACCAGGCGGGGTGTGCGGTGTTTGAGGACGAAGTGGAACCACAGGGCGACCATGATCGGCGAGGTGAACTCGATCAGGAGCGCGATCCCGACCGGAAGAAGCTCGATGGCGACGAAGTAGAGGTACTGCGTCATCGCGACGCCGAGGATTCCGTAGGCGAGAAGTGGGATGTACTCGGATCGCTGGATGCGCAGTGCTCGCGGTCGAGTCAGGGCCACCACGACGAGCAGAATGAGGAAGGCCCCGGTGACGCGCAGTTGCGACAGTCGGCTCGGGTCGATGCCCGTCAGCAGGATCGACTTGGAGACCGTTGCGTTGAGAGCGAAGAGCGTCGCGGCGAGGAGGTAGAGCGAGTACCCGATGACAGGGCGCGGATGACGAGAAGGCGCGATCCCAGGAATCGGCTCGGCGATGTCGCTCATGCGCGCATCGCGGCCTCGTAGACGGCGATGGTCTGGTCGGCGATGGCATCCCACCCGAAGTCGCTCACCGCTCGCCGGCGCCCGGCCGCGCCCATCGCCTCGGCGCGCGCCGGATCAGCCGCCAGCAGGTTGATCGCATCCGCGAATGCATGCTCGAAGGCCCGTGGCTCCGTCGCGTCATAGGGAACGAGAAGCCCGGTCTCGCCGTCGACGACGACCTCCGGAATTCCCCCGACTGCCGAGGCCACGACAGCGGTCTCGCAGGCCATGGCCTCGAGGTTCACGATGCCCAGAGGCTCGTAGATCGAGGGGCAGGCGAAGGCCAGGGCGTGCGTGAACAGGGAGATGAGCGCCGTGCGCTCGACCTGCTCCTGCACCCAGACCACGGAGTCATGCCCCCTCTCCGCCCGAAGCCGCTCGACGGCCAAGGCCGTCTCCTCACCGATCTCCGGGGTGTCGGGCGAGGAGGCGCAGAGCACGAGCTGGACGCCGTCCTCGAAACGTCGTGCGGCATTGACCAGGTGGACGATGCCCTTCTGGCGCGTGATGCGTCCGACGAAGAGCACGTAGGGGCGCTTCAGGTTCAACTCCCGCACCGGGGTGTCATCCGGATCAGGTCGGTACACCGACGTGTCGATGCCGTTGTGGACCACAACGACGCGCTCAGGATCCACGGCCGGATAGGACGTCAGGACATCGGCGCGCATGCCGTGGCTGACCGCGATGATCCGGGAGGCTCCCTCGTAGGCGGTGCGCTCCACCCAGGAGGAGACCCGGTATCCGCCACCGAGCTGCTCCTCCTTCCACGGGCGCAGCGGCTCCAGAGAGTGGGCCGTCAGGACGTGCGGGACCCCATGGAGCAGGCCGCCGATGTGGCCGCCGAGATTCGTGTACCAGGTGTGCGAATGAAGGAGGTCGACCCCTGCTGTGGCGGTGACCATCTCGAGGTCGACACCGAGGGTCTGGATGGAGGGGTTGGCGTCGGCCAGGCCGGACGGCACCGCGTGGGCCTGCGCATCGAGCCTCGGGGAGCCGAAGCACTGGACATCGACGTCGACCTTCCGGCGGAGCTGTGCGACCAGGTGCTCAATGTGGACTCCTGCACCCCCGTAGACGTCGGGAGGCCACTCCTTCGTCAGCATTCCGATGCGCACAGAGGCACCCTAGGGGTGTTCATCCCAAGGTCACACGTGAGCCCCGATTCGGGGCTAGGGTGCGAAACGTGAGCACCGACCCGCATGTGCTGGCGATGGTCCTCGCTGGGGGTGAAGGCAAGCGCCTCATGCCCCTGACGGCGGATCGCGCCAAGCCCGCCGTTCCCTTCGGCGGCTCGTATCGGCTCGTCGACTTCGTGCTGTCCAACCTGATCAATGCGGGCCTACGCCGAGTGTGCGTCCTCACCCAGTACAAGTCGCACAGCCTGGACCGCCACATCACGCAGACGTGGCGCATGCCGACCCTGCTGGGCGACTACGTGACCCCGGTGCCGGCTCAGCAGCGCCTCGGTCCTCGCTGGTACACCGGCTCGGCGGATGCCATCTTCCAGAGCCTCAACCTCGTCTATGACGAGCAGCCCGAGTACGTCGTCGTCTTCGGAGCCGACCACGTCTACCGCATGGATCCGATGCAGATGATCCGCGCGCATGTCGAGAGCGGTGCTGGAGTGACGGTGGCGGGCATCCGGATGCCGAAGTCGCTCTCGCACCAGTTCGGGGTCATCCAGACTTCGCCGGACGGCCGACGCATCACGCAGTTCCTCGAGAAGCCCAGTGATCCGCCGACCATCCCGGGCGACGATGAGCACAGTTACGTCTCGATGGGCAACTACGTCTTCACCACGAGCGTCCTGCTCGATGCGCTCAGAGCCGACGCCGCAGACCCGTCCTCCGTCCACGACATGGGCGGGAACATCCTCCCGATGCTCACGGAGCAGGGCCTCGCCGAGGTCTACGACTTCGCGTCGAACGTCGTGCCGGGAGCGACCGAGCGTGACCGTGGCTACTGGCGTGACGTCGGCACGCTCGACAGCTACCACGATGCGCACATGGACCTGGTGTCGGTGCACCCGATCTTCAATCTCTACAACCGCCGGTGGCCGATCTTGTCGAACCTCCCGCCGATGCCGCCGGCGAAGTTCGTCGAGGGAGGAAACGCGCACGAGTCCATGGTGGGTGCCGGGACCATCGTGTCAGGGGCCCATGTCCGCACCTCGGTGCTCGCGTCGGCCGTCGCGGTCGAGGCAGGCGCCTATGTCGAGGGAAGCGTGATCATGCCGGGGGTGCGAATCGGCCGCAATGCGGTGGTCCGGCATGCAATCCTCGACAAGAACGTCGAGGTTCCCGACGGCGCCCAGATCGGGGTCGACCTGGAGCGGGATCGCGAGCTCTACACCGTGAGCGAGGGCGGCGTCGTCTGCCTGGGCAAGGGCGTCGTCGCCCAACGCTGACCCCCTCGCCCTTTCTCGCGAGCGGCCACTCGGCACCGCGAGCGGCCACTCGGCACCGCGAGCGGCCACTCGGCACTCCTGCTGCTGACGGGTCCTCGTCACATCGCTCTGCGTGCAGGGCAGATGGCGGACTAAGGGTCCGGGATCCATGAATCCGTCACATACGAGCCAGCCCCCGAGGCTCGCCATAGGCGGCATTGGTGCGTGCAGACGGGCGCCGGAGAAGTCGCCTCCGGACAGATCCGGGTTCTGTTAGTCCGTTCCCTACCGAACAGGCGCCGTGGGATGCTGACGGCATGGTGACATCGGGGCCATTGCGCCGGCGCACGTTCCTCGGGCTCATGGGCGGAGTCGCAGCCGCCATCACGGCGCCGTTCACAGCGGTGGCCCAGCCCTCCACCGTCGCGTCTCCTCCCTCGCCCGGGTGGCCTGCCGCTGAGGCATGGGCGGGCCTGCGCCGGCAACTCGGCTCGAGGCTGGTCAGGCCGAAGCAGCCGTGGGCCCGCCTCGGGCCCGGGCCGATTCCCCGCAGGTTCTTCAATCCCTGGTTCCTCGAGGAGCAGCCCGGCGCGACTCAGTCGACCGGCATGTACAAGGCGTGGGTCTCCACGCCGAGTGCCTACGCGGTCGCTGCCCGGGACGTCTCGGATGTCGTGACCGGCGTGAACTTCGCGCGCGAGAACGGGGTGCGTCTCGTCGTCAAGGGCACTGGCCATGACTACTACGGACGATCCTGCGGGCCGCGAAACTCCCTTCTCATGTGGACGCACCACATGCGGGGGATCACGGTCCACGATGCCTTCGTGCCAGCAGGAGCACCACGAGGGACGAAGCCGATCGCTGCAGTGACCACCACGGCAGGCAACCGCTGGCTCGAGGCGTACAAGGCGGCCTCAGCAGCAGGCCTCTACATCCAGGGCGGTGGATGCACCAGCGTCGGAGCTTGCGGAGGCTTTGCACTCGGAGGTGGGTTCGGCTCCTTCAGCAAGAGGTTCGGCTCGGGCGCCGGTGGAGTTCTCGAACTAACCGTCGTCCTGGCTGACGGCAATGTCCTGACCGTGAACGAGTTCCAGCATGCTGATCTCTTCTGGGCCCTGCGAGGCGGCGGTGGAGGGACCTTCGGCGTGGTGACGTCCATGACTCTCCTTGCGCATCCGGAGCCATCAATCTCCGGCTGGATCTCTGGTCCGATCACGGCCAAGTCGGATGCCGCCTTCCGCGAGTTGCTTGAGCGGTACATAGAGTTCTGCGCACAGACGCTCAGCACGCCCACGTGGGGCGAGGGCGTCATCCTCAACCCGGACTACGGCATGTCCACAGATCGCAACGCCGGGCTGAACGTCATGCAGGTGGGCACGACCTTCCTCGACGTCACTACGGAGCAGGCTCAGGCGGCGTGGTCCCCATTCCTTGAGCCGCTGAGGAGTCGACCTGATGACTTCATCGTTGGCGTTACCTTCAGTGCAAAGCCCTTTGCGGAACGGTGGAAGGCGACCGCGCGGGAGGCCATCTT
>DMPC01000220.1:6138-7058 GCA_003456155.1 Actinomycetota bacterium | reverse complement strand
GTGGAGTTGTGGGTCGGGATCATGGATTCGCCGGCCAGGTACAGGTGCGAATCGTTCTCCACCTCAATGCAACGGACCGGGACGCTCGCGACCGGGATCACACACGAGATGAAGCGCATCCCGTGCCGAGCGGCGGACTTGCCGCTCATGCGCTCCTTCTGGAGGAGGCGCTTGCGCTCGAGGCGGAAGACGTCATCGTGCGTGGTGAAGGTGGCGTTGAAGGCCACCGACGAGGCGGCAGACCGTCCCCGAACCCGCTTCGTGCTGATCGAGACGCGATAGCCGAGGCTGGCGATGAGCTCGCGGACGTCACCAGCGAGACGTTCCGACGTCGTGGTGAACTGGATGCTGCCCGTTGACGTGACCGTGCCGTCCGTGTCGAGCAGACCCGCGAGGAGAGCGCGGCGCTGTGACTCCGACGAGCGGAGGTAGGCCATCGGAATGTGCTTGTCGCCGAGCACCTTCATCCGCCGCATGAGCGCCTGAACTGATCCGTGATCGTCGTGGCAGGCCTGACACCGGATGAACCCGATTGTCGACCTGCCACAATCGGGGCATCGCGGATGCGGAATCGGCTTCGCGATCGTCGTGAGGCGCCCCCCGCAACTCCGGCCGCATGTCCGGACCATGGGTCGCTGAGGCGTGAACGCCTTCCCGCACACAAGACACGTGCGCTCAGCCACCGGGGCCGTGTCCGGGAGTGCGATGCTGTAGCGGAGGTGGCTACGTGGTCGCACCGCATACCCCTCCGCCTCGATGAACATCGCGATCTCGGGGTCGGCGCTGGTGAAGTGCGCTGCCGCACTCGTACCGTCTCCCAGCCAGACACCGAAGGTGTACGGCGCGATGTCGAGGCGTGCCTCGGGCAGATCGAGGGCGCTCGCATTGGTGACGCTGTGATTGAGGCGTTCGTCCTGAGT
>DMPC01000220.1:4592-5890 GCA_003456155.1 Actinomycetota bacterium | reverse complement strand
CGTCGAGTGGCACGCGTATGGGTCAGCCACTCGTGCTCCGCGTCCGCAACGATGGAGGTTCCGTCACTGAATTCGACGCGGAAGCAGGGGCGGTCCTGCCAGATCTCGCTGACCGCGCGCACACGCGCGGGGCGGCCGTCATCGCCGAGAACCCAGTCACCCGGGCGCAGGTCTCCCTGGGTCGTCCATCCCGTCGGCGTCGGAATGGGGGTGTCCAGCGCCAGCGCCTTACCAATCGCGGGCCGCGCGGCCACGATGATGAGCTGGCCGGGGTGGAGCCCGTTGGTGAGCTTGTCGAGTTCGGTGAAGCCCGTGGGCACGCCGACCATCTCGCCGTTGCGGTTGGAGATCGCCTCGATCTCATTGAGGGCATCGCCCATGATGTCGCTGAGCGGTGCGTAGTCCTCGCTCGTGCGGCGATCGGTGACGTCGTAGACCTCTGCCTGAGCACGGTCGACGGTCTGGTCGACGTCACCGGTGCCGGCATAGCCCATGGCGACGATGCGGGTGCCCGCCTCGACCAGACGCCGCAGGATCGCCTTCTCGCGCACGATGCGTCCGTAGTAGCCGGCGTTGGCAGCCGTCGGAACCATCGAGACGAGAGTGTGCAGGTACGGAGCTCCTCCGATGCGACCGATGTCACCGGTGCGGGTGAGGTCCGCGGCCACGGTGACGGCGTCGGCGGGCTCGCCGCGACCGTAGAGATCGAGGATGGCGCCGTAGATGACCTGGTGAGCGGGGCGGTAGAAGTCGTTCTCGCGGATGACCTCGACCACGTCGGCAATGGCGTCCTTGCTGAGCAGCATGGCGCCGAGGACGGACTGCTCGGCAGCGTTGTCGCTCGGGGGGGTGCGATCGATGCCGGCGTCCTCCTCGGGGTGCAGTTCATAGACGCTCACGGCCCCACGCTAGGGATGGGGGCCGACATCGTCCACGTTCCCTGTGGATAGAGCTGTGGACAAGATGCGTACGGGGGTCCGGTTCCTGTTCGCCCACCTGTGGACGAGGTGGGGATTCTCCTCCGGACTTTCCCTGAACTCCCTCGTGCGACCGGGCCGGATGGTGTCCCAAGGCTGTGGACGAAAACTCGTGAGCCCTCCATCCGCGCCGCGACGCCCGGCGCATGGATAGCGTGANNCCCACGCTAGGGATGGGGGCCGACATCGTCCACGTGCCCTGTGGACAAAGGTGTGGACAAGATGCGTACGGGGGCCCTCTTCCTGTTCGCCCACCTGTGGACGAGGTGGGGATTCCGCTTCGGACGTTCCCTGAGCTCCCTCGTGCGACCGGGCCGGATG
>DMPC01000220.1:0-4539 GCA_003456155.1 Actinomycetota bacterium | reverse complement strand
GACGCCCGGCGCATGGATAGCGTGACGTCCCATGACCGCTGATCCGTACCGCATCACCGTCGTCTGCCTGGGCAACATCTGCCGCTCGCCCATGGGGGAGTCCGTCCTGCGCGACCGGATCGGCAAGGCCGGGCTGAGCGGGCAGGTCGTCGTCGACTCGGCCGGCACCGGAGACTGGCACATCGGGCACCCCGCCGACCCCCGAGCGCAGGCCACCCTGCTCGCGGCCGGCTACGACCTCGAGCACATCTCCCGGCAGATCGCCCCGCACTGGATGGACGACATCGACCTGCTCCTGGCCATGGACGAGTCGAACTATGCGAATCTCGAGGCGATGCTCGCGGCCTCCGGCCTGCCGGCCGACCAGAGGCCGGCCCTGCGGATGTTCCGCTCCTTCGACCCCTCACTCAGCGAACTGCCCGAGCCTCATCCGGATCTCGCTGTCCCCGACCCCTACTACGGGGGTGACGAGGGATTCACCGACTCCCTGTCCATGATCGAGAAGGCCGCCGACGGGATCGTCGACGACCTTCTCGTCCAGTTCGAGCAGTGACGCGGACTACTCCGCCCACTCCGGTGCGAGCCGGCGGTAGGCGAGGGCGTCCGAGACATACGTGAAGATGATCGCCAGCACGTAGAGGAACACCATCACGACGACCGCGGCAATGCCGAGGATCACCGCGAGGATGCCGCCGACCGCGTCACCGCTGAAGGCCTCGAAGCTCGCGAACGCGCCACCGCCCAGGATGCCGATGACGAAGAAGAAGGCGATCAGCACCGCGATGGGCACGCCCGTGAGGACGATACGCAGGCCGATGTACTTCCAGAAGTGGCTCGTGATGCGATCCCAGCTGGTCGCCAGGGCCGAGAAGCCGTTGTTGGCGTTACCCGCAATGAGGGCGTAGGGGAACAGCGCGAGCATGAAGGCGATGATCAGGCCCGGGATGATGAACGCGACCAAGCCGATGAAGACCATGCCGAGATAGATCAGGCCGGCCGCGAGGAACCACCAGTAGTGCCGGGTCTCGAAGAGCCGGGCCACGCTGGGTCGCTCACCGCCGCTGACCGCATACGCATTGCGGAACAGCCCGAGAATCATCAGGACGATGGCCAGGGCGGCGATGATCCCGATCAGTGCACCGATGATGCCGATGAGGCCACCGAAGAAGCCGTCCAGATTGTTGGCCCAACCGGTCAGCAGTGAGGCGATGACCTGAAGGACGGCAGGGATGATCGCGGCAACGATGACGACCGGCCACCACGACCAGTAGGTGCGCTTGCTCAGGATCCAGGATTCCTCCAGGACCTCGTGTGCGGAAAACGCCATAACTCCTCCTCAAGGACCCCAGGGGAAGTGCGGGGACGGGAAAAGCGTGTCGGTCCCGTGACCTGGGTCACGGGACCGACACGCAAGTACTGGGGAGTAGCTACTACAGGGCGGTGGGCGGCCCGTACTGGTTGTCACCGGGGTAGCCGGCCTGGGCCCAGAAGACGATCAGGACGATCGGGCCGATGCAGGGGAGCAGCCACAGCAGCTGCCACCAGCCGGACCTGCCGGTGTCATGCAGGCGTCGTGCGCCGACCGCGATCGTGGCGAGCACCAGGATGATCCAGATGATGTAGCCGACGAGGGTCAGGAAGCCGAACTCCCCGCTCCCGCCCACGGCCGCACCGATGCCGCCGGTGAAGATGTTGACGACGATGCTGATGATCCAGAGGAACAGCACCCACCACCAGAACTGCGGTCGTGCGGCGCGTCCCTCGAAGTTGCCGAGGTTGCTGAAGTTGTGCGAGATCGCTTGGCCGAATCCCATGGTGTCTCTTCCTGATCGAGCGCCTCGGCGCGTGGGGCTACTGAAGGGGGCGCGGGCCGTAGGGGTTGTCGCCGGGGGTGCCGTCCAGGGCCCACAGGACGATGAGGGCGATGTTGCCGCAGGGAATGAAGTAGAGCAGGAGCAGCCAGGCCGTCTGCCCATAGTCGTGGAGGCGACGTGCGCCGACGGCGAGGAGGGGGATGATCAGCCCGATCGAGAGGAGGACGACGATGATCGTCCACACGATGATCAGGACGGTGAGCACACCCGTGCCTGCGCCGTTCTCGCTGGCCGCGAGGAGCCCGATCAGCACGTAGAACGGGATGGTCGCGACCAGACTGACCAGAGTGCTGAACAGGAAGAACCACCAGAACTCCGGGCGAGCCGCACGCCCGCTGAAGTCGGCGTACTTCCCGAAGCAGGTCCTGACGGCCTGACCGAAGCCCATGTCGCATCCTCCTCATCGGAATAGGCCTGACTGTAGCCCCGAAGAGGGCAATTCCCGCCCAAGCACCAGACATTCCGATTGAATAGACCGGTCTGTCCTCCATGAAGGGAACATCATGACCACTCCCATGCCCCCGCAGGGCCAGCCCGCGATGCCGCAGAATGGCATGGGCACCGCCGCCCTCGTCATGGGCATCCTGCAGTTCGTCTGCCTCGGCACCATCGGCTCGGTTCTCGCCATCATCTTCGGCAAGATCGGGATGAACAAGGCAGATCAGGGCCTTGCCAACAATCGCGGCGTCGCCAAGGCGGGCTTCGTCCTCGGCATCGTGGGCCTCGCGCTCACCGTCCTCGGCATCATCATCTGGATCATCGTGTTCTCGGTTGCCGCCGCCAGTGGCGAGCTCTCGACCACCTGATCCCGGCGTCCGTGGACGCTCTCAGCACAACGACGAGGGCCGCACCCCCTGGGGGTGCAGCCCTCGTCGTTGTGCTGAGTCGAACTAGCCGGCCACGACCTCGAAGGTCACCTTCGCGGTGACATCGCCGTGCACCTCGACCTTGGCGGTGTGCTTGCCCACCGTCTTGACGGGAGCATCGATCACGACCTTGCGCTTGTCGATGACCGGACCACCAGCGGCCTTCACCGCGTCAGCGATGTCGGCGTTCGTGACGGAGCCGAAGAGCCGGCCCTTGTCGCCCGCGTGGGCGGTCACGGTGACCGTCAGGCCCTCGATGGCCTGCTTGATCTCATTGGCGTGGTCGAGGTCGCGCACCTCGCGCACCTTCTGGGCGCGCTTGATCTGCGTGACCTGCTTCTCGCCGCCGCGCGTCCACTGGATCGCGAAGCCGCGGGGCACAAGGAAGTTGCGGCCGTAGCCGTCCTTGACCTCGACGACGTCACCGGGGGCACCGAGGCCCGCGACGTCCTGAGTGAGGATGAGCTTCATGTTCGTTCCTGTTCTTCTCAGGCGTCAGCGCGCGGTGGACGTGTAGGGAAGGAGAGCCACTTCGCGAGCGTTCTTGACCGCCATGGCGATGTCGCGCTGGTGCTGGGTGCAGTTGCCGGTCACCCGGCGGGCGCGGATCTTGCCGCGATCGGAGATGAACTTGCGCAGCAGGTTCGTGTCCTTGTAGTCGATCGCCTTGACGCCTTCCTTGCAGAACTGGCAGGCCTTGGCCTTGACCATCTTCTCGTTCTTGCGGGATGCCGACTGGCGGTTCTTGTTGTCTCGTGCCATGCGTCTTGCTCCTGTCGGGGGCCGAAGCCGTTCGGCTTCAGGGAAATGGGAAGTGGGGGACTAGAAGGGAGGCTCGTCGAATCCGGCTCCGGACGAGGGGCCCGAGGCCCACGGATCGTCAGCCGGTGCACCGCCGGCGGGCGCTCCGCCACCGAAGCCACCACCTTCACGAGCGACGCGATTCACCTTGGCGGTCGCGTTGCGCAGCGCGGGGCCGACGTCATCGACCTCCATCTCGAGCACGGTGCGCTTCTCACCCTCGCGGGTCTCGTACGAGCGCTGCTTGAGACGGCCCGTCGCGATGACGCGGGTGCCCTTGGTCAGGGACTCCGCGACGTTCTCCGCGTACTGCCGCCACACGCTGCAGCGCATGTAGACCGGCTCGCCGTCCTTCCACTCGTTCGTGGTCTTGTCCATGTAGCGCGAGTTGGACGCGATGGTGAACGAGGCGACAGCCGCACCGCTGGGGGTGAAGCGCAACTCGGGGTCGTTGGTGAGGTTCCCCACCACGGTGACCACGATGTCGCCGGCCGCCATTACTCGGCCCCCGCCTTGGCGCTCTCCTCGAGGCGCATGACCTTCGTGCGCATGACGGCCTCGTTCAGGGAGAGCTGGCGGTCGAGCTCGGCGACGGACTCCTTGGTCGCGTCGACGTGGATGAGGGCGTAGATGCCCTCGGGCTTATGGTTGATCTCGTAGGCCAGTCGACGACGGCCCCAGATCTCCAGGCTCTCGACGGTGCCTCCGTCAGCGCGGATGACGTTGAGGAACGCCTCCAGGCTGGGAGCGATGGTCTTCTCTTCCAGATCGGGATCCAGAATGACCATGATCTCGTAACGACGCATAGACAACCCACCTCCTTCGGACTCAGCGGCCACGGTCGATCCGTGGCAGGAGGGTGAAATGCGTGTGCCCGGCGAGCCGAGCAGCCCCGAAAGGCTACCGGGTGAGCCTCATGGGGCGAAATCCAGCCCTGTCGACGTCCCGGGGGGGCTGGCCCCGCGGCTGCGGGGAGCGGGGCCCGGGGGCTGGCCCCG
>DMPC01000091.1:6629-9546 GCA_003456155.1 Actinomycetota bacterium | reverse complement strand
GATGTAGGCACCGAACCAGCTCATGCCCGCGAACATCGCCAGGACGACGAGCAGGAATCCACCGAAGACGACGGCGCTGCTGATCGCAGCGGACACCACCTCGCTCACGCGGATGCGCCCATGGATGCGGATCGCCAGCCACAGCGTGCCGGCGAGCAGGGCGCCGGGCGGATTCACCATCGCGAGCCAGCCGAGGATCGCGCCACCGATGATCGCCGGCCTCGACCCACGGAAGAGCGCAGCCGCGATCACGGCGGCAGTTCCGGCCAGGACGGAGCCGGTCAGGTACGAGTTGCCGAAGTAGCTCAGCACCACGGTGCTCAGCGACACGATGCCGGTGAGGAACGCCGCCGACGCGATGGCGGTGAACCGTCGCAGTGCCAGATAGGTACCGGTGACGAAGACGAGCAGCAGCAGCACCCGGTAGGCCTCGAAGCCCACCCAGATGCCGAGCACATCGGTCAGCACGTGGACCGGGGCGATGTAGCCGAGCCGGGTGAAGTAGTAGCTGTCGATCGGTGCCCGATCGGTGATCTCGCTGCCCCAGATGCCCAGCGAGGCGTAGAAGGAGGAATCCGGGGTGTCAAGCCCCGCCCAGCGCTGTGAGGCAAGGGCGACAGCGATCGTGATGACGAGGACGATGACGGGCTCGCGCACTCGCAGCCACAGCGCCATCACGGCGATGACCCTACTGGGATCCCAGCGAGACGGCGGCAGTCCTGCCGACGCCTGTTTCGGTTCGAGGCAGGCGCCATAATCGGGTGGTGATACAGGCGGGGACCGTTCTGGGCAGCCGATGGGTCACGTGGCTGTCTGTCGCCATCGTCGCTCTGGCGGTTGCCGTCGTCGTCATCACGACCACGGTCCGCACCACGGACAGCGACATGATGGGCTCCTTGCTGGCAGCCGAGAGCCTCGTTCAGGGGCACTGGCTCCGGTTCGATCACTACCCCGACCTGGTGAAGAGCGCCCTGCAGGTCGGCTACCGCCTCGAAGAGGTCAACGGTCACCTGTACTACTTCTTCCCGATCGGCACCTCCCTGATCGTCGCTCCCGTGATCGCGGTGCTTTCTGCGTTGGGCATCGAGGTGACTCCCAACGACGACAAGATCCAGATCGCCCTCGCCGCGGTCGCGTCGGTTCTCGTCTTTGTGCTCACGTACCTGCTTGCTCGTCGCTTCCTGCGGCACTGGGTCTCGCTGCTGATCGCGACCGCCTTCTGGTTCGGCTCATCCTTCGCGAGCACGGGTGCGACGGCTCTGTGGTCGCACGACTTCGGCGCCGTGATGTCTCTCGGTGCACTGCTGTGCCTCGTCGTCGCACTTCAGGGTCACCGGACTGCATTGGCCTCATGGAGCGGCGTGCTTGCGGCGTATGCGTTCGTGGTCCGCCCGCAGCTTGCCCTGCTGCCCCTGGGCATCGCGATCCTGCTGGCGGTGCGCTGGCGCCGGGGACTCGTCGCCTTTGCCTGGCCTGCCGCGCTGGTGGTGGCCGCCTTCGTTGTCTTCACCAAGCTGACGTCCGGCGTGTGGCTGCCGGCCTACTACCTCCCTCAGCGACTCGAGGGCGGCGACTTCTGGGTGGCGTTCACCGGGAACATGGTCAGTCCGGGCAGAGGCTTGCTCCTCTTCACGCCGATCCTGCTCGTTCTCCTGCTGCTGTGGGGGAACTGGCGTCGCATCACGGGGGATGAGCGGGCGCTCGTCATCCTCGGAGTGTTGTGGACGCTCGCCCACTGGATCGCGATCTCGCGCTTCCCGCACTGGTGGGGCGGCTGGGGGTTCGGCCCGCGCCTGATGATGGATGCGCTGCCCGGCCTCGTCCTCGTGGTCGTCGTGCTCTGGCCGCGCACCCTGAAGCCTGCTCTCGCCAAGGTGACCGTCATCGTGTTTGTCGTTCTGGCTGCCGTATCGACATGGATCAACACCGTGCAGGCGCTCTACAACCCCTATTCGCGCGTCTGGTACGTCGAGCCCATCAGCGAGGACAACCCCTGGATCATGTGGGACTGGCAGTACCCGCAACTGCTCGCCTCGGAGGATCGGCACGAGGACCGGATGCAGCGCCTGCTCTCGACACCACCGCCGCTGCAGCCCCGTCAGGAGTATCCGGTGGGTGCCCCCGAACTGGGGCTCGTCGGCTGGAGCACCGGCTTCTGGTCGAATGCGATCTCGCTCGACCCGTTCCGCCTCGGCATCCCGTCGTGGTGGCCCGAGGAGGGTCGCCGGTGGAGCGAGGGCGCCACGGCGCGCATCGTCTTCACGATGCCGGACACCGCTCCCTCGGGTTTCCAGGGTCGCTTCGAGATTCCCGTCGATGCGTACGGTCCGCAGCGGGTCGACATCGCTCTTGATGGGCGGCCGGTCGGTTCGTCGATCGTGGAGGGCGCACCGGGTGAGGTGACCCCGGGTCGCGTGGCCTTTACCGTGGATCCCGTGCAACTGGGGCCGGGAGAACACCTGATCGAACTGTCGTTCCCCACACGCGTCACCGTGGGCAAGGTGTCGGACTTCCGGGAGATCGCGGTGGCCGTCAGGGGACTGTCACTGAAGTGAGGGCCCGAGCCCTCGGCCCATGAAACCCGTCCGGCGGGAGTCCCGGGCGAGGCCCCCGCCATGCCCTGGTGCTCCCGCCGGACGGAGTCGGTGATCAGGCCGGGATGGTGCGCTCGACCTTCGCGGCTGTCTTGACCCACTGGGTGCCGTCGTCGGCGTAGCCGGTGGGAGCGGTGTCCTTGACCTGGATGGTCCGCACCCACGCCGACCCGTTGTCGGTGTAGCCCGCGGGGGTGGCATCCTTCACGTTCGAGTAGACGGGCTCGTCGTAGCCACCCCAGCACTCGACGACGGGATTGCCCTGCGCGTCGGGCAGGTAGCCGCACGTCTGGTTGTCGGTGTTCCGGCGGGTGCCCGTCTGG
>DMPC01000091.1:5974-6440 GCA_003456155.1 Actinomycetota bacterium | reverse complement strand
TCCAGGTGTAGGTGTACGCCTGCGTCTGGGTCTCACTATGGAAGGTGTACGCCTGGGTCGTCTGGCACTGGCCCGCGATCTCGCGGTACCCGTCCGGGCAGACCCAGATCGTGCGGGTCGACGGCCCAGGCGCGGGTGCCGGGGCAGGCGCGGGTGCCGGGGTGGGTGTCGACTCCGTGGGCTTCGGCTGCGACGGCACCGGAGTGTCGGCCGACTTGCTCGGTGTGCCGGTGAGTTGGGCCAGCGTGCGCGTCATGCTCGCCTTCGTCGCCTTGCCCGAGCCCGCGGAGTTCCGTGGGGTGACGCTGAAGGAGTAGAGCGCCTGCGGATCCAGACCGCTGAGCTCGGCGGTGCGTGCGCCCGTCACGGTCGCCGTAACGGTCTTGGCGGTCGGGCTGGTGGCGGCCACGACGTACTGGGTGTCGGCACCACCCGTGGCTCGGGTCGCCCGGTGGCTCCACTGGAG
>DMPC01000091.1:2266-5736 GCA_003456155.1 Actinomycetota bacterium | reverse complement strand
GCGGGTGCGTCGAGTGCGACGACGGTGCCGATCGGTGCACCGCCGACCGCGACGGTGTAGACGCGGCCCGCGGTCAGCCCGGTGAAGGTCACCGGTGCGTTCCCGGGGGCAAGGTTGCGGCGGATCTGCTCGCCCTTGGCGAAGAGCACCACCGACTTGCCTCGCTGGTTGCTCACAGTGATGGCGCGTGGCTTGCTCGCCATGGCGGTGGGCACGCTGGCCGCGACGGTGCTCGTCGGGGTGTCGCTGGCGACGATCTCGGTGGCGATCACCTCACCGGCGCTGGCCGGTGCCGCGATGCCGAGCAGCAGGGCGCCGCTCGCGATGGCTCCGATGGCGGCGGCCGCCAGGCGGCCACGGGTGGTGCGGGGCACGGACGTCGTGTTCGTGAGCATGGCTTTCATCCCTCGTTCTCCCCCCGACAGGGGTGTTCTCCTTGCCCGTCGGAGTGCTGGAGCCGATGAGCCTTGCCACGAGGGTCTGCCCAGGGCGGGGGCCGGCGAAACCCCGGCGGGCCGGGCTGTGGACAACGGACCGGCCGAGGGGTGCTGTGGAGGACGGCGTTGACGAGGCCGGTGCCGTGTGGTGGGCCGGCCCCGGAGCCGGGAGGAGCCATCTGGAGTCTGGTGCCCCGGGCGTCTGGGTCCGGGTCAGCGTCGAGGGCCGAAGCCCTAGGGCCCCGTGGTTCGGGCTAGCGCGGCCGCGCGGCGATGAGGTCGCCGGTGCCGATCGTGATCGACGGGCTGAAGGTTTTCACGCCGAGAGCCTTGTTCAGCAGGTCCGCGGCCTCCTGGCCGTTGATCCGCATCTCGACCCCGCGGAACACCGACGTGACCGTGGTCGTCCCCCACACGCGGGAGCGCGAGTCGATGTCGGAGATCAGGAAGAGCGCCTCCTGCGACCCGTCGGGCAGGATGCAGTCGAGCAGCCGGGCCGCGGTGTCGATGGTCGGGGTCGAGCAGCGGATGGTGGCGCCGGTGTCGCGCTTCAGGAGCCGGAACCCGCCGGCCGCCGCGTAGGCGGTGCCCGTCTTGGCGACGAGCGGGAGGGTGAGACGGGCCGTGATGCTCGTCGCTGTCGTGGTGACGGCACCGGGCGAGACACCCACGAGCGCGATGTCATCCGCCTCCCAGGTCGGCAGGACACCGTTCGCCGTGGTCATCGAGAACGTGCCGGTGATCGGGACCGTCTCGCCGGGCGGCAGGGCCTGCGCAGGGGCGGCCAGGACGGCGAGACCTGTGGCCACCACGGCCACCACGGCAGCGACGCGCACGACCCCGAGCGTGTGGCGCATGGTGCGACCTCCAGCGTGGTGCCCCTGTGGCGGATGGTGCATGTCTGCCGTCAGGATAGCCCCGTGCCCGACACCGCGAACCCTGATGCGTCCCTGGCGGCTGCGCTCTCAGCGATCGTCGGTCCGGAGCATGTGCTCACCGACCCTGCCCTGATGGAGCAGTACGTCGTTGACTGGTCGCGCCGGTGGCGGGGGGATGCCCTGCTCGTCGTGCGGCCCGGATCCACGGACGACGTCGCGGCCGTGCTGCGCGAGTGCTCCCGTCGGGGCGTCCCGGTGGTGCCCCAGGGCGGCAACACCGGTCTCGTCGGTGGGGCTGTGCCCGCCTCGGAGGCCGATCGCCTGCCCGTCGTCCTCTCGACCCGACGCCTCGACGCCCT
Organism: Actinomycetota bacterium; assembly: GCA_003456155.1. Lineage (GTDB taxonomy): Bacteria > Actinomycetota > Actinomycetes > S36-B12 > S36-B12 > UBA10649. The sequence goes on along the minus strand of DMPC01000091.1, from coordinate 4,062 downwards.
CGGCGAGGTCGATCACCTCTCGGGGCAGGTGACCGTCGGCGCGGGCGCCACCCTGCGCGATGTACAGCACCACGCGGAGTCCGCGGGCTGGCACTACGGCGTCGACCTCGCGGCCCGCGACTCCGCGACCATCGGCGGGACCGTCGCGACGAACGCCGGCGGCATCCACGTCGTCGCCTTCGGCATGACCCGACTGCAGATCGTCGGCATCGAGGCCGTGCTGGCCGACGGCACCGTCCTGTCCCATCTCGCAGGGATGCTCAAGGACAACACCGGATACGACCTCGGGTCGTTGCTGTGCGGGTCCGAGGGCACCCTCGGTGTCATCACCGCGGTCCGCCTGCGCCTGCACCGACCGGTCGGGCGCACCTCCGTCGCCCTCATCGGTGCGGAGTCCTACGCGGAGGCGATCGACCTCATGTCGTCCGCGGTCGAGCCCTCGGTTCGTCTCATCGCAGCCGAGGTGACGGACGAGACCGGCATGGAACTCGCCGGACGTCTGCGCGGCCTGGGCTGGCCGCTCGAGCGACGTCATCCGCTCGTCGTCCTGCTGGAGGTCGCCGACGGTGGCGATGCGTCCGGCTTCACGGGGCTGTCGGACGATGCTGACGTCGTCGTCGGTCTCGACACGTCCGAGCAGGCGCGACTGTGGTCGTATCGCGAGGGGCAGGGGGAGGCGTTCAGCGCACTCGGTGTCGCGCACAAGCTCGACGTGTCGGTGCCGCTGCCGTCACTGGCGGCATGCGCCGACGAGCTGCGCGACATCGTCGGGGCATGGCCGACCGTCGAGCACTTCGGTGTCTTCGGGCATCTGGCCGACGGAAACATCCATGTCGAGATGATCGGCCCCGATGCCGACGACCTCGCGGTCGACCTCGCGGTGCTGGAGTGCGTCGCGCGCTACGGCGGCTCAGTGTCGGCCGAACATGGCGTCGGCCGGGCCAAGGCCGGGGAGTTGCACCTATGCCGTACCCCCGAGGAGATCACCGCCATGCGGGCGATCAAGGCGGCGTGGGACCCGGTGGGCCTGATGAACCCGGGTGTGCTCTTCGCGTAGAGATGATTCAGGATTTCTGACAGAATTTCAGAAATGTGGCCGTAGGGCCGTCGACTCCTCATCGGAAGGACCTCGCGTGACCGTCGTCGTCGTACGCCAGCGCAACCAGATCACCATCCCCAAGGCCATCGCAGAGCAGGCGGGCATCACTGAGGGAACGGTGATCGATCTCGTGTACGCCAACGGCGTCATCACCGTGAGCCTGCCGGGGCATGGAGCCGAGCCGGTGGACGTCTCCCGGTGGGCTGGCATGTTTGACGGCGTGTGGGGGCGTGATCAGGAGGAGATCGACCGCAACATCCGCGAGACGCGCGATGAGTGGGAGCGAGAGCCAACGGGATGACCTCACTCGCAGGATCGACGCTCTACCTCGACAGCAACGTGCTGATCTACGCCCTCGAGAGTCGAAGTGTGTGGAATGAGTCGGCTACTCGCCTGCTCAAACAGGGCTCCCGGGGCCGCTGCGTGATGATGACGGGTGATGCTGCAATGGCGGAGGTTCTGGTCGGGGTCCATCGGGCGCCTCAACCGACCGGAGTCGAGGAAGTGCAGGCCCTGTTCGCGTCTCCGCTGGTGACCGTCGCGTCGCACTCGCACGAGGCGTTCCGCGCGGCAGCACTGATTCGAGGGACCGTCGGCGGCCAGCTCATCGATGCCCTGCATCTGGCCACCGCCATCGAGGCCGGATGCGACGCCGTCATCTCGCATGACGCTCGCATGCCGCACCTGCCCCAGATGC
>DMPC01000091.1:0-1911 GCA_003456155.1 Actinomycetota bacterium | reverse complement strand
CCGATCATGATCAGCCGCGCATCCGCGTCAAGCCGATCGCGAGCATGCAACTCCTCCAGCGTGTGAGCGATGACCGAAGCCTTGTCGTGTCGCACCCCCGCGAGGTCGGCACCGCCGATGAACACGAGGTGCCGATCCAGCGCAAAGTGCTCAAGGATGCGCGTCGCGGAGTAGGTGGGCTTGCTCGTCGCGATCGCGAGGACGACCCCGGCATCATCCAGTTCCTGCAGCAGCTCGGGGATCCCGTCGTAGACCGCGTTCTCGAACAGCCCGACATCGTGATAGCGCTCGCGGTACTTGGCGATGGCGTGGTCGATCTGCTCGCTCGTCATGCCGAAGTGACGGCGGAAGGTATCGGCGAGCGGTGGCCCGAGGAAGGTGCGCATCGTGGCATCGTCAGGATGCTCGATGCCCATGTCGTCGAGGGCGTACCGGATGCAGTTGACGATTCCCGGCCCCGCGTCGGTGAGGGTGCCATCCAGATCCAGCAGCACCACGTCCGCGCGTCGTCCGGTCACGGCGCGACTATCGCATACGGCCCATGCTGCCGTGGCTGTCAGGACTGCGCGGCCCAGGTGCGCGCGGAGACGAGGGACGCGATCAGCGGCTCGGCCAGCAGGCGGATGTCATCCTCGCTGTCGTTGGCGTACCGCAGGCACAGCGCAGCCTCCGGGGCGTCGGCCCCGGCGACCACGACGGTCGAGCCGCGAAGCGTCACCCACTCCCACAGCTGCGGCTCCCAGACCGAACCGGGCAGCAGCATCATGCGGTAGTCGGTCGTCTTCGTCAGGTAGACGTCGATGTGCGACCAGTCGCCTGTCTCGCAGGCGATCGCCGGCAGCCGGGGGCCCTCGCGCAGCATCAGGGCGCTCTGCTGGGCACTGGAGAGCCGCCGCACCGGCGCGACGAAGGTCGTGCCATCCGGGCCCAGCAGAAGGCCGGATACGTCGTCGAGCCAGGCGTCACGTCGCTGCAGCAGATCCTCCGTCGCACCGATCGCGCCGCGCAGGGCGGGTGTGCTGATGGACGAGCCGGTGAGGCGGTCGAGCAGGGCGAGGTGCAGGGCGAGGGTGTGGGTGAACGAGCGGCACGCGACGCCGCCCTCCTCGACACCGGCCAGCAGCGCCACGTGGGTGTCGCACAGGCTCTGCACTGCGGAGCCCTCGGTGTTCGTCACCGCGACGGTGCGGCATCGCCCGGCGTAGTGCCGGGTCGCCGCGAGCGTCTCCGCAGAGCCCCCCGATGCGGAGACCGCGATGACGAGGTCGTCCTCGGTCACCATCGGCAGCGGGTCAGCACTCGCGAGCACGGCGAGTGCGGCGATGCCGGACGCCTGCAGGCGCAGGGCGAGCACGCTGTTCGCGAAGTGGGACGAGCCCATCCCGAGCAGGACGATCCGACGCGGCGGGGCCGTGATGGCAGGCGCCCACGGATCCTCCCGCTCCAGGACGTCCAGCAGCTCCCGGAAGCGGGCCGGGCCCTGCTCGAGATCCTGGGCGAACAGCAGCGGATCCATCAGGTCTCCCTCGGGGCGGTGTCATCGGGGAACAGCTCGGTCAGCACGGCGTCCGGCACGTACGTCCAGTGGGGCAGGAAGCGCACCGCATACAGATACTCGCGCAGTTCCTGATCGACCATGAGGGCCGGGAGCAGCCGCTCGTCCAGCAGGTTGCTGCATCCGTGATCGGCGAGCACCGCCCGATAGGCGTCCAGGAACGCCTGCTGCGCGATCGGTATCCACGCGCGAGCCGGCTCCGGATCAAGGCCGGGCGTCCGATGGTTCACCACGCGTGCGACGTGGTCAATCGACGCGAGCATCCCCGCGACGTCGCGAGCGGCGGGCTGGCGAGCACCGCGCTCCTCGGGGGGCAGGACGGGATTGCCGTCGAAGTCGACGAAGGCCAGCCGTGT